>NZ_JBFUIK010000035.1:0-32659 GCF_056401915.1 Cellulomonas sp. P4_D11 | reverse complement strand
CTCCGTCTCCGACGTCGTCGACCGGCTCTCCGCGGCGGTCGGCCTGCCGTCCGTGGCGGCCGGCGTTGCCGCGGCCGTCCGGACCGGTACGGCCGCCGCGGCCCCCGGGTTCGGCGCGGTCCAGGAGGACACGGTCGGGCTCGCCCGCGCGGCGTGGGTCGACGCCGTGACCGCCGGGCTGCCGCGTCGGTGGGGCCGCGACGTCGCCGACCGGGTCGCCTCGACCGCGGAGCTGCGGCTCGCGGTGACCGACGCTCTCACGCAGCTCGCGGTGTCCACCCGGCGCTCCGCCCTCTCGCTGTGGCTCCTGATCGGCGCCGTGGTGCTCGCGGGCGCCGCCGTGCTCGTCGCGTCGGTCGCCGTCGGGTCGCTCGTC
The DNA here is from genome assembly GCF_056401915.1 of Cellulomonas sp. P4_D11. Taxonomy (NCBI): domain Bacteria; kingdom Bacillati; phylum Actinomycetota; class Actinomycetes; order Micrococcales; family Cellulomonadaceae; genus Cellulomonas; species Cellulomonas sp. P4_D11. The sequence continues at coordinate 32,283 of NZ_JBFUIK010000035.1, read as the reverse complement.
GGCGGGACGCGGTCGAACATCTGGGCGCCCGTCGCGGCGATCGTCCTGGTCGTCCTCGCCGTCGCGGCCGCCATCGGGTCCGTCGCCGCGCGGCGGTCCGCGGCACGGAGGCGGTCCGAGCAGGTGCTGCAGGACGGTCGAGCCGCGCTCGAGAACGTGGCGCGCGCCCGCCTCGCCGTGCCCACCGAGGCCGTGCTGGCGGAGCACCGCACCGTGCGCGAGCTGATCGCGGCCGCCCGCGGCTGAGGCCGACCCACCGGACAGCGGCGCTCGGGGCGGTCGATCGGCCTGAGGCCCGACCCGTCGGCGTGGCACTCCGCGAGCCGCCCACAGCCCCCGCCGGCGACGCGGCCGTCCACGAGCCCGAGGCTTCGGCCGTCGTCCCACCCCGTGCCCGCGCAGCCTGGTCGCACGAGCCCCGCACCCGCCGGGGCGCACCGCACTGGAGGCATCGCATGAGCACGCAGTCCCTGGATCTGACCGTGGTGGGGTGGATCGGCACCGAGCCGCGCATCTTCCACGAGAGCGACGGCGGCGTCCCGTACGCGACGTTCCGGCTGGGCAGCACGCGCCGCTGGTTCGACAAGGGCGAGGGCGTCTGGCGCGACGCGCAGACCGAGTGGTTCCACGTGAAGGCGTTCCGCACCATGGCGATCAACGCCGCCCGCTCCCTGCGCAAGGGTGACCCGGTGATCGTGCAGGGCACCCTCTCGACCGAGGAGTGGGCCGGTCCCGAGGGTCCGCGCACCACGCTCGTGCTCGACGCGATCGCGCTCGGTCCCAACCTGGCGTTCGGCAGCAGCCACTTCGCGCGGACGGTGAGCTCGGTCGCGGCGCCGGGCTCCGACGACGGCGTCGCGGACGTCTCGGGGCTCGAGGTGCTCCCGGACGACGAGGGGGCGGGGCTGGCCCCCACCGACGAGCCCGAGCCCGAGCCCGAGCCCGAGCTCGCGCTGGCCGCGGCCGGGTGATCGCCTAGGCTGGGGCACCGGCGACCCGGCGACGCGGTAGGTCGGACCGCGCGCACGCGTGCAGCGCGGTCGGCCCGCCGTCGCCGGTGTGCCGGTCAGCAGTGCCCCGAGCCAGGTCAGCGCCGGGGCGACCCCCACGATCACCGAGGCGGACGAAGAGCCAGTGGCTGAGTTCATCTACTCCATGTACAAGACGCGCAAGGCGCACGGCGACAAGGTCATCCTCGACGACGTCACCCTGAACTTCCTGCCGGGCGCCAAGATCGGCGTCGTCGGCCCCAACGGTGCCGGCAAGTCGACGATCCTCAAGATCATGGCCGGCCTCGACCAGCCGTCGAACGGCGAGGCGCGGCTGAGCCCGGGCTACACGGTGGGCATCCTGCAGCAGGAGCCGCCGCTGAACGAGGCGAAGACGGTGCTGGGCAACGTCGAGGAGGGCGTCGCCGAGATCAAGGGCAAGCTCGACCGCTACAACGAGATCTCGGCGCTGATGGCCGAGCCCGACGCCGACTTCGACGCGCTGCTCGCGGAGATGGGCGTGCTCCAGGAGGCGATCGACGCCGCCGACGCGTGGGACCTCGACGCCCAGCTCGAGCAGGCGATGGACGCCCTGCGCTGCCCGCCGGCGGACGCCGACGTCACGGTGCTGTCCGGTGGCGAGCGCCGCCGTGTCGCCCTGTGCAAGCTGCTCCTCGAGAAGCCCGACCTGCTGCTCCTCGACGAGCCCACCAACCACCTCGACGCCGAGAGCGTGCTGTGGCTGGAGGCGCACCTCAAGGACTACCCGGGCGCCATCCTGGCCGTCACCCACGACCGGTACTTCCTCGACCACGTCGCGGAGTGGATCTGCGAGGTCGACCGCGGCCGCCTGTACCCGTACGAGGGCAACTACTCGACGTACCTCGAGAAGAAGGGCGAGCGGCTCGCGATCCAGGGCAAGAAGGACCTGAAGCTCGCCAAGCGCCTCAAGGACGAGCTCGAGTGGGTGCGGTCCAACGCCAAGGGCCGCCAGACCAAGTCGAAGTCGCGCCTGGCGCGCTACGAGGAGATGGCCGCGGAGGCGGACCGCACGAGGAAGCTGGACTTCGAGGAGATCCAGATCCCGCCGGGCCCGCGTCTGGGCTCGATCGTGCTCGAGGCGAAGGACCTGGAGAAGGGCTTCGACGGGCGCGTGCTCATCGACGGCCTGAGCTTCACGCTCCCGCGCAACGGCATCGTCGGGGTCATCGGTCCGAACGGCGTCGGCAAGACCACGCTGTTCAAGACGATCGTGGGGCTCGAGCCGCTGGACAAGGGCGAGCTCAAGGTGGGCGAGACCGTGTCGATCTCCTACGTCGACCAGTCGCGCGGTGGCATCGACCCGAAGAAGACCCTGTTCGAGGTGGTCTCGGACGGGCTCGACTTCCTCAAGGTGGGCAACGTCGAGATGCCGTCGCGGGCGTACGTCGCCGCGTTCGGGTTCAAGGGTCCGGACCAGCAGAAGCCCGCCGGCGTGCTGTCGGGTGGCGAGCGCAACCGGCTCAACCTCGCGCTGACGCTCAAGCAGGGCGGCAACCTGCTGCTGCTCGACGAGCCGACCAACGACCTGGACGTCGAGACGCTGGGCTCGCTGGAGAACGCCCTGCTCGAGTTCCCCGGCTGCGCCGTCGTGGTCTCCCACGACCGGTGGTTCCTCGACCGGGTGGCGACGCACATCCTGGCCTACGAGGGCACCGAGGAGAACCCGGCGAACTGGTACTGGTTCGAGGGCAACTTCGCCTCGTACGAGGAGAACAAGGTCGCCAGGCTTGGGGCCGACGCCGCCCGGCCGCACCGCGTGACGTACCGCAAGCTGCGCCGCGACTGAGCCGACCGCCGCGGGCTGACCGGAGGACGGTCGCCCGCGCGCTCGGCCCGCTCGGGTCCGACGACGGCCGCCTCGCACCTCGTGTGCCGGGCGGCCGTCGTCGTCCTCGACGCGCGCGACCGGGCCTTCTGCTGCACGATCGGTCGGGCCGGTGGGAGGATGCCCGACCGGCCCGCGCTCGGCGTCCGTGCGCGGACCTGCGCAGATACGCTCGCTACGACGTGAGAGAGGCGGTGCGGCGATGGAGCACGACGAGCTCGTCGGCGCGCTGCTCGCGCTGCGCAGCCACGTCGCCGACCTGCGCCTCCCGCTCGAGACGACGACGGCCGCGGCCGCCCGCGCGGACCGCACGCGGGTCCTCGACCAGCTCGACGACTACCTGCTGCCTCGCCTGCGCGACCCGGGCGCCCCGGTCCTCGTGGTCGTCGGGGGGTCCACGGGGGCCGGCAAGTCGACGGTCGTGAACTCGCTGGTCGGCACCGAGGTCAGCCCGTCCGGAGTGCTGCGGCCGACCACCCGCTGGCCCGTCCTGGTGCACCACCCGCTGGACGTGCGCTGGTTCAGCTCGGACCGCGTGCTGCCGTCGCTCACGCGGGCCGACTCCGCCGAGGAGGGGCGCCTCGCGGGTGCCCGGCCCGGGCTGCGGCTCGTGGCCTCCGACGCCCTGCCGGTCGGCCTCGCGCTGCTGGACGCGCCGGACGTGGACTCCGTCGAGGAGGGCAACCGCATCCTCGCCGCCCAGCTGCTGGGCGCCGCGGACGTCTGGCTGTTCATCACCACGGCCGCGCGGTACGCCGACGCGGTCCCGTGGGAGCTGCTGGCCGACGCGGCCCGCCGAGGCACGCACCTCGCGCTCGTGCTCGACCGGGTGGACGTCGGCGCCGAGACGGCGGTCGGGGACCACCTGCGGCAGATGCTCGACGAGGCCGGCCTCGGGTCCGCGACGGTCCTCGTCGTCCCGGAGGTGGAGCTCGAGGACGGTCTGCTGCCGGAGTCGGCGGTGGGTCCCATCGCGGACTTCCTCACCACCACCGCGACCGACCCGCAGGCCCGCGCCACGGCGCTGGCGGAGACGTGGGACGGCGCCGTGGCGGACGTGTCCCGGCGCGCGCTGGACCTCGCGACGGCGGCGGACGACCAGCGGGCGGCGGACGGGCGGTTGCGCGGGGCGGTCACGGCCGCGTACGCGACGGCGGCCGCCCAGGTGGCCCACGCGACGTCCGACGGTTCGCTGCTGCGGGGCGAGGTGCTGGCGCGCTGGCAGGACGTCGTCGGCACGAGCGAGTGGTTCCGGTCCATGGAGCAGGGCGTCTCGCGGCTGCGCGACCGCGTCGTGGGCTTCGTGCGCGGGCGCCRGCCGGCCGAGCCGGCGCTCGTCGAGGCGGTGGCCCACGGGCTGTCGGCTGTCATCCAGGACGCCGCCGAGGAGGCCGCCGAGAGCGCCCACGCCACATGGCGGCACGACCCCGCCGGGCTCGCGCTGCTCGACGGGCTGGCGCTGTCCCGCGCCTCGGGCGACCTGCGCACGCGGACCGCGGAGCAGGTGCGTGCGTGGCAGGGCGACGTGCTCGCGCTGGTCGAGACGGAGGGCGCCGGGCGCCGGACGGCGGCGCGGGCGTTCTCGTACGGGGTCAACGGGCTCGGTGCGGTGCTCATGGTCGCGGTGTTCGCGTCGACGGGTGGGCTCACCGGCGCCGAGGTGGGCATCGTCGGAGGGACGGTCCTGCTCGCGCAGCGCGTGCTCGAGGCGGTGTTCGGGGACGAGGCGGTCCGCCGGCTCACGCAGGAGGCCCACGAGCGGCTCGCCGCCCGCACCGAGGCGCTGCTCGACGAGGAGTCGGCGCGGTTCACGCGCCAGCTGGACGCGACGGGCGCGGCCGCTCGCGACGGCGACGACCTGCGCGCGGCGGCCGCGCGGGTGCGGTCGGCCATGGCGGCCCGACCTGCGGCGACGGTCTGGGGCACCGCCGGCGAGCTCGCGGGTGGCCGCGGGAACCTGCGGGGCACCGGCGCGGTCGAGCGGGCGGCGCACGCCGCGGTCGCCGGACCGGAGGAGCCGGCGCGGAGCCACTGGTGGAGCCGCTGGCTCCGGGGGACCGGATGAGCCGGAGCGTCTCGCCCACGAGCCTGCGCGACCGGGTCGCCTCGCTCGACGAGGCCGTCGGGCTGGCTCGCGGACGGCTGCCCGACGCCGCGCTGGAGGCACCGGCGGCGGTGGTCGCCCGGGCGCGGGACCGCGCGGCCCTGTCCGGCGAGTACACGGTCGTCGCGCTGGCGGGCGCGACCGGGTCGGGCAAGTCGTCGCTGCTCAACGCCCTCGCGGAGGCACGGGTCGCGGAGCCCGGCGTGCGCCGGCCGACCACCGGCCGGCCGGTCGCCGTGATCGTTCCGGAGCGGTCCGGGACCGCCGACGTGCACGGCGCCGACGAGCTCCTCGACTGGCTCGACGTCCAGGAGCGGCACGTCGCGAGCAGCCGCGCGCTGCAGGCGTCGGCCACCGGCCTGGTCCTGCTCGACCTGCCCGACCACGACTCCGTGGTGACCGAGCACCGTGCGATCGCCGAGCGCCTCTACGAGCGCGTCGACCTGCTCGTCTGGGTGGTCGACCCGCAGAAGTACGCCGACGCCGCCCTGCACGCGCGCTACCTGCGCGGGCTGGCCGACCACGCGAGCGTCGTCGTGCTGGTGCTCAACCAGGCCGACCGGCTGGACGTCGCGGAGCAGCGGGCGATGGTGGCCGACCTGCAGCGGCTGGCCGCCGACGACGGGCTCGCCGCGTCGCCGGTGCTGGCCGTGAGCGCGTCGACCGGCGCCGGCGTCACCGAGCTGCGCGACCTGCTCGCGCGCGCGGCCCAGCGCCGGCTCGCGGCGACCGAGCGGGTCACCGGCGACGTCCGGCTGGCGGCCCGGGCGTTGGTGGAGGCCTGCGGTCGACCGCCCGACACGCGCCGCGAGGTCGGTGCGGCGGCGGCGCTGGTGGGGGCCTGGGAGGCGGCGGCGGGCATCGACGAGGTCGCGGACGCCGTGCGCCGGTCGACCCGCCGGTCGGCGCGGGCCGCGACCGGCTGGCCCGTGACGCGCTGGGTCGCGCGGCTGCGCCCGGACCCGCTGCGCCGGCTGGGCCTGGGACGCGAGCGCGCCAAGGCGGGCCAGGAGGACCTGGCGCGGTCGTCTCGGTCCGCACCCGCCGCCGGCGAGCGCGCTGCCGCGGTGAGCGCGGTCCGCACCTACGTGGACGCGGCGTCGGCGGGCGCGCCCGACGACTGGGTGCTGGCCGCGCGGTCCCGCGCCGCCGAGGTGGACCTCGACGACGTGCTCGACCGGACCGTGGTCCGGGTGCCCGTCGCGGACGCGCGCGTGCCGGTGACGTGGCGGCTCCTCGCCCTCGTGCAGTGGCTCCTGCTGGCCGTGGCCGTGGCGGGGCTGCTCTGGCTCGTCGGCCTGGCGGCCCTCGGCTGGCTGCGGCTGCCGGCGCCCGAGACCCCGATGTGGTGGGGGCTCCCCGCGCCGACGCTCCTCCTGCTCGCGGGAGTGGCCGCGGGTCTGCTCGTGGCCGGCGTCGGGTGGGTGCTCGGCGCGCTCGGGGGGCGGCGGCGTGCCGCGAAGGCTCGTCGCCGGCTGGGTGCCTCGGTGGCGCTCGCGGTGAACGACCACGTCATCGGCCCGGTCGCCGCCGAGATGGACGCGCTGGCCCGCTGCCGGGCCGCCGCGTCGAAGGCCGCGGCCTGACGGACGGGCGATGCGGGCGACCGCCTGGCGGTCGGCGTCGGAGGCGGTGGCCGGCCGCTCCTAGGATCGTCGGCATGACCCGCCTCGAGGTTCCCGTCCAGCTGCGCTGGTCGGACATGGACGCCTACCAGCACGTCAACAACGTCGAGATGCTCCGGCTGCTCGAGGAGGCGCGGATCGAGGCGTTCTGGAGCCACCCCGCGGCGCCCGACGGCACCCGCGTCGAGAGCGCGTGGCCCACCGCCGTGCTCGACGCCGGCCCGGGGGCGGAGCTGTCGACGCTCGTCGCGCGGCAGGAGATCGAGTACCTCAGGCCGCTGGGCTACCGCCGGACCCCGGTGATCGTCGAGATGTGGATCGGGCACCTCGGCGGGGCGAGCCTCGACGTCTGCTACGAGGTGCGGGACGCGGGGGAGCCCGGCCCGGACCGCGTGACCTACGCGCGCGCTCTCACGACGCTCGTGCTGGTCGACGCCGTGACCGGGGCGCCGCGCCGCATCGACCCCGCCGGCCGCGAGGCGTGGGGCGCCTACGTGGAGGACCCGGTCGTCATCCGGCGGCGGCGCTGACGCCGGCGTCCCGACCGCTCGTCGGCCGCCGGTCGGTGCGCGCCCGCTCCGCCGTCTCGGCCGCGCGGGCGATGTTGCGCTGCATGCCCCCGAACACCACGCCGTGGAACGGGTACACCGACCACCAGTAGAGCTGGCCGAGCAGACCCTTGGGGTGGAACAGGGCGCGCTGCGCGAAGACCGTCGGCGCCGCGTCGGGCGCGTCCCCGCCCGGTTCCACACGCAGCTCCAGCCAGGCCAGGCCCGGCACCCGCATCTCGGCCCGCAGCCGCAGGAGCCGGCCCTCCTCGATGGCCTCGACGCGCCAGAAGTCGACCGCGTCGTCCACCAGGAGCAACCGGGGGTCGCGACGACCGCGGCGCAGCCCCGGCCCGCCGACCAGCCGGTCGGCGAGCCCGCGGATCCGCCACGCGAGGCCCCACGAGTACCAGCCGTGCTCGCCGCCGACCGCCTCGAGCACCCGCCAGAGGGAGGCGGGCGACGCGTCGACGGTGACCTGGCGCTCGTCGACGAACAACGAGCCGCCCGCCCAGTCGGGGTCGCTGGGCAGCGGGTCGCTGGGTGCGCCCGGGATCGCCGCCGACGACCACCGGGTGGCGACGGCGGCGTCCTGCACCCGCTGCAGCGCGAGCCGGACGGCCCGGTCGAACCCGATGAGGCCGCCCGGCGGGTCGGGGACGAGCGCGGCGATGTCGTGCTCGTCGCACACGACCTCGTGCACCAGGGACTCGACGAGCGGCCGGGCGAGGCCGGACGGCACCGGCGTCACCAACGAGACCCACAGGCTGGACAGGCGCGGGGTGAGCACGCCGACCCCGACGATGATCCGCCGGGGGAGCCCGGCGGCCTTCGCGTAGCGCTGCATCATGTCGCGGTACGTCAGGACGTCGGGGCCGCCGATGTCGAAGCCCCGGCTGACCTCGGCGGGCATCGCCGCCGAGCCGACGAGGTAGCGCAGCACGTCGCGGATCGCGATGGGCTGGATCCGGTTCTCCACCCAGCGCGGGACCGTCATCGCCGGCAGCCGCTCGGTGAGGTACCGCATCATCTCGAAGGACGCCGACCCGGAGCCGAGGATGACCGCGGCGCGCAGCACCGTCGTCGGCACGCCGGAGGCGAGCAGGATCTCGCCCACCTCGGTGCGCGAGGCCAGGTGCGGCGAGAGCTCCTCGCCCTCGGGATAGAGCCCGCCGAGGTACACGATGCGCCCGACGCCGGCCTCGCGGGCCGCCTGCGCGAATGTCAGGGCGGTGTGCCGGTCCGTCGACTCGAAGCTCCTCCCGGAGCCGAGCGAGTGGATCAGGTAGTAGGCGACGTCGGCGCCCTCGAGCGCGGCACGGATCTGCGCCGGCTCGTCGGCGTCCGCCGCGGCGACCTCGACGTCGGCGTACCAGGGGTGACCCCGGAGGCGGTCGGGGTTCCGGGCGATCGCCCGGACGCGGTAGCCGGCCGCCAGCAGCTCCGGGACCAGCCGCCCGCCGACGTACCCGGTGACGCCGGTGACCGCGACGAGCGGCGCGTCGGGGCGCGGGTGGCCGTCCGGGCCGAGTCCCGGGACGAGCCCGTCGAGCGTGTCGGCGACGGGTTCGGGCAGCAGGTCGTCCGGGGCGGTAGCCATCTGGGAAGTCTGCGGTCACCTGCCCGACCTCGCACCCGGTCGCGCCGGATCCTCAGCCGGGGCTCAGCAGAGCGAGCGTCTCCCGCTCGGCGACGGCCTGCGAGCGGGTCGGCCGGATGGTCTGCCCGCGCTCCCAGAGGTCGATGATCCGAGGGTCGATGTACGACGCCCGGCACACGGCCGGGGTGTTCCCCAGCTCCTCGGCGACCGCGCGGACGACGTCCGTGACGACCCGTCGGCGCGCCCGCTCGGACGTCGGCGGGGCGCCGGCGTCGGCGAGCCCGCGCGCGGCCAGCACCGTCGCGTGCCACGTGCGGAAGTCCTTCGGGGTCGCCTCGTCGCCCAGCTGCCGCTTGACGTAGGCCCCCACGTCCGCGCTGGTCACGTCGTGCCAGCCGCCGTCGTCGTCGCGCCACGCCAGGAGCTCCTCGCCGTCGTCCCGGCGGCGCGTCAGGGTGCGCACCGTGGTGGCGACGACATCGTCCTCCACGACCGTGTCCCGCACCTGACCCGACTTGGCGGGGAAGTTCAGGTGCACGCGGCCGGGGTCCCCGTCGTGCTCGGGAGCCAGGACGCGGACGTGCGAGCGCAGCAGCGTGGCGAGCCCGTAGGACCCGTGCTGGAGCGCGTACCCCTCGCCGCCCACCCGCAGGTACGCGAGGTCGAGCAGCCGGAACGCGAGCGCGAGGACCTTCTCGCGAGGCATGCCCTCCAGCGCCAGGTCCGCGCGGACCCGGCGCCGGGCGGCCGGCAGCCGGCGGGCGATGTCGAGCACCCGGTCGTGCTTGAGCCGACCCCGGCGCAGTGTCCACTGCTGGTGGTAGAGGTACTGCCGCCGCTCGGCGTCGTCGAGCCCCGCGGCCTGGATGTGCCCGTTGGGCCACGGGCTGATCCACACGTCACGCCACGCGGGCGGGATCGCGAGCGTGGTGATCCGCTCCAGGTGCTCCTCGTCGACGATGCGGACCTTGTCGAGGTCGAGGTAGACGAACCCCCGGCCGGCGCGGCGTCGCGACCAACCGGGGGCGTCGATGCGGACGCGGCGCAGGCGGACCATGCCGGAAGTGTCGCCCGGAGCGGCCCGGGCCGCGCGCGGAACGTCAGTCCGGGAAGCGGACCATGCCCTCCTGGGCGACGGACGCGACGAGCGTGCCGTCACGGGTGAACACGCGTGCGGCGCCGAGGCCGCGACCGCCCTGGGCGCTCGGCGTCGACTGCACGTACAGGAGCCAGTCGTCCACCCGTACGTCGCGGTGCCACCACATGGCGTGGTCCAGGCTGGCGATCGACAGGCCGCGGGTCACCCACGACCGGCCGGCCCGGCGAAGGATCGGCTCGAGCATCACCTGGTCGCACGCGTACGCGAGCAGCGCGCGGTGCAGCAGCTGGTCGTCGGGCAGCGGTCCCCGCGACCGGAACCACACGGCCTGCTGGCCGGTCGCCTCGCGGGGCGGGCCCAGGTAGATCGCGCCGTCGACGTGCCGGACGTCGAACGCGGCCTCCTGGGTCCAGAACTTGGCGACGGGGTGGTCGATCCCGCCGAGCAGGTCGAGCGCGGACGGCACGTCCTCCGGTCCCGGGATGCCGGTCGGCATCGGGTCGGCGTAGTCGAGCCCGGGCTGCTGCTCCTGGAACGACGCGATCATCGACAGGATCGCCTCGCCGCCCTGCAGCGCATGCGTCCGGCGGGCGGTGAACGAGCGGCCGTCGCGCAGCCGCTCGACGGCGAAGGTGATGGGCTCGCGCGCGTCCCCGGCCCGCAGGAAGTAGCCGTGCAACGAGTGCGGCAGGCGGCCCTCGGGGACCGTCCGGCCCGCGGCGAGCAACGACTGGGCGAGCACCTGACCACCGAACACGCGGCCGCTGGGCTGCGGCAGGCTCCGCCCCGTGAAGACGTCCGGCGCCGCCGGGTCGTCCGCCAGCCGCAGGATGTCGAGGACGGGAGCGGTCGGGTCGGGCTCGGTCGTCATGGACGGCAGCGTCTCATGACGGACGCGTCCGGGTCGGTGTCCGGGAGGCGTGATGTCCGTCGCAGCCGCAGGTCAGTCGTCGAACGTGTTGATCATCGAGTACGCGGCACGCTCCAGGTAGTCCCAGAGCTGCGCGTGGTGCATCGGCGCGAGGCCCAGGCTGTCGACGGCCGCGCGCATGTGCAGCAGCCACCGGTCGCGCGCGTCCGGGTTCACCTTGAAGGGCGCGTGCCGCATGCGCAGCCGCGGGTGCCCGCGCTCGTCGGAGTAGGTGGTCGGACCGCCCCAGTACTGCTCGAGGAACAGGGTCAGCCGCTCGGCGGCGGGTCCGAGGTCCTGCTCGGGGTACATCGGGCGCAGCACCGGGTCGTCGGCGACGCCGCGGTAGAACTCGTCGACCAGGGCCACGAACGTGTCGTGCCCGCCGATCGCCGCATAGAAGGAGTCGGATCTCACGCGGCCATCCTCACACGCGGGATCAGAGCCCCAGCTCCTCCAGCACGGGCAGCCCGGCACGCACGACGGCCCGCGCGTCCGCCGCGCTGGACGCGGCGAGCGCCAGCTGCGCGAGGCGTCGGCACTCCTCCAGCGACGTCGCGGCGAGCAGGGCGGCGACGTCGGGGAGCGCGCGGGGAGTCATCGACAGCGACGACACCCCGAGGCCGACCAGCACGGCGGCGAGCGCGGGGCTGGCCGCGGCCTCGCCACAGACGCCGACGGGCCGGCCCTGCTGCGCGCCGCCGTTGCACGCCGCGGCCACCAGGTGCAGGACCGCCGGCTGCCACGGGTCGGACAGCTCGGCGACCGCGCCGAGCAGGCGGTCGGCGGCCATCGCGTACTGCGTGAGGTCGTTGGTGCCGATGCTCGCGAACGCCGCGTGCGCGAGGATCGGCCCGGCCAGGAGCGCGGCGCTGGGTACCTCGATCATGACCCCGGCGACGCCCAGGCCGTGCGCCGCGCACGCCGCCACGAACTGCGCGGTCTCGTCGACCGTGGACACCATCGGCGCCATGACCCAGACATCGGCCGTCTCGGCGGCCGCCGCCCGGGCGATCGCCGCGAGCTGGTCCTGGAGGACCTCGGGGTGCCGGACGGCGGTGCGCAGCCCGCGGACGCCGAGCGCCGGGTTGACCTCGGGATCGCCGGCGAGGAACGGGAGGGGCTTGTCGGCGCCGGCGTCGAGCGTGCGGACGACGACCTTGCGGCCGGGGAACGCCGTGAGCACGCGCCGGTAGGCCGCCACCTGCTCGTCGATGCTGGGGGCCTCCTCGCGGTCGAGGAACCCGAACTCGGTGCGGAACAGCCCGACACCCTCCGCGCCCGCGGCGGCGGCCGGCGCGGCGTCGGCGGGGTCGCCGACGTTCGCCAGGAGCTCGACGTGGTGGCCGTCCGACGTGTGCCCGTGGCCGTCGAACGTGCGCACCTGCGCGGCCAGCGCCAGGGCGGCCGCGACCTGCTCCTCGGTGGGGTCGATCGTGACCGTGCCCGCGGACCCGTCGACGAGCACCAGCGTCTCGGCCTGCACCGCGGCCTCGGCTCCCCGGGCGGCGACGACGGTCGGGATGCCGCGAGCGCGAGCCAGGATCGCGGTGTGCGACGTGGGGCCGCCGGTGCCGGTGACGATCGCGCGCACCCGGTCGACGTCCAGCGTCGCGACGATCGCGGGCGCCAGGTCGGCGGCGACGAGCACGAACGGCGCCTCGTGCGCGGGCACGCCGGGCGCCGGTCGGCCGGTCAGCTCGGCGACCAGGCGGTCCCGCACGTCGGCGATGTCGCGCGTGCGCTCCGCGAAGTAGCCGCCGAGCGCCTCGAACTGGGCGGCCACCGCCTCGGCCGCCTCCCAGACCGCGCGCTCCGGGACCAACCGGTCCTCGACGACGCGCTGCTCGGCGTCGGCGACCAGCGTCGGGTCGGCGGCGATCGCCGCGGTGGCGTGCAGGAGGTCGGCGCTCTCGCCCTGGGCGCGGTCGGCGGCGGCGTCGAGCGCCGCGCGGACCACCTCGGAGGCCACGCCGATGCGCTTGGCGGCCTCCGCGTAGTCCGTACCGGGCGGCAGGCGCCGGCCCGAGGGTGGCTCCGCGATCGGGTCCGGCATGAGCACGGCGGGCGCCACCACCCGCCCGGGGCTCACCCCGATGCCGGTGAGGACCGTGGGGGTTGCAGCATGCACCGGACTCACCTGACGTGACCTCCTCGTCGACCTGATCGCAGTGTGGTCCCTCGGCGTCGGCCGACGCCAGCCGGACACGGGGGCTCGTCGACGCTGCGGCATGTGAGCGCCGTCTCAGGGTTAGGCTGTGGCGGTGCGCCGACCGGCGCCACGTGAGCTGGGGAGTTCCATGAGCAAGGCAGAGCAGATCCTCGCAGCGCTGGGCGGCGACGCGAACGTCGTCGACCTCGAGCCGTGCATCACCCGGCTCCGCGTCGAGGTGAGCGACGCCCACCTCGTCGACGAGGTCGCGCTCAAGGCGAGCGGCGCGTTCGGCGTCGTGCGCTCCGGTCGCATCGTCCAGGTGATCGTCGGCCCGGAGGCCGACAACCTCGCTGCCGAGCTCGACAGCCTGCGCTGACCGCCCGTCGCAGCCGATGACGACGATCCGGCTGCTCAGCCCGCTCACCGGGGTGCTCCGACCCGTCACCGCCGTGCCCGACCCGGTCTTCGCGGAGGGCATCGTGGGACCGGGTGTCGCGATCGAGCCGCAGCACATGCAGACCCAGACCGTGCTGGCGCCCGCCGACGGCGTGATCGGCGCCCTGCACCCTCACGCGTTCGCGCTCGAGCTGGGGGAGGGTCGGACGATCCTCGTGCACCTCGGCATCGACACCGTCGGGCTCGCGGGGCAGGGGTTCACCCTGCACGTCGACGGCGGGCAGCGCGTGCGCGCCGGGGACCGGCTGATCACCTGGTCGCCCGTCGACGTCACCGCGGCGGGCCTGGCGACCATCTGCCCGGTCGTCGCGCTCCAGGCGGACCCGGACGTGCTCACGGTGCTGGTCGCCGACGGAGTGCCGGTCGAGGCCGGCGAGCCGTTGCTGGACTGGGCCTGACCGAAGGGGTTGCCGACGCCCGTCGTCGCGTGCACGGTGGAGACGAGCGCGAGCAACCGGAGGATCCGATGGCAGAGCTGCTGGTCGACTTCATCACCTCGCTCGACGGGTACGCGTCGGCGGACGGCTGGCCGGGCTGGTGGGGTCTCGAGGGGCCCGAGTACCTGGCCTGGCTGGAGGCGTCACCGGAGAGCAGCTGGACGGTGCTCATGGGCGCCACGACGTACCGGCTGATGTCGCAGTTCGCCGCCTCCGGGGAGGAGGGCGTGGACCAGCTGACCGCGATGCCGAAGGTCGTGTTCTCGTCGACGTTGAGCCAGCCGCTGACCTGGGCGAACACGCGCCTCGTCGACGAGGACCCCGTCGAGGCGGTCCGCGCGATGAAGGAGAGCGACGTCCCCGGCCTGCGCACGATCGGCAGCCTCACGCTGTGCCGGTCGCTGCTCGAGGCAGGCCTCGTCGACCGCTACCGCGTGGTCGTCTTCCCCGTGATCACGGGGCGCACCGGGCGCGAGCGCATCTACGACGGCTACCCGGACGTCGGCCTCGAGATGGTGGACAGCCGTACGTTCGACGGGCGGATCCAGCTGCTCGAGTACGTGCCCACGGTGCTGGACGGCCCGCCGGGGCGGTAGCTCAGCGCTCTTCCGTGGGGGCCGGCTGCTCCGTCGGCTCGGGTTCGTCCCCGGTCGTCGCGACCCTGGCGTCGCGGTCGGACACCAGGTCGTCGAGCGGGGTGTCGCGCGGGTCCCGCGGCGTCGTGCCGTCCTCGGCCCCGCCGGCCGCGCGGTGCGTGGCCATGAGCTCGCGCTGCCCCGCGAGCGGGACGTCGGCGCGCTCGAGCACGTCGCGGGTGGCGATCCGCAGCTCGCGGGCGACCTCCCACTGCATGGCCGGCGACGTCTTGACCTTGAGGCGCAGCGTGACGGCGTCGGCACTGAGCCGCTCGATGCCGGTGATCGTCGGCGTGCCGAGGACGTGCGCGCCCACGACCGGGTCCTTCACCACGCGGGACGCCGCCTCGCCGAGCAGCGCGCGGACCTGGTCGAGGTCGGCGAAGTAGTCGACGTCGATCTCGACGACCGCCGTCGCCCACCCCTGCGTCTTGTTGCCGACGCGCAGCATCGTGCCGTTCGGGACGTACCAGAGGGTGCCGTCGGCGTCCCGGATCTTCGTGATGCGCAGCGTGACCGCCTCGACCGTCCCGGTGGCCGGCCCGACGTCGACCACGTCGCCGACGCCGTACTGGTCCTCCAGCAGCATGAAGAGACCGGTGAGGAAGTCCTTGACCAGGCTCTGCGCGCCGAAGCCGAGCGCCACGCCGATGACGCCGGCCGACGCGATGAACGGCGCCAGGTTGACCCCGAGCTCCCCGAGGACGAGGAAGAACGCGATGCCGCCGACGACGATGGTCGCGGTCGAGCGCAGCACGGACCCCAGGGTCCGGGCCCGCTGCGCGCGGCGGGCGCTGGCCAGCGGGTTGGCCTTCGCGAGCACACCGCCGACCTCCGTCTCGCCGAGCGGGCGCAGGATCCCGCGGTCGAGGAACGGCGTCCCGTCGGCGACGTGGTTCGTGATCGTCCGGATCGCCCGACGCAGGAGGACCAGGGCGATGCTGCTGATGCCGACGATGAGGATGATTCGCAGCGGGAGCCCCAGGAACCACTGGACCCACGCGTTCGGGGAGGTCTTGTCGTCGGGCAGCAGCTCGTCGCTGGGCGACGGGCTGGGGGTCGTGGCGGCGATCAGGAGAAGTCCCCTCACGCGCGCGCCCCCGTGCGGTCGGCCACGAACTGCAGCTGCTCGACCGTGAGCGCGACGGTGCGCGACAGCGCGCGGCCGCCGTGCCCGACTCCGCGCTCGCGCCGGACCAGCACGGGGCGGTCACCGCTGGTCGCCGCCTGGAGCGCCGCCGCGAGCTTGCGGGCGTGCAGCGGGTCGACGCGGGTGTCGCCCTCGAAGACCGTGAACAGCGTGGCGGGGTAGTCGGTGCCGTCGACCACCCGGTGGTACGGGGAGTAGCCGAGCAGCCAGCCCAGCTCGGTCGGGTCGTCGGCGTCGCCGTACTCCTCGGTCCACGTCACGCCGAGGCCGAAGCGCTGGTAGCGGACCATGTCGAGCAGCGGGGCCGAGCACACCGCCGCGGCGAACAGGTCGGGGCGCTGCGTGACGGCGGCGCCGACGAGCAGGCCGCCGTTGGAGCCACCCCAGCACGCCAGCATCTCCGGGGTGGTCCAGCCCTGCGCGACGAGGTGGTCGCCGACCGCGTGGAAGTCGTCGAACACGTTCTGCTTGTGCGCCCGCATGCCCGCGCGGTGCCACTCCTCGCCCTCCTCGCCGCCGCCGCGCAGGTTGGCGACGACGTACACGCCGCCGGTCTCGACCCACGCGAGGGTGGTGGCCGAGAAGGCGGGGTCCAGCGAGATCTGGAAGCCGCCGTACCCGTAGAGGATCGTCGGCGCGGGCGCGAGGGGCCGGCCGTCGGCGTCGAGCGCGTCCGTGCGGGCGACGACGAACGCGCGGACGGTGGTCCCGTCGGCGCTGGTCACCTCGATCTGCCGGGCGCGGACGTCGGGGAGGTCGGCGACGAGCCCGGGAGGGGCCGCCCACAGCGACGTCTCGCCCGTGCTCGCGTCGAACCGGTGCACGCTGCTCGGCGTCGTGTGGTCGGCGTACGAGAACCAGACCTCGGGCCCGCCCTCGGGACGCGTCGCCAGGCCGGAGATGGAGCCGAGCCCCGGCAGGTCCACGGAGCCGGTCCGCGTCCCCGTCCGGGGGTCGTGCACCGTCACCTCGGAGACCGCGTGCCGGCGCCACGACACCAGGAGCAGGTCGGGGGTCGTGTCGTCGCCGCCGCCGTCGGTGAACGCGATGTCCTCGAGCACGGCGGTCGGGTCCTGCGCCACCAGGGTCGCCCAGTGCTCGACGCCCGGAGCGGTGGGGTCGGTGACGACCACCCGCCCGCGCGGGGCGTCGAGGTTCGTGTGCACGTACAGGCGTCCGTCGCGGGCCACCCAGGCGCCGCTCTCGGCGTCGAGCCCGACGGCCACCTCGACGAACGCCGGGGCGGACGGCTCCGAGGTGACCAGGTCGGCGATCCAGACGTCCGTGCGGGGTGCGGTGCCGGCGGAGGCCGACACGATCAGCCACCGCCCGTCGCGGGACACGGAGACGCCGTAGTAGTTGGTGTGGTCGAGCCCGGCGCCGAAGACCTCGACGTCGTTCGCGGCGGGCGTGCCCAGCGTGTGCAGCCAGACGCGGCGGTGGTACTGCGCCTCGTCGTCGGGGAGCTCCTCCGGCGGCAGCCGGCGCACGTAGAAGAAGGCCTCGCCGCCCGGCAGCCACGCCACGGGCGAGTACCGTGCGCGGTCGATCGGCCCGTCCACGAGCTCGCCGGACTCGACGTCGAGCACGTGCAGCACGCTCTCCTCGGTGCCTCCCGACGACACCTGGTAGGCCACGAGATGGCCCTCCTTGGACGGCTGCCACGCGTCGAGCGTGGTGGTGCCGGCGGGGTCGATCGCGATCGGGTCGAGCAGGACGCGCTCGTCGTCCCCGTCGACGACGACCACCACCGCGTGCTCCTGGTCGCCGGCGCGCCGGGAGAAGAACCGCCGCTCGCCGCGCCACGCCGGCGGGCTCACGAAGCCGGCGCCGAGCAGCTCGCGCAGGCGCGCGGTCAGCGGCTCGGTGGCGAACGCACCGCCGCTGCCCAGCTCGGCCCGGTACGCGGCGTACAGGTCGTCCTGCGCGAGCGACCACGCCTCGGTCTCGTCCGACGCCGCGTCCTCGAGCGGGCGGAAGGGGTCGGCGACCGGGTGCCCGTGCAGGTCCTCGACGAGATCCAGCCGAGGGGCCGGCGGATAGGTGCGCAGAGCGGGTGCAGTCATGGTCCGCAAGGCTACGACGCGAGGCCGTGACCTGGTGCGCGTGTCGCGGTCGGGAGCGTTCGTCCTGCGTGCGCGCGCGCCGCTCTGGCAGGATCGGGCTGTGGCAGACGACCCCGGCACCGCGTCCTCCGCCCTCCTGCGCCTGGCGGCCGCCTACGGAGTCGTCCCCGACCACTGGGACTTCCACGGTCGGAACCGGCGGGCCTCCGCCGCCACGCTGCAGGGTGTGCTGGGCGCCCTGGGTGTCGACGCCTCGTCGCCCGAGCGGGTCGACCTCGCGATCGCGCACGTCGAGGACATGCCGTGGCGCCGGACGCTGCCTCCCGTGCTGGTCGTGCGCGAGGGGCGCCAGGCCCACGTCCCGGTGCACGTGACGCATGGCGACCCCGTCGAGGTGTGGATCGAGCTCGACCCCGAGGTGGGCGGCGGGCGGCGCGAGGTGTCGCAGGCCGACGTGCAGGTGGACCCGCGGACGGTCGACGGCCGGCTGGTCGGCCGCGCGACGTTCACGCTGCCGCCGGACCTCCCGCTCGGCTGGCACGAGATCGTGGCCGAGGGCCCGAGCGCCACGGCGCACAGCCCGCTCGTGGTCACGCCGTCGCACCTGCAGCTGCCCGAGGCACTGCGGGGGCACCGCGCCTGGGGGCTCATGGCCCAGCTCTACTCGGTCCGCTCCCGCACGTCGTGGGGCGTGGGTGACCTCGCGGACCTCGCGGAGATCGGGTGGCTGGCCGGTCGTGAGCTCGGCGCGGACTTCCTGCTCATCAACCCGCTGCACGCCGCCGAGCCGGTGGTCCCGCTGACGCCGTCCCCGTACCTGCCGACCACCCGGCGCTTCGTGAACCCGCTCTACATCCGGGTGGAGGACGTCCGCGAGGCCGGCTACCTCTCGTCCGCGGACCGCACCCTGATCGAGTGGGCCGCCGAGCCCGTGCTGGCCACCGACGGCGACGCCGGACCGATCGACCGGGACGCCGCCTGGACCGCCAAGCGCGCGGCCCTGGAGGTCGTGTTCGCCGCGCCGCGGTCGGCCGCGCGGCAGGCCGCGTTCGACGCGTTCGTCGCGCAGGAGGGTTCCGGGCTCGAGACGTTCGCGCTCTGGTGCGCGCTCGCGGAGAAGTACGACGACGCCCCCGCGTGGCCGCAGGAGGCGCTCGACCCGTCGTCGGCGCTCGTCGCGACGCTCCGCGAGGAGCTGGCCGAGCGGGTCGAGTTCCACATGTGGCTGCAGTGGCTCGCCGACGAGCAGCTGGCCGCGGCGCAGCGCGCGGCGCTCGACGGCGGGATGGCGCTCGGGATCATGCACGACCTCGCGGTCGGCGTGCACCCGCAGGGCGCGGACGTGTGGGCGCTGGGCGACGTGCTGGCCCGCGGCGCGACGGTCGGCGCGCCGCCGGACATGTACAACCAGCAGGGGCAGAACTGGTCGCAGCCGCCGTGGCGCCCCGACGCCCTGGCGCGCGCGGCGTACCGGCCGTACCGCGACATGCTGCGCACGGTGCTGCGGCACGCGGGGGCCATCCGGATCGACCACGTCATCGGGCTGTTCCGGCTCTGGTGGATCCCCGAGGGCGCCGACTCCGGCGACGGCGCGTACGTCCGGTACGACCACGAGGCGCTCGTCGGCATCCTCGCGCTCGAGGCCCACCGGGCCGGCGCGGTGGTGATCGGTGAGGACCTCGGCGTGGTCGAGCCGTGGGTGCGCGACTACCTGTCCGACCGGGGGATCCTCGGCACGTCGGTGCTCTGGTTCGAGCGGGACATGCACGGCGCGCCACTGGCCCCGGAGCACTACCGCCCGCTGGTGCTGGCCACGGTCACCACCCACGACCTGCCGCCGAGCGCCGGCTACCTGGCGGGCGAGCACGTGGCCATCCGCGAGCGGCTCGGCCTGCTCACCGAGCCCGTCGAGGTGGTCCGGTCCGCGGCGCTGGCGGAGCGCGACCAGATGCTGGGGGTCCTGCGGGACCGGGGCCTGGTGGGCGACGACCCGTCCGAGCGCGAGATCGTCGAGGCGCTGCACCGCTACGTGCTGGCGACGCCGTCCGTGCTGGTGGGCGTCTCGCTGGCCGACGCGGTGGGGGAGCGGCGCGCGCAGAACCAGCCCGGGACGGACCAGGAGTACCCCAACTGGAAGGTGCCGCTGGCGGACAGCTCGGGCCGCGTCGTGCTGGTGGAGGACCTGTTCACCAACCAGCGCCTGCGCTCGTTGGCTGCCGTGCTCAACGGCTGATGGAGCTGCGTCGGCTGCGCGTCGTCGGCAACACAGGATCGGGCAAGACCACCTTCGCCGCCCGGACGGCCGAGCGCCTCGGCCTGCCGCACCTCGAGCTCGACGCCGTGTTCTGGGACGCCGGCTGGACCAAGCGCGACCCGGTCGAGGCGCGCGGGCTCGTCCGGGAGTTCGTCGCCGCGTCGCCCGACGGCTGGGTCACCGACGGCAACTGGACCACGAACCTCGGGCACGCGCTGGACGACGCCGACGCCTTCGTCTGGCTCGACTTCCCGCGCCGCACCGTGATGCCGCGCGTGGTCCGCCGGACGTTGCGCCGCGGCCTGCTGCGCACCGAGCTCTGGCACGGCAACCGCGAGAGCCTGCGCACCCTGCTGCGCCGCGACCCCGACCAGAACGTCGTCCTGTGGTCGTGGACCCAGCACGAGCCGTACCGGCTGCGCTACGAGGAGCTGGCCCGGCAGTCGCCGGTCCCCGTGATCCGGCTGCGCAGCCCGCGCGAGGGCCGGCGCTGGCTCGCGACGCTCTAGAGGGGTGTGTCCGTGGTGCCGGGCCACGGGAACGTCAGTCAGCCCGTCGACGCGATGGCGTCCCTGATCGCTCGTGCGTCGTCGTCGAGGAGCGACCTGGCGCGCTCCTGCACCTCGGGAACGATCGTCCAGCCGTCTCCGGTGTAGCGAGGGATGACGTGCAGGTGGAAGTGGAAGACCGTCTGGAAGGCGACCTCGCCGTCGCACACGAGGACGTTGATCCCCTCGCAGCCCAGGCTCGACCGTCGCAGGGCGCGAGCCATGTCATGACCGACCGACCAGACGTGAGCGCTCGTGACGGCATCGAGGTCGTCGAGGCCCACCGCGTGCTCGCGTGGCACGACGAGCAGGTGCCCCGGCGTGACGGGGTTCAGGTCCATGAAGACCACCGCCGTCTCGTCCTCGTGGACGAGGCTGGCGTCCGCGCGGCCGGCGACGATGGCGCAGAAGATGCACTCGTGCCCGGGTGCCGTCCGAGGTTCGGTCATGAGGCGGATGGTGCCAGACGACGGGCCCGCGCCTCCGGAGAAGCGCGGGCCCGTCGATGTCCGGCCGTCAGGCGCGGCGGCGGTCCGCCTCCTGCGCGGCCAGCGCGCGACGCACGCCGTCGCGGGACTCGAGGACCAGGCGGCGCAGCGCGGCCGGCGCGTCCGGGTGGGCCGTCAGCCACGAGTCGGTCGCGCCGAGCACGTCGACGGACGCCTCGTCCACCAGGTCGGTCGGGTACAGGCCGACGACGATGTTCTGCGCCATCTCGCTCGTCTTGTCGGCCCAGACCTTCTCCAGCGCGGCGAAGTACGGCTCGACGTACGGCAGGAGCAGCGCGCGGTCGTGCACGCGGCCGAAGCCGGCGATCGTCGCCGCCTGCAGCGCGTTCGGCAGCCCGTCCTCGTCGACCACGGAGGACCACGCGGTGGCCTTGGCCTCGGCGGTCGGGACGGCGGCCCGGGCGGCGGCCGCGGCACGCTGCCCGGTCGCGGTGGCGTCGTCCGCCAGCTGCGCGGCGATGTCGGGCTCGCCCGCGCGCCCGCCGGTGACCAACGACGTGAGCAGCTCCCAGCGCAGGTCGGTGTCGATCGAGAGGCCCTCGAGCGAGGACCGGCCGTCGAGCAGGTCGCGGACGGCGTCGAGCTGCTCGGTGGTCCCCGCGCGTCCGGCGAAGGCCTTCACCAGCTGCAGCTGCGTGTCGGACCCGGCCTCGGCCGCCCGCGCGAGCGCGAGCAGGCGGTCCGCAGCTGCCATCTCGGTGGCGAGGCGGTGCTCGGGCGCCACGTACAGGTCCAACGCGGTCGTCAGCTGCCGGAGCAGGACGAGCACGACGGAGGAGTCGGTCTCGTGCGCGATGTTGTTGAGCACCAGGTCGACGAAGTCGCGGGCCGGCGTCTCGCCGTCGCGCGTCGCGTCCCACGCAGCCGTCCACACGAGCGTGCGCGGCAGCGAGTCGTCGAACGAGCCCAGCAGGTCGATCGACGCGGCGAGCGACCGCTCGTCGAGGCGGACCTTGGCGTACGCGAGGTCGTCGTCGTTGACCAGCACGAGCGCGGGCCGCGCGACCCCGACCAGCTCGGGCACCTCGGTGCGCGGGCCGTCGATGTCGAGCTCGACGTGGACGGTCCGGACCAGGCGGCCGGTGGTCGGGTCGGGGTCGTAGCCGCCGATCGCGAGGCGGTGGGGGCGCTGGACGGGGTGCTCGTCGGGTACCTCCTGCAGGACGGCGAGCGAGGTGATGACGCCGGCGTCGTCCACCTCGAGCGACGGGCGCAGCAGCGTCACGCCTGCCTTCTCCAGCCACAGGCCCGACCACGCGGACAGGTCCCGGCCGCTGGTCGCCTCCAGCTCGGTGAGGAAGTCGCGCAGCTCGGTGTTGCCCCACGAGTGCTTCGCGAAGTAGGCGCGCACCCCGGCGAAGAACTCCTCCTGACCCACCCACGACACGAGCTGCTTGAGCACGCTCGCGCCCTTGGCGTAGGTGATGCCGTCGAAGTTGACCTCGACGTCCTCGAGGTCGCGCATGTCCGCGACGATCGGGTGCGTCGAGGGCAGCTGGTCCTGGCGGTAGGCCCAGTTCTTCTCGAGCGACGAGAACGTGGTCCAGGCGCTGGTCCAGCGCGTGGACTGGGCCGTGGCGAGAGTCGACATGTACTCGGCGAACGACTCGTTGAGCCACAGGTCGTCCCACCAGCGCATGGTCACCAGGTCGCCGAACCACATGTGCGCCAGCTCGTGCAGGATCGTCACCGCGCGGCGCTCGATCGTGGCCTCGGGGACCTTGGACCGGAACACGTAGGACTCGAGGAACGTCACCGCGCCCGCGTTCTCCATGGCGCCCGCGTTGAACTCCGGCACGAACAGCTGGTCGTACTTGGCGAACGGGTACGCGACCCCGAAGGCGTTCTCGTAGAACTCGAACCCGGCGCGCGTGATGTCGACGATGTTGTCGGTGTCCAGATGCTCGGCCAGCGAGCCGCGGCAGTAGACGCCCAAGGGGATGGCGCGGCCGTCGGCGCTCGTGAGCTCGCGGTGCTCCGCGTGGTACGGCCCGGCGATGATTGCGGTGATGTACGACGAGATCCGCGGTGTGGTCTCGAACGACCACGTCGCCGTGCCCTTCTCGACGCCGCCGTTGCGGTTGACGCCGCCGTCGACGACGACCGGCATGCCGACCTGGGGGTAGTTGGAGACCACGGTCCAGTGCGCCGGCGCGGTCACGGTGAACGTGAACGTCGCCTTGAGGTCGGGCTGCTCGAAGACGGCGAACACGCGCCGCGAGTCGGCCACCTCGAACTGCGAGTAGAGGTAGACCTCGTCGTCCACCGGGTCGACGAAGCGGTGCAGGCCCTCGCCGGTGTTCATGTACGCGGCGTCGGCGACGACCACCAGCTCGTTGCTCGAGGCCAGGTCGTCCAGCCGGATCCGGGAGTCGGCGACGACGTCGGCGACGTCGAGCGCCCGCCCGTTGAGGGTCACCTCGTGCACGGCCGGCGCGATGAGGTCGATGAAGGTGCTCGCGCCTGCGGTCGCCGCGAACCGCACCACGGTGCGGGACGCGAAGGTCGTCGGCCCGGTCGTGAGGTCAAGCGTGACCTCGTACGACTCGGTGCGGACGACGGCGGCGCGCTCGCGCGCCTCGGCACGGGTGAGGTTCTCTCCAGGCACGCAGGTACTCCTTGGGACGCGGTCGGCTGGCTCTTGGCCGCGTCGATCATCGCACCCACGGGCGGGCGATCTCCCGTCGAGCCGCGCCCTAAGGTCGTCGCATGCACGCGACCTACGACGCCGTCATCGTCGGCGGGGGCCACAACGGGCTCACCTCGGCCGCCTACCTGGCTCGCGCCGGGCGGACGGTCCTGCTGCTCGAGCGCGCGGACCACCTCGGCGGCGCGACCCTGTCGGCGCGGGTGTTCCCGGGCGTCGACGCGAACGTGTCGCGGTACTCGTACCTGGTCTCCTTGATGCCCCGCCAGGTGCGCGACGAGCTCGGCCTGCGGCTCGAGCTGCGTCGTCGCCGGATCGCCTCGTACACGCCGGTGGGCGACGGCGGCCTGCTGGTGGACACCGCCGACGAGGCGGCGACCGCGACGTCGTTCGCCGACGTCGGGGCCGGCGGCGACCTCGCCGCCTTCCGGGCGTTCGGCGCGCGCACCGGAGCGCTCGCGGCCCGGCTGTTCCCGACGATGACCGAGCCGTTGATGTCGACCGCGGACGCGCGCCGGCTGCTCGGCCCCGACGACTGGCGGGACCTGGTCGAGCGCCCGGTCGGCGAGGTCGTCGACGCGACGTTCTCCTCCGACCTGGTGCGCGGCGTCGTCCTGACCGACGCGCTCATCGGCACGTTCGCCCGCGCCCACGACACCGACGGGCGCGCGAACCGCTGCTTCCTCTACCACGTGATCGGGGGCGGGACGGGGGACTGGGACGTGCCGGTCGGGGGGATGGGCGCGGTCGCCGGTGCGCTCGAGGCCGCCGCTCGATCGGCGGGGGCCGAGCTCCGGACGTCCGCCGAGGTCAGCGCGATCGACCCCGGCAGCGGGACGACGCCGGCCGAGGTCGCGTGGACCGACGCCGACGGCGCGGGGCACCGCGTGGGGGCCCGGTACGTGCTGGCGGCCTGCGCGCCCGCAGTCCTCGACCGCCTCCTCGGGGCCCCGCCCGGACCCGCTCCCGAGGGCGCCCAGCTCAAGGTGAACATGCTGCTCACGCGGCTCCCGCGGCTGCGGTCGGGCGTCGACCCGCGCGCCGCGTTCGCCGGCACGTTCCACGTGCACGAGTCGGCGACCGAGCTCGAGACCGCGTACCAGCAGGCGGCCGCGGGACGGATCCCGTCGACGCCGCCGGT
This sequence comes from Cellulomonas sp. P4_D11, assembly GCF_056401915.1. Taxonomy (NCBI): domain Bacteria; kingdom Bacillati; phylum Actinomycetota; class Actinomycetes; order Micrococcales; family Cellulomonadaceae; genus Cellulomonas; species Cellulomonas sp. P4_D11. The sequence continues at coordinate 7,543 of NZ_JBFUIK010000035.1, read as the reverse complement.
CGAGACGTACTGCCACTCGCTGACCGACGACTCGATCCTGGGTCCCGCTCTGCGCGCGTCCGGCCACCACACCCTGACGGCGTTCGGCCTGCACATGCCCGCGCGGCTCTTCGTCGCGGACCCCGAGGGCGCGCGGAGTGCGGCGCTCGCGGCAACCCTGCGCTCGATCGACAGCGTGCTCGCCGAGCCGATCGAGGACTGCCTGGCGCTCGACGAGCACGGGGAGCCGTGCCTCGAGGTGCGCAGCCCCGTCGACCTCGAGGCGGACGTCGCGCTGCCCGCCGGCCACATCTTCCACCGGGACCTGGCATGGCCCTGGGCCGAGACCGACCCTGAGGTCGGGTCGTGGGGCGTCGGCACGTCGGACCCCCGCGTCCTGCTCGCCGGCGCCGGTGCTCGACGCGGCGGTGGCGTCAGCGGCATCCCCGGCCGCGCCGCCGCGATGGAGGTGCTCGGGAACCGCTGACCACCTGCGGGAATACACCGCCGTCCCCCGATGGTTGCGCGAGGCACCCACACCTCCGGAGGACCTTGTGACGAGCACGCCCACCACCCGCCCCGTCGTCGACTTCTGGTTCGACCCCGCCTGCCCGTGGGCGTGGATGACCTCCCGCTGGATGGACGAGGTCAGCGCCATCCGGGACGTCGACGTCCGGTGGCACGTGATGAGCCTGTCCGTCCTCAACGAGAAGAAGGACGACCTGCCGCAGCAGTACCGCGACATGCTGGACGAGGGCTGGGGCCCGGTCCGCGTGATCATCGCCGCCGCCCGCGACCACGGCGAGCAGGTCATCAAGCCGCTCTACGACGCCATGGGCTCGCGCCGCCACCCCGGCGGCCGCACGGACACCGCCGCGATCATCGCGGAGTCTCTGGCCGAGGTCGGGCTGCCGGCGGAGCTGGCCGACGTGGCCGGCACCGAGGAGGTCGACGCGCTGCTGCGCGAGTCGCACGGCGAGGGCATCGGGCTGGTCGGCGAGGAGGTCGGCACGCCCGTCGTGGCCATCGACGGCATCGGGTTCTTCGGCCCCGTCATCACCCCGGCCCCGAAGGGCGAGGAGGCCGGCCGCCTGTTCGACGGCCTGGCGCTCATGACGAGCGTGCCGGGCTTCTTCGAGCTCAAGCGCACGCGGACGGCGGGCCCGTCCTTCGGCTGACGGTCCGCGCGTCGACCTGAGCGTCTGACCAGGTCGATTGGCCCGTCCGGTTCGTCCCGTGTGATCCTGGTCGCCGACCCCGCCCGAGCCCCGGGCGGGCCGGCACCCCCCCCGGGCACGAACGGAGCACATGGCCTTGTCACGCAACGTCCGGCTCTTCGTCATCGTCGACGTGGTGCTCGTCGTGCTCGCCGTGGTGCTCCTGGTCGCGTTCCTGAACAGCGGCGACGGGGGCGGCGCCGACGACACGGCGAGCCAGCCGCCGGTCTCGACCGCCTCCGCCGGCCCGTCGTCCAGCGCGTCGGCGACCTCCAGCGAGCCCGTCGCGTTCGCGCTGCCCAGCGGCAACATCGGCTGCGCGATGTCGGTCGACGGCGTGACCTGCACGATCGCCAGCTACACCTACGCGCCGCCGGTCGTGCCCGGGTGCACCGAGGTGACCGGTCACGTGCTCGTGCTCAACAGCGACGGCGTGGCCTTCGACTGCGTGAGCGGGCCGCCGCCCGCCGTCCAGGGCGACGACGTGCCCGTGCTCGAGTACGGCGCCAGCACGAGCGTCGGCGACTACACGTGCCGCAGCGCGACGGACGGCGTGCAGTGCACCAACTCCTCGGGCGTGGGGTTCCGGCTGGCGCGGGCCACCTGGTCCGAGCTGCCCGCGTAGCCGGCCGTCACCTCACCTGCACCGTCACCAGATCCGCACGCGCTCCTCGGGCGCCAGGTACAGCGCGTCCCCGGGCTGCACGTCGTACGCCGCGTAGAACTCGTCAACGTTGCGGACCACGCCGTTGCAGCGGAACTCGTTGGGGGAGTGCGGGTCCATCGCGATCCGCCGGATCATCTCCTCGTCGCGTCCCTTGGCCTGCCAGACCTGCGCCCACCCGAGCAGGACGCGCTGCACTCCCGTGAGGCCGTCGATCACGGGAGCCTCGTCGAGCGGACGGCCGAGCGCGATCCGGTACGCCTTGAGCGCGATGGACAGGCCGCCGAGGTCACCGATGTTCTCGCCGATGGTGAGCTCGCCGTTGACGTGGTGCGAGCCGCCCAGCTGGGCGGGGGAGAACTGCGAGTACTGGTCGATGAGGGCCTTGGTCCGGGTCTCGAACTCGGCCCGGTCGTCCGCCGTCCACCAGTCCTCGAGCCGGCCGTCGCCGTCGTACTTCGAGCCCTGGTCGTCGAACCCGTGGCCGATCTCGTGGCCGATGACCGCGCCGATCCCGCCGTAGTTGACGGCGTCGTCCGCGTCCGCGTCAAAGAACGGCGGCTGCAGGATCGCGGCGGGGAACACGATCTCGTTCATGCCCGGGTTGTAGTACGCGTTGACGGTCTGCGGGGTCATGAACCACTCGTCCCGGTCGATCGGCTTGCCGATCTTGCCCAGGTCGCGGTCCTGCTCGAACGCGTAGGCGCGGCGGACGTTGCCCAGCAGGTCGTCGGCGGACACCTCGAGCGCGGAGTAGTCGCGCCAGCGCGCGGGGTAGCCGATCTTCGGGGTGAACGCCTCGAGCTTGGCCAGTGCCTTCGCCCGCGTCTCCTCGCCCATCCACTCCAGCTGCGAGATCGACTCGCGGTACGCGGCGACCAGGTTGCCGACGAGCTCCTCCATGCGGGCCTTGTGCGCGGGCGGGAAGTGCCGCTCGACGTAGACCTTGCCGACGGCCTCGCCGAGCACGCCCTGGACCAGCGACACCCCGCGCTTCCAGCGGTCGCGCAGCTCCTGGGCGCCCGTGAGCGTGCGCCCGTAGAAGTCGAAGTTCGCCTCGACCAGCTCGTCGGTCAGGTACGCGGCCCGGTCGGAGATCACGTGGTACGACGCCCACGCCTGCCAGTCGGCCAGCGGCTCGCTCACCCAGAGCCGCGCGAACGCCTCGGCGAACGACGGCTCCCGCACCACCAACAGGTCGAACGACCCCGCGGGTGCGCCGAGCGCGAGGACCCACGAGTTCCAGTCGAAGCCCGGCGCCCGTGCCGCGAGCTCCGTGAGGCTGAGCGCGTTGTAGGTCAGGTCGGCGTCGCGGTCCTTGACCACGTCCCAGTGCGCCGCGGCCAGCTTGGTCTCGAGCGCGACGACGCGGCCCGCGAGCTCGTCGGCCGCGTCGTCGTCCGCGGCGACGCCCCCGAGGCGCAGCATCCGCGCGACGTGCGGGCGGTAGGCGGCGAGCACCTCGGCGTACTGCTCGTCGCGGTAGTACGCCTCGTCGGGCAGCCCCAGGCCGCCCTGCACCAGGTGCACGGCGTAGCGGGTGGGCTCCTTGGCGTCGTTGTCGACGAAGAATCCGACGGCGCCGCCGGCTCCCGTGCGCTGCAGGGCGCCCAGCGCCCCCGTGAGCTCCGCCTGCGTGGTCGCGGCCTCGATGAGCGCCAGGTCGGTGCGCAACGGCGCGGTGCCCGCGGCGGCGACGGCGTCGGTGTCCATGAACGACGCGTAGACGGCGCCGACCTTGGCCTCCACCGAGTCGGCTGCGCCGCCGGCAGCGGCAGCGGCGCCGGCGTCGGCGATGATGTCCCGCACCTGCTCCTCGGCCTGGTCGTGCAGGGCCCGGAACGAGCCGTCCATCGCCCGGTCGGCCGGGATCTCGTGCGAGGCGAGCCAGAGCCCGTTCACGTGGGCGTAGAGGTCGTCCTGAGGACGGACCGAGGGGTCGAGGGCGGTGAGGTCGATGCCACTGCGCGTCATGTCGGACAGCCTACGGACGGCCACCCACCGCGCGAGCGGGCTTACGCCCACGGCGGACGCCCGCATGCCGAACGCCCCGCGCGGCACCAGCGGACCGGTGCGGCAGGATGGGTCCATGCGCATCCACGTCGCCTCCGACCACGCCGGGTACGAGCTCAAGGTCGCGCTCGTCGAGCACCTCAGCGCCGCCGGCCACGACGTCGTGGACCACGGCGCCCACGCGTACGACGCCCAGGACGACTACCCGCCGTTCTGCTTCGCGGCCGGCGAGGCCGTCGTGGCCGACCCGGGATCGCTCGGCGTCGTCATCGGGGGGTCGGGCAACGGCGAGCAGATCGCGGCCAACAAGGTCACCGGCGTGCGGGCGGCGCTCGCGTGGAACCTGGCGACCGCACAGCTGGGCCGGCAGCACAACGACGCGAACGTCGTCGCCGTCGGCGCCCGCCAGCACTCCGTCGACGAGGCGCTCGCGCTGGTGGACGCGTTCGTGGCGGAGCCGTTCAGCCACGACCCGCGCCACCAGCGCCGGATCGACCTCCTCGCGGACTACGAGGCGGCGCGCTAGCTACCAGACGTAGCTGCACACCGGCGCGACGGGCCACAGGAACGCCGCGGCGGTGGACTGCAGCGCGCCGGGGCGCTCCTCGACCACCAGACCCGCGCGGGCCTGGGCCGCCAGCGACCGCCCACCCAGGTAGACGGCGCCGAGCTCGCGCACGTCGAGGCGCAGGTCGGCCTCGTCCTGCGTGCCGACGACGGTCGCGGCGTACGTGCCGTCCGCGTCCCGCTCGCCGGTGGTGAGGCGCCACCGCCCGGCGTTCGCCGGCAGCCGGGCGTCGCTGACCTCGAGGACCACGTCGACCGGGGCCGCGTACCGACGGCCGGCCAGAGCGACGGGGAGGTCGAGCAGGCGGACCCAGAGGTTGTCGTTGACCTTGGGCACCACGGCCCTCGGGTCCACGAGCAGGTGCAGCAGCGCGTCGTCGACCGGGAGCATCGGGCCCTCGACGGTGGCGGTGAGGTCGAGGTCGAGCAGGAAGGACCACAGGACGTGCGTCGCCGCCGCGTCGACGGCCACGGCCTCGCGCACGCGCACGGTACCGGCGGGGCCGCCCTCCGCCCAGTTCTCCTTGCGCCGGAACAGCGCGTAGGCCCGCGCCGCGCCGGAGGCGTCCAGCACCGTGACGAGGCGCAACGGCTCGCCGCCGTCGCGCCAGGCAGGGGGGTCCACGACGGCGCGGGTGCGCCACGCGTCGGTGTCGCGGGTGATCCAGCCGGGCCGGCCGACGCCACCCGCGCGATGGAGCTCGTCCACCACGGCGCTGTGCGCGGCGACGTCAGCGGTGGCGAGCTTCACGGTGAGCCCGTCCGTGCCGGGCACGTCGCGCAGCTTCGCGCCGCGGGCGATCTTCACGCGGACGTCGTCGGCGGCCGAGCCGTAGCCGTACCGCCCGTAGATCGCGTGCTCGGCGGCGAAGAGGGCCGAGACGGGCTCGCCGCGGTCGAGCGAGCGGGCGAAGTGGGACTCGATCATCGCGGTGAGCAGGCCGCGCCGGCGCTGGTCCGGCCGCGCACCCACCCACGTCAGTCCCGAGCAGGCGATCGTCGCGCCCGGGACCGGCATCCGGTGCTCGTAGGAGGCGTGCACCGCCGCGAGGCCGCCGTCGGGGTCCTCGACGGCCTGAGCGCGGTCCCACGCGAACGTGATGGGCACGAGGGCGTCGGTCTCGGGCGTCGAGTCGAACGCGAAGGCCAGCCGGTCGACCTCGAGGAACTCGTCCTTGCGGCTCTCCGGGACGTCGACGAGGCGGTATCCGGCGGGAAGGGGGCTCATGGCAGCCATCGTGCGCCATCAGCACCCATGGCGGCACCCCCATTTCCGGTCGAGCAGATCGCCGGCTCGGGGCTAGGTGTGCCGGTGACCTGCGGATACGCTCGCCGGGTGTGGGGGAGAGGGTGGGCGCCGGCGCAGGGTGTGTTCACGCGCGCCACCCTCGCGCTGCGCCGGTGGAGCGGACGGTCGCAGGCGAGCCTGACCGCCGCGCTCGTGCTCGCCGCGCTCGTCTTCACCGTCGGCATCGCCCAGCTGCCGGAGTGGGTCCCGCCGTCGGCCTTCCTGCTGCTGGAGCTCGTCGCCGTCTTCCTGCTCCGGCTGCGCACGCTCGTCGTCGTCGGCGTCGTCATCCTGGTCTGCTCGTGGGGCCTGTGGTGGTGGGGGGCGCCGTCGATGATCCCCGGCATCCTGGTCGTCATCACGCTCTCGGTGGTGGCCGTGGTGGCATTCGCCCGCGAGCGGCAACGGCTCGGGCTGCAGGGTGCCCCGGGCGATCTCATGCTGGTCGACCTGCGCGACCGCCTGGCGGCGCACGGCCGCGTCCCCGCGCTCCCGGCGGGCTGGCGCGTCGACAGCGAGATCCGGTCCGCGCATGCCGACGGCTTTTCCGGGGACTTCATGGTGGCGGGCACCCGGTCGGGCGGCACCACCCTCGAGCTCGTGCTCGTCGACGTGTCCGGCAAGGGCCTGGACGCCGGGGTGCGCTCGTTGCAGCTGTCCGGGGCCTTCGGCGGCCTGCTCGGGGCGTTGCCCCGCGACGAGTTCCTCGGCGCGGCCAACCAGTACCTGCTCGACCAGGCCTGGGACGAGGGCTTCGCGACAGCGATCCACGTGGCCGTCGACCTGGGCACGGGCGACTTCTGGGTGAGCTCGGCGGGCCACCCGCCCGCGGTCCAGCTGCACGCCGGGTCCGGCCGGCTCGAGCTCCTCGACACCGTGGGGAGCCCCGCGCTCGGCGTGGTCGAGGGCCTGCGGTGCGTTCCGGGGGTCGGGCGGCTGGACCACGGCGATGTCCTCCTGCTCTACACCGACGGGCTCGTCGAGAAGCGCGGTGTCGACCTCGACCAGGGCATCGACCGCCTCATGGGCGTGGCCGACCGCGTGCTCGTGTCCGGCCGGGGCACGGCGGCCGCGGTGCTGACGGGGGTGCGCGCGGGTGACGACGACGACCGCGCGGTGATCCTGGTCCGGCGGTCCTGAGGCTCGCCGAGCTGGTCAGGGCTGGATCGACGCCGCTAGCCAGTCGGCGTAGCCCTCGCGCCCGCCGCCCGGGCGCAGGTGGATGTCGTCGCTGTAGAGCCAGGCACGGTTCGCCGTGGCCAGCGTGTTCCAGTCGAGGACGTGGACGTTCGGGTACTCGGGGCCGACGCGCGCGAACAGGTCGTTGTCGTACGCGGCCCACGTCCGGGGCACGTGCACGTTCACCAGGTACACGCGGCGGTCGCGGGTGAGCTCGAGCAGCTCCCGGAGGGTGCCCTCGTCGATCGGTCCGTTGGTCCCGCCGTGCACGATGACCGTGTGCCCGAGCGTGCCCGCTGCGGCGGCCGCTCGCACCAGCTCGACCATGGTCCCGAACTGGCGGGACTCCACCGCGTCGACGGCGATGCCGCGGGCGGCGAGGTCGGCGGCGGCGCCGAGCATCACGGAGTCGCCGAAGGCGGACGCGCCGCCGATCTCCTCCGGCGGCGGTGGCGGGGCGGCCACGGCCGTCGCGGTCGGCGTCGGCTCCGTCGTCGCGGTGGGTGTCGGCGTGGGCGTGGGCGTAGGCGTCGGCGGGTGGGTCGGGGAGGGGCGCAGCGAGGTGACGGCCGGCTGCGGTCCCGGCTGCCAGGCGCCGGCGCCGGCGCCGGCCGGGTCGCCGGGCACCTGCGCGAG
>NZ_JBFUIK010000034.1:0-33050 GCF_056401915.1 Cellulomonas sp. P4_D11 | reverse complement strand
GAACAGCCGGGCGCGACGCCGCACGGTCGCCCCTCCTGGGCGCACTCGTCGGCGACGCCCGTCCCGGCGCCGTCCGCACCGGCACCGGACCCGCGCGGCCCGGCGGGCTGGTCCGCCGTCCCGCCGCCCCCGGGCGCACGGCTCCGACCCGGTTCCCCGGCCGGTCCGGACGCCGAGCCCGTGCACGCCGGGCGCCCGACGTGGGTACAGGCCACCGCGCCGCAGCCCGCCCCGACCGACGAGAGCGCCGCGGGCGGTTCGCGCGCCGACGCCTGGCGCCGGGCCTGGGGCCTGCCGCCGACGGACGGCGACAGCACCGCGACCGAGCCGGACACCGACGCGACGAAGGAGGACGGACGATGACGCGCAGCACACGCTCGCGCCGGATCGCCGCCGCCCTCGGCAGCCTGCTCCTCCTGGGGCTCGCGGCGTGCGGCAACCCGCTCCCCGAGGCTCAGCCCGAGCCGGTCCCCGCGGTCGCCCCCGCAGCCACGACGGTCTCGCAGTCCCAGGACGTGCTGACTGATCTCGGCGCCGTCCTGGCGGCCGCCGACGCGGCCCTCGACCCCGCCCAGCTGCCGCCTCGGGTGGACGGCCCCGCGCTCGCGGTGCGCTCGGCCGAGTACGTGCGCGCCGCCGCGACCGCCGGCGCCAAGCCGCCGACAGCCCTGCCGACGGACGCCCAGGCGCTGATCGTGCCGCAGACGGACGTCTGGCCCCGGACCCAGCTGGTGGTCACCAAGCAGCCCGACGACCTTCAGGCCCCCCGGATCCTCGTGATGCAGCAGAGCGCCCCGCGCGAGCAGTACAAGCTCTGGGGCTGGGGACGCATGGGCGCTGCCGTCCAGATGCCGCCCACGGCGGCCCCGGAGACCGGCAGCCCGGTGCTCGCTCCCGACGCCACCGGCCTGGTGGTGACGCCGACCGAGGCGCTGCAGCAGTACGCCGACGTGCTGGCCAACGGCGACGCCTCCGCGTTCGCCGCCACCTTCGAGCCGGACACGTTCCGGTCGAGCATCGAGGCGGCGCGCGCGGCGACAGCCGCCGGCGTGCAGGCTGCCGGGACCGCGACCGAGACGTACACGCCCGCGCCGGCCCCCGTCGTCAGCCTGGGCACGGTCGACGGCGGTGCCATCGTGGTCGGCCAGCTGACCACGGTGTCGACCGTGACCTTGACGGTCGCAGGTGGGACGATCCCGATCTCCGACCCGTTCTACGCAGCGCTCACCGGCAAGACCAGCGCCGGCAGCAACTTCGTCCGCACGTTCACCGACGTCCTCGTCATGTACGTCCCCCCGGCCGGCACCGGTGCACCGGTGAAGCTGCTCGCCGCGGAGCACGCCGTGACGTCGGCGACGGCGGAGTGACATCGCAGGACCGCACGACCCCCGACCCGACCGACGCAGGCCTCGAAGGATGATCGACGCATGTCCCAGCCCACCGGACCCCACCCCCGCCTCGACGTCCGCGGTGCCGTCGACCTGTCGACGCTGAACCGCCCGGCCACGCCGCCCCCGGGCAGCCCCGGCGGTCTTCCGACGCCGGGCACCTACGTGGTCGACGTGGACGAGGCGTCGTTCCCCGCCCTGGTGCAGTCCTCGACGCAGTACCCGGTGGTCGTCGTCCTCTGGTCGCCCCGCAGCGAGGCGAGCGCGACGGTGGCGGCCGACCTGGCGGCGCTGGCCGACGAGGACGCGGGTCGCTGGCAGCTCGCGCGCATCGACGCCGAGGCCAACCCGCAGATCGCCCAGGCGTTCCAGGCCCAGAGCGTGCCGACGGTCGTCGCGGTGCTGGCCGGCCAGCCGTTGCCGCTCTTCCAGGGTGCCTACCCGCTGGACCAGGTGCGAGCGGTCCTCGACCAGGTGCTCGCCGCCGCCGAGGCCAACGGCATCACCGGCCGGGCCACGCCGAGCACCGCGACCGACCAGCCGCAGGAGGAGCCCGAGCCGGAGCTCCCGCCCCTGCACCAGGCCGCCTACGACGCGATCGAGCGGGACGACCTGCCTGCCGCGACCGCGGCCTACGAGCAGGCGCTCAAGGAGAACCCTCGAGACGCGCTCGCCCGCGCCGGCCTGGCCCAGGTGGGCCTCCTCGACCGCACCCGCGACGCCGACCTGCAGACGGCCCGTGCCGCCGCGGCAGCGGACCCGTCGGACGTCGACGCGCAGCTCGCGGTCGCCGACCTCGACATCCTCGGCGGCAAGGTCGAGGACGCGTTCGCGCGGCTGGTCGACGTGCTGCGGACGACCGCCGGCCCGGAGCGCGAGCGCGTCCGCGTGCGGCTGGTCGACCTGTTCGAGGTCATCGGCGGCGAGGACCCCCGTGTCATCGCCGCCCGCCGTGCCATGGCGAGCGCCCTGTACTGAGCGCCCCGACGCTCGCCGTACCCGTTTGTGCAGGTCAGGCGGCCTGAGGCCGACGTGACCCGCGTCACCGGGCACGGATTTGCTCTCCGGCCGGGAGCCTGCGTAATCTTCTCGACGTCGCCCGGCAGGGAGGAACGGACACCGCGGATCGCACCGCAGTGGCTGGTCCCCCGAGCGACAGCCCCGAACGTTCCGACCGGCCGTCACATCGCCGGTCATCTGGAGCGTGCGGAGACAGGAACCGAGGTTCCACCCCAGCTGAATCGCCTCTGACGAGGGGATTTGACGGGGAGGGTCGGCTCCGCTAAGTTAGAACGGTTGCCTCCGGACAGGTTGAAAAGCCTGAATGGATGCGCGTCTGTTCCTTGAGAACTCAACAGTGTGCCAAATAGTCGATGCCATATGGCTCGCTTCTGGATGTGTTCTGCCTCGTTTGGGGTGGGGTGCTGAGGGTGGTGGGTCTTGGTTGAGATTGGTGCCGTTTCTTCTACCTCCGTGGAAGGCGGTGCCACAATTCAGCCGAATCTGATTGGTCCTTATCGGGACCGTTTCGTGTGTCGGTTGCTTCACCGCTTTGGTGGTGGGGTGCCATGTAGACATTTACGGAGAGTTTGATTCTGGCTCAGGACGAACGCTGGCGGCGTGCTTAACACATGCAAGTCGAACGGTGATGGCCAGCTTGCTGGTCTGATCAGTGGCGAACGGGTGAGTAACACGTGAGCAACCTACCCCAGACTCTGGAATAACCATGGGAAACGATGGCTAATACCGGATACGAGACGCACACGCATGTGTGGTGTCTGGAAAGATTTATCGGTCTGGGATGGGCTCGCGGCCTATCAGCTTGTTGGTGGGGTAGTGGCCTACCAAGGCGACGACGGGTAGCCGGCCTGAGAGGGCGACCGGCCACACTGGGACTGAGATACGGCCCAGACTCCTACGGGAGGCAGCAGTGGGGAATATTGCACAATGGGCGCAAGCCTGATGCAGCGACGCCGCGTGAGGGATGACGGCCTTCGGGTTGTAAACCTCTTTCAGCAGGGAAGAAGCGAAAGTGACGGTACCTGCAGAAGAAGCGCCGGCTAACTACGTGCCAGCAGCCGCGGTAATACGTAGGGCGCAAGCGTTGTCCGGAATTATTGGGCGTAAAGAGCTCGTAGGCGGTTTGTCGCGTCTGCTGTGAAAACCTAAGGCTCAACCTTGGGCTTGCAGTGGGTACGGGCAGACTAGAGTGCGGTAGGGGTGACTGGAATTCCTGGTGTAGCGGTGGAATGCGCAGATATCAGGAGGAACACCGATGGCGAAGGCAGGTCACTGGGCCGCAACTGACGCTGAGGAGCGAAAGCATGGGGAGCGAACAGGATTAGATACCCTGGTAGTCCATGCCGTAAACGTTGGGCACTAGGTGTGGGGCTCATTCCACGAGTTCCGTGCCGCAGCAAACGCATTAAGTGCCCCGCCTGGGGAGTACGGCCGCAAGGCTAAAACTCAAAGAAATTGACGGGGGCCCGCACAAGCGGCGGAGCATGCGGATTAATTCGATGCAACGCGAAGAACCTTACCAAGGCTTGACATACACCGGAAACTTCCAGAGATGGTTGCCCCGCAAGGTCGGTGTACAGGTGGTGCATGGTTGTCGTCAGCTCGTGTCGTGAGATGTTGGGTTAAGTCCCGCAACGAGCGCAACCCTCGTCCCATGTTGCCAGCGGGTTATGCCGGGGACTCATGGGAGACTGCCGGGGTCAACTCGGAGGAAGGTGGGGATGACGTCAAATCATCATGCCCCTTATGTCTTGGGCTTCACGCATGCTACAATGGCCGGTACAAAGGGCTGCGATACCGCGAGGTGGAGCGAATCCCAAAAAGCCGGTCTCAGTTCGGATTGGGGTCTGCAACTCGACCCCATGAAGTCGGAGTCGCTAGTAATCGCAGATCAGCAACGCTGCGGTGAATACGTTCCCGGGCCTTGTACACACCGCCCGTCAAGTCACGAAAGTCGGTAACACCCGAAGCCAGTGGCCCAACTCGTAAGAGGGGGAGCTGTCGAAGGTGGGACTGGCGATTGGGACTAAGTCGTAACAAGGTAGCCGTACCGGAAGGTGCGGCTGGATCACCTCCTTTCTAAGGAGCATCTGGCATCAGGTTGTCCTGTCATGGGGTGGCTGTGGTGTCCAGGCCCGTTGTCCCTGCCGAACGAGTGGGGGACGGTGCTCGAGGGTGGAACATCGACTGTGGCCGGCTTTCGAGCTGGTGGCGACCTAGTACGCCGGGCCCCTTGGGGTTCCGGGTGGGAACGGATCGTTGCTGGTCAGGGGTCGGCTGGGCACGCTGTTGGGTCCTGAGGGAACAGCCGGAAGGTTGTTCGTTCAGGGTCGCTACGAGTCTTGCGCTCACCTGCGGGTGGGGGTCGGGCTCGGGTGGCTGCGGGCTGGTACCGCTCAGACGAACCACTCATCGCCGCATGGCCCGCAAGGGTGTGCGTGGTGGGCAGGCGCTGGGGTGAGGGTGCTGGTGACCGGTCGTAGCTTGAGAACTGCACAGTGGACGCGAGCATCTTTTATGAATGATCTTTGTGGTCAAGTTTATAAGGGCACAGGGTGGATGCCTTGGCACTAGGAGCCGAAGAAGGACGTTGTAGCCTGCGATAAGCCTCGGGGAGTTGGCAAACGAACCGTGATCCGAGGATGTCCGAATGGGGAAACCCCGCACGAGTCATGTCGTGTGACCCGCACCTGAATATATAGGGTGTGTGGAGGGAACGGCGGGAAGTGAAACATCTCAGTACCGCCAGGAAGAGATATTCCGTGAGTAGTGGCGAGCGAAAGCGGATCAGGCCAAACCGTGTACGTGTTCAAGCCGGCAGGCGTTGCGTGCACGGGGTTGTGGGACCTTTCAGCTGGTTCTGCCGAATCAGCAGGGAGTCAGAAAGTCGCGTCATAGTCGAAGGGCATTGAAAGGCCCGGCACAGAGGGTGTGACCCCCGTAGACGAAATGGCGTGGCCTCCCGAAGGGGATCCCAAGTAGCTCCGGGCCCGAGAAACCTGGAGTGAATCTGCACAGACCACTGTGTAAGCCTAAATACTACCTAGTGACCGATAGCGGACAAGTACCGTGAGGGAAAGGTGAAAAGTACCCCGGGAGGGGAGTGAAATAGTACCTGAAACCGTGTGCCTACAATCCGTTGGAGCCTCCCTAGCAGGGGTGACAGCGTGCCTTTTGAAGAATGAGCCTGCGAGTTAGTGGTACGTGGCGAGGTTAACCCGTGTGGGGAAGCCGTAGCGAAAGCGAGTCCGAATAGGGCGATTCAGTCGCGTGCTCTAGACCCGAAGCGGAGTGATCTAGCCATGGGCAGGTTGAAGCGCGGGTAAGACCGCGTGGAGGACCGAACCCACCAGGGTTGAAAACCTGGGGGATGACCTGTGGTTAGGGGTGAAAGGCCAATCAAACTCCGTGATAGCTGGTTCTCCCCGAAATGCATTTAGGTGCAGCGTCACGTGTTTCTTGCCGGAGGTAGAGCTACTGGATAGCCGATGGGCCCCACCAGGTTACTGACGTTAGCCAAACTCCGAATGCCGGTAAGCCAGAGCGTGGCAGTGAGACTGCGGGGGATAAGCTCCGTAGTCGAGAGGGAAACAGCCCAGACCACCAGCTAAGGCCCCTAAGCGTATGCTAAGTGGGAAAGGATGTGGAGTTGCACAGACAACCAGGAGGTTGGCTTAGAAGCAGCCACCCTTGAAAGAGTGCGTAATAGCTCACTGGTCAAGTGATTCCGCGCCGACAATGTAGCGGGGCTCAAGTATACCGCCGAAGCTGTGGCATTCACATATCAGCTCAGCACCTTCGGGTGTTCAGGCGTGTGGATGGGTAGGGGAGCGTCGTGTGGCGAGTGAAGTCGCGGGGGAACCCAGCGGTGGACGCCACACGAGTGAGAATGCAGGCATGAGTAGCGAATGACGGGTGAGAAACCYGTCCGCCGAATGATCAAGGGTTCCAGGGCCAGGCTAATCCGCCCTGGGTAAGTCGGGACCTAAGGCGAGGCCGACAGGCGTAGTCGATGGACAACGGGTTGATATTCCCGTACCGGCGAAGAACCGCCCATACCGAGCCCGGTGATGCTAAACGCCCGAGCCGGCACACCACCCCTTCGGGGGTACCGTGCCGGGGAGCGCGTGACCCGAACCGGTAGTAGGTAAGCGTATTAACAGGGGTGACGCAGGAAGGTAGCCAAGCGTGGCGATGGTAGTCCACGTCCAAGGTCGTAGGGCGAGGTGTAGGCAAATCCGCACCTCACATAGCCTGAGAGCTGACGGTGACCGCATTAGCGGGAATCTGGTGATCCTATGCTGCCAAGAAAAGCCTCGACGCGAGGTTCTAGCCGCCCGTACCCCAAACCGACTCAGGTGATCAGGTAGAGAATACCAAGGCGATCGAGAGAATCGTGGTTAAGGAACTCGGCAAAATGCCCCCGTAACTTCGGGAGAAGGGGGGCCTGAAGCGTGAACCGACTTGCTCGGGGAGCGTGAAGGGCCGCAGAGACCAGGGAGAAGCGACTGTTTACTAAAAACACAGGTCCGTGCGAAGTCGCAAGACGATGTATACGGACTGACGCCTGCCCGGTGCTGGAAGGTTAAGAGGACGGGTCAGCCGCAAGGCGAAGCTCAGAATTTAAGCCCCAGTAAACGGCGGTGGTAACTATAACCATCCTAAGGTAGCGAAATTCCTTGTCGGGTAAGTTCCGACCTGCACGAATGGCGTAACGACTTCTCCGCTGTCTCAACCGCGAACTCGGCGAAATTGCACTACGAGTAAAGATGCTCGTTACGCGCAGCAGGACGGAAAGACCCCGGGACCTTTACTATAGCTTGGTATTGGTGTTCGGTGCGGCTTGTGTAGGATAGGTGGGAGACTGTGAAGCCGGCACGCCAGTGTCGGTGGAGTCAACGTTGAAATACCACTCTGGTCGCTCTGGATATCTAACCTCGGTCCGTGATCCGGACCAGGGACAGTGCCTGGTGGGTAGTTTAACTGGGGCGGTTGCCTCCTAAAATGTAACGGAGGCGCTCAAAGGTTCCCTCAGCCTGGTTGGCAATCAGGTGGCGAGTGCAAGTGCACAAGGGAGCTTGACTGTGAGACTGACAGGTCGAGCAGGGACGAAAGTCGGAACTAGTGATCCGGCGGTGGCTTGTGGAAGCGCCGTCGCTCAACGGATAAAAGGTACCCCGGGGATAACAGGCTGATCTTGCCCAAGAGTCCATATCGACGGCATGGTTTGGCACCTCGATGTCGGCTCGTCGCATCCTGGGGCTGGAGTAGGTCCCAAGGGTTGGGCTGTTCGCCCATTAAAGCGGTACGCGAGCTGGGTTTAGAACGTCGTGAGACAGTTCGGTCCCTATCCGCTGCGCGCGCAGGAAACTTGAGAAGGGCTGTCCCTAGTACGAGAGGACCGGGACGGACGAACCTCTGGTGTGCCAGTTGTTCCGCCAGGAGCACGGCTGGTTAGCTACGTTCGGAAGGGATAACCGCTGAAAGCATCTAAGCGGGAAGCCTGCTTCAAGATGAGGTTTCCATGCCCCCTCGAGGGGTGAGAGGCTCCCAGCTAGACCACTGGGTAGATAGGCCGGATGTGGAAGAGGGGACTCAAGACCCTTGCAGCTGACCGGTACTAATAAGCCGACAACTTCACCACTCATTCATTGATTTGCTACGCGTCCACTGTGCGGTTCCCGAGAGACGAACGGGAACCCGTTTGACAACTCGACAACGTTACGGCGGTCATAGCGAAGGGGAAACGCCCGGTCCCATTCCGAACCCGGAAGCTAAGCCCTTCAGCGCCGATGGTACTGCACTCGCCAGGGTGTGGGAGAGTAGGACGCCGCCGGACATCGTTCAGAAGAAGCCACCCCCAACGGGGGTGGCTTCTTCTGTTTCCAGGATTGTTTACTTTGCGCGCAGCGTCGGGCGTATTGATCACCATGATTCACCGCAGTGTCGTCCCCGCTCCGCCTATTCGGCGCGGCCCCACGGCCGCCGTTCGGCGTCCGGAGCAGGGGATGAGACGATGAGGCGGTCGATCGCGACGAGGAGAGCACACAGATGAACAGCGAGAATGGTGCCGGCGGCACACCTGACGACCGTGGTCGGTCGGGTGGCGCGAACCGCGGCCGACCCGACGGCGAGAACAGCTCGGCGCGCGGCTCCCGGGACTCCCAGAGCCGTGGCAACGCCCCGCGTTCCGGCTCCACCGGCGGCAGCGGTGGTTCTCGGTCGGGTGACCGGCCGCGTTCCGGCGGCGATTCTCGCGGTTCGCGACCGTCCTACGGGTCCGGCGACGACCGCGGATCGCGTTCCTCCTCCGGGTCGCGTTCCGGCGACTCACGCGGCGGTCGGCCCTCGTCCGGCGGGGACCGTCCGTCGTACGGCGACCGGTCCGGTGGTGAGCGTTCCTCCTACGGGAACCGTCCCTCCGGCGACCGTCCGTCCTATGGCAGCCGGCCGTCCGGGGACCGTCCGTCGTACGGCGACCGGTCCGGTGGTGAGCGTTCCTCCTACGGGAACCGGCCCTCCGGCGAGCGCCCGTCCTACGGGAACCGGCCGTCGGGCGATCGTCCGTCCTACGGTGACCGTTCGGGTGGCGGGGACCGCGGTCGCGGTGACCGACCCGGCGGCGAGCGTGCGTCGTACGGGAACCGTCCCTCCGGCGATCGTCCGTCCTACGGCAGCCGGCCGTCCGGGGACCGTCCGTCGTACGGCGACCGGTCCGGTGGCGGCGGTCGCGGTGACCGTCCCACGTCCGGCGGGCGCCCGTCGGGAGACCGTCCGTCGTACGGCAGACCTTCCGGCGACCGCCCCTCGTACGGTGGCCGTCCGTCCGGAGACCGACCGTCGTATGGCGACCGGTCCGGTGGCGGCGGTCGCGGTGACCGTCCCAGCTATGGCGACCGGTCCGGTGGTGAGCGTTCCTCCTACGGGAACCGTCCCGCCGGGGACCGTCCCACCTACGGCAACCGTCCGTCGGGGGAGCGGCCCTCGTATGGCAACCGGTCCGGCGGCGGCGACCGTGGGCGTGGGGACCGTCCCAGCTACGGCGATCGTCCCGGTGGCGAGCGTTCGTCCTCCGGCAGCCGTCCTTCCGGGGACCGGCCGTCCTACGGCAGCCGACCCTCCGGAGACCGTCCGTCCTACGGCGACCGGTCCGGCGGTGGTGACCGTGGGCGTGGAGACCGTCCCAGTTACGGCGATCGTCCCGCGGGTGAGAGTTCCTCCTACGGGAACCGCCCCTCCGGCGACCGGCCGTCCTCCGGCAACCGTCCCTCCGGCGACCGGCCGGCGTACGGCGATCGTTCGGGTGGCGACCGCAGTCGCGGGGACCGCCCGTCGTACGGCGACAGGTCCGGCTCGTCGAGCCGTCCTGCCGGCGACCGTCCGTCGTACGGAGACCGTTCTGGCGGCGGGGATCGTGGGCGCGGCGGGGACCGCCCGTCGTACGGCGAGCGCACCGGCGGCGAGCGCAGCGGCTACGGCAGCCGGCCCGCCGGCGAGCGGTCGACCAGCGACCGTCCCAGGAGCGACCGACCGTCCGGTGATCGGCCGCGGAGCGATCGGCCGAGCGGCGAGCAGCGTCCGTATGGCGACAAGCCGGCGGGCGACCGCCCCACGTCGGGCGGCCAGCGCTCGTCCTTCGGTGACCGCGGCGGACGTCCGGCGTCCGGCGAGCGACCCGAGCGCGCGGGTTCCGGGCGTCCCCCTGCGGGCGGCAACCGTGCCGACCGACCGGCCACGGGTGATCGTCGGCCCCCGGCTGGTCGTTCGGGGCACGACGGCGCTCGGAGCGGGTACGGCTCGGGTCCCGATCGCCGGGACAGCTCGGACGACCGACGCCTGTCGCGGCCGCCGCAGGAGGAGCGCGTCGTCGCTCCCGAGATCCCGGACGAGGTCGTGTTCAGCGACCTCGACCGCTCGGTGCGTGGTCGGTTGCGCACGCTGAGCAAGGACAACGCCGACGGCGTCGGGCGTCACCTGGTGATGGTGGGCCGACTGCTCGACACGCAGCCGGAGCTGGCCTACGAGCACGCGCAGGCGGCCGTGCGTCGCGCCGGCCGCGTCGACGTGGTCCGCGAGGCCGCCGGCCTGGCGGCGTACCGCACGGGTCGGTACGCGGAGGCGCTGCGCGAGCTGCGCACCGTGCGTCGGTTGAACGGCTCGTCCGAGCACCTGGCGATCATGGCCGACTGCGAGCGTGGGCTCGGTCGACCCGAGCGGGCCCTGGCGCTGGCTCAGGAGCCGGAGGCGGACACGCTGGACGCCGACGCGAAGATCGAGCTCGCGATGGTCGTCAGCGGGGCGCGCCTCGACCTCGGCCAGGCCGACGCGGCCGTGGCGTCCCTGTCGACGCCGGCGGTGCGGGCGGGCACGGGCATCGTCGCGATCCGGGTCGCCCAGGCTCGTGCGGCGGCTCTCGAGGCCGCCGGGCGGCCCGACGAGGCTGCGGCCGAGCTGGCGCCGTACACGCAGGACCAGCTCGACGAGGCCGCCGGGGACGTCGAGGTCGAGGACGAGGTGTTCGCCTTCGACCTCAGCGAGTTCGACGAGGACGGCGAGTACGACGAGGACGACGAGACGGCTGCCGAGGCAGCCGACAGCGACTTCGCCGGGGCGCTCGACCGGGACGACGAGAAGCCTGACGACGTCTCCGGCCTCGACGACGACGCGGCCGTGGAGCGCACGGACGACGACTTCGCCGGTTCGCTCGAGCCCGACGACGAGATCGGTGACGACGTCTCGGGCCTCGACGACGACGCGGCCGCGGACGGCGCCGATGACGACTTCGCGGGGTCGCTCGAGGCGGACGGCGACGCGGTCGACGACGCCACGGGCTTCGACGACGAGGCGGACGAGGGCGCAGACGCGCCCGAGCGGCCGCTGAGCGACGGCGACGACGTGCTCGTGTCGTCGGTCGAAGCGGCCGACTCGGTCGACTTCGAGGACGGCGCCGACGGCGACCGTGCACTGGAGGAGGCCGAGCCGCTGCTGACTGGGCGCGAGTCGGACGAGGCGGAGGGCGGTCGGTGACGGGCGGTCTCGTCGGCTCGCCGACGCCGCCGGCGGACCGGTTCGACCTCGCGCTCGTCGACCTCGACGGCGTGGCGTACCGGGGTCACGACCCGATCGACGGCGCGGCGGAGGGCCTCACCTCGGCGCGCGAGCGCGGCATGCGGCTGGTGTTCGTCACCAACAACGCGTCGCGCGAGCCCGAGTCGGTGGCGGACCAGCTCACGGACCTCGGGATCGTCACGCACGCGTCCGAGGTCATGACGGCGGCCCAGGCGGCGGCGCAGCTGCTGCGGACGCGACTGCCCCGCGGCGCGAAGGTGCTGGTCGTGGGGGGAGCCGGGTTGGTCACCGCCGTCCGGACGGCCGGGTACGAGGTGGTGCACTCCGCCGACGACGAACCGGCGGCCGTGGCCCAGGGCTTCGCGCCCGAGGTCGGCTGGCCGCAGCTGGCCGAGGCGGCCTATGCCGTCGGCCGGGGGGCGTGGCACGTGGCGTCGAACCTCGACCTGAGCCTGCCGACCGCCCGGGGCTTCGCGCCCGGGAACGGGTCGCTGGTCGGCGCCGTCCAGGCAGCGACCGGCGTCGTGCCCGACAGCGCGGGCAAACCGTCGCCGACGATGTACCGCATGGCCGTCGAGCGGGTGGGGGCCCGCGAGACGCTCGTGATCGGCGACCGGCTCGACACCGATCTCGCCGGCGCGCGGGCGGGTGGGTACATCGGGCTGCACGTGCTGACGGGTGTCAGCTCCGCGCGCGACGACGTGCTGGCGGTGCCGGGGGAGCGCCCACACCTCATCGGCGCGGACCTGCGGTCGCTGCTCGTCGCGCACCCCGAGCCCGAGCGGGCCGCCGACGGGTGGTGGACGGTGCGCGAGGCGTCGGCTCGGGTGGTCGACGGCGCGCTCGAGATCGGGCGCGGGAACCCGGCCTCCGTCGAGGACCAGGTCGACGTCGTGCGCGCGGCGTGCGCGGCGGCGTGGGCCACGGTGGACGACGGTGGCGAGGTCGACCCGGCCACCGTGCCTGAACTGGCGACGGATCTCGCGGCGGCTGACGGGCGCTGAGGTCGACCGGGGCCGGTGCCTGAGGTGCCGACGGATCTCGCGGCGGCTGACGGGCGCTGAGGTCGACCCGGCCCGGTGCCTGAGCCGGCGACGGGTCTCGCGGCCGGTCGACGGCCGGCGAGGTCGAGCGGGCCTCGGTGCCTGAGCCGACGACGGATGGTGCGGCCGGCTGACGGGCGCTCAGGCGGACCCGACACTCCTGCGGCCGGCCACGGTCTGCGATCCGTCGGCCCGGCGCGCACCGTCCTCGTCGTGGGTTGTGTGTGGCGACCGGTCCGTTCCGCCCGCGGCAGGTAGCGTGGGCGCGGTCCCGGGTGGAGCAGGTCGCCCGGTGCGCGACGTCGCTACGGCGTGGCAGCGCCCGGCCGGTCCGGCCGCGGGACACGCAGGACGACGAGCACCCTCTGGAGGCAGCGCAGTGAGCGAAAACGGCACGGACGACGTGACGTCGGCGTCCGACGACGCCGTCGACGAGGCGCTGTCCCGTCTCGTGGGCCTCGAGGACCAGCCGCTGCGCGCTCACGTCGCGGTCTTCGACGCCGTGCACGGCGCGCTGCAGGACCGGCTCGCGGACGCGGAGGGCTGACGGGCGGTGACCACACGCCTCGACACCGAGCTGGTGCGGCGCGGCCTGGCGCGCTCGCGCCGCCACGCCGGCGAGCTGATCGCGTCCGGTCGGGTGACCGTCGACGGCGCGGCCGTCTCGCGCAGCGCGGTCCAGGTGACGGACGAGCGGCAGGTCGCGGTCCAGCTCGACGACGACGATCCCGGCTACGCGTCCCGCGCCGGGCACAAGCTGGCGGGCGCCCTCGACGCGCTCGGCCCGGACGGCCCGGTGGTCGCCGGACGGTTCTGCCTCGACGCCGGGGCGAGCACGGGCGGGTTCACCGACGTGCTGCTGCGGCGGGGCGCCGCCGGGGTCGTGGCCGTGGACGTCGGTCACGACCAGATGGTCGACGCGCTGCGGCAGGATCCCCGCGTGGACGTCCGCGAGGGCGTCAACGTCCGCTCCCTGAGCCGCGGCGACGTCACGCCCGCACCGGGTCTCGTCGTCGCCGACCTCTCCTTCATCTCCCTGACTCTCGTCCTGCCCGCGCTGACCGACGTGGCCGCCGCCGACGCCGACCTGCTGCTGATGGTGAAGCCGCAGTTCGAGGTCGGTCGCGAGCGGCTCGGGTCGGGCGGGGTCGTCCGGCTGCCCGAGCTGTGGGTCGATGCGGTGGTCGGGGTCGCCCGAGCGGCCGCCGACCTCGGGTTCGGCGTGCTCGGCGTCGTGCGCAGCCCGCTGCCCGGGCCGAGCGGCAACGTCGAGTTCTTCCTCTGGCTGCGTCGGGCCGACGACGGGTCCGGTGTCGAGGTTCCTGTCGACGGCATCACGGCCGCCGTGCTCGAGGGCGACCGGTGACCCGGCGCGCTCTCGTCGTCACCCACGGGGGACGCGAGGAGGCGGTGCAGGCCACCCGTGAGGTCGTGCGCGAGCTCGAGCGCGCCGGCGTCGAGCCGGTGCTCGCGGCCGAGGACGCCGTGGCCGCGGACCTGCCGACCTTCGAGCTGGCCGTCGTGCTGGGCGGGGACGGGACGATCCTGCGGGCCGCCGAGCTCACGCGCGGGACGTCCGTGCCGCTGCTCGGCGTCAACCTCGGGCACGTGGGATTCCTGGCGGAGAGCGAGCGCGACGACGTCGGCGAGGCCGTGCGGCGGCTGACCGCCGGCGAGTTCGACGTCGAGGAGCGCGGCACGCTGGACGTGCGCGTGATCCGGCCCGACGGCGACGTCGGCACCGGCTGGGCGCTCAACGAGGCCGCGCTCGAGAAGGTGAGCAGGTCGCGCATGCTCGAGGTGCTGCTCGAGGTCGACGGACGCCCCCTGTCGTCGTTCGGGTGCGACGGGATCGTCGCCGCGACCGCCACGGGCTCCACGGCGCACGCCTTCTCGGCCGGCGGCCCCGTCGTGTGGCCGGACGTCGACGGCATGATCCTCGTCCCCATCTCGGCGCACGCGCTGTTCGCGCGGCCGCTGGTCGTCGGCCCCCGGAGCCGCCTCGCGGTCGAGGTGCTCGTCCGCTCGCCCGCCCCCGGCCTGGTGACGCTCGACGGGCGCCGCCGGCTCGAGGTGCCGCTCGGCTCCCGCGTGGAGGTGACGCGGAGCGACGTCCCTGTGCGGCTCGCCCGTCTGACGCCCGCGCCCTTCACCACGCGGCTGGTCAACAAGTTCGGCCTGCCCGTGGACGGCTGGCGCGGTCGGCCGAGCGCGCCGCGACCCTCGTTCCCCGGCCCGGAGGGGGCGCGGTGATCGAGGAGATCCGGATCGAGAACCTCGGCGTCATCGGCCGCGCGCACGTCGAGCTCGGGCCGGGTCTGACCGTGCTGACGGGCGAGACCGGTGCCGGCAAGACGATGGTGCTGACCGCGCTCAACCTGCTGCTGGGCGGCAAGGCCGACCCCGCGACCGTCCGGGTCGGGTCGGCGTCGGCGGCGGTCGAGGGCCGGGTCGTGCTGGAGTCCGGCGCCCAGGCACTCGGGCGGGCCCAGGAGGCCGGGGCCGAGCTGGACGACGACGGCAGCCTGGTACTGCTGCGCACGGTCGGCGCGAGCTCCGACGGCGCCGTGGGGCGGTCGCGCGCGTACGTCGGCGGCCGGTCGGTGCCGCAGGGGCTGCTCGCGGAGCTGGCCGACGAGCTGGTCACCGTGCACGGTCAGGCGGACCAGGCGCGCCTGCGCTCGCCCGCTGTGCAGCGGGAGGCGCTCGACGAGTTCGCCGGAGCAGGGCACGCCGACCTGCTCGTGAGCTACCGGTCCGCGTGGGCCGAGCGAGCGCGCACCGACGCGGAGCTGACCGAGCTGGTGGACAAGGCGCGGGACCGGACGCGGGAGGCCGAGCTGCTGAGGCTCGGGCTCGCCGAGGTCGAGCGCGTGGACCCGCAGCCGGACGAGGACATCACCTTGGCCGAGGAGGTCGACCGGCTCTCGCACGCCGAGGACCTGCGGACGGCGGCGTCCGGCGCGCACGCGGCGCTGGTCGGCGACGACGACGGCACGGACGGGACCGCCGCGGTCGGCGCGATCGAGCACGCGCGCCGACTGCTCGAGCACGAGGGCTCGCACGACCCCGCGCTCGCCGCGCTCGCGACGCGCGTGGCCGAGGCCGGGTATCTGCTGGCCGACGCGTCGACCGACCTGGCCGCGTACCTCGAGGACCTGCAGGCCGACCCGCTGCGGCTCGACGCCGCGCAGCGCCGCCGTGCCGAGCTGGGCGGCCTGACGCGGAGCTACGGCTCGACCGTGGCCGAGGTGCTGGCGTGGGCCGACACCGCGGGTCGCCGCCTGCTCGACCTGGACGGCGGCGACGAGCGGATCGAGGCGTTGCGCGCCGACCGGGCGCGGCTCGACGCCGAGCTCGGCGCGCTGGGCACGCAGCTGTCGACGGGTCGTCGCGACGCCGCCGAGCGGCTGTCTGCCGTGGTGTCCGACGAGCTGTCCGGGCTGGCGATGGGCGGCGCCGAGCTGCGGGTCGTCGTCGAGCCGGCGGACGAGCCGGGCCCGCACGGGGCCGACCGGGTCGAGATGCTGCTGGTGCCGCACGCCGGTGCGCCCGCGCGGCCGCTGGGCAAGGGGGCGTCCGGCGGAGAGCTGTCCCGGGTCATGCTGGCCATCGAGGTCGCGCTGGCCACCGCGCCGGGCGCCACCCGACCCGGCACGTTCGTCTTCGACGAGGTCGACGCGGGCGTCGGCGGACGGGCCGCGATCGAGGTGGGGAGGCGGCTGTCGTCGCTCGCGCAGGGCAGCCAGGTGCTCGTGGTCACGCACCTCGCGCAGGTCGCCGCGTTCGCCGACCGGCACCTCGTGGTCACCAAGTCGACGGCCGACGGGGTCGATGTCATCACCGAGTCGGACGTGCGCTTGGTCACGCAGGACGACCGCGTACGCGAGCTCGCCCGCATGCTGTCGGGTCAGGAGGACTCCGCCGCCGCGCGGACGCACGCCGCGGAACTGCTCGAGCTCTCGTCCGTGGGACGATGAGCGGCGATGAGAGCCTCCCTGCGCAAGCGCACCGCCCTGCCCGATTCCGGCGACGCCGCCGGCCCGGCTCGTGTCGACCCACGCACCAAGGCGCTGACGAAGCGCCTGCGGCCGGGTGACATCGCGGTCATCGACCACCTCGACCTGGACCGCGTGTCCGCGGAGGCCCTGGTCGCGTGCCAGCCGGCCGCCGTGCTCAACTCCGCCCGGTCGACGTCTGGCCGCTACCCGAACCTCGGCCCCGAGATCCTCGTCGGGGCGGGCATCCCGCTGATCGACGACCTCGGTGCGGACGTCATGGCCGTGACCGAGGGGCACCGGCTCCGGGTGGTGGACGGCGCGGTCTACGACGGCGACACGCTCGTGGCCGAGGGCGTGCTGCAGACCGAGTCGACCGTCGCGGCCGCGATGGAGGAGGCCCGCGCCGGCCTCTCCGTCCAGCTCGAGTCGTTCGCGGCCAACACGATGGACTACCTGCGCCGCGAGCGGGACCTGCTCCTGGACGGCGTCGGCGTGCCCGACATCTCGACGGTCATCGACGGCCGCCAGGTGCTGATCGTCGTGCGCGGGTACCACTACAAGGAAGACCTCGTCACGCTGCGCCCGTACATCCGCGAGTACCGGCCGGTGCTCATCGGGGTGGACGGCGGCGCCGACGCGATCCTCGACGCCGGCTGGAAGCCCGACCTCATCGTCGGCGACATGGACTCGGTCTCCGACCGCGCGCTCACGTGCGGCGCCGAGGTCGTCGTGCACGCCTACCGCGACGGTCGCGCGCCCGGCCTGGCGCGCGTCGAGCAGCTGGACGTCAAGCACGTCGTGTTCCCGGCCACCGGCACCAGCGAGGACGTGGCCATGCTGCTCGCCGACGACAAGGGCGCGGAGCTCATCGTCGCGGTCGGCACGCACGCCACGCTCGTGGAGTTCCTGGACAAGGGGCGCTCCGGCATGGCGAGCACGTTCCTCACCCGGCTACGGGTCGGCAGCAAGCTGGTCGACGCCAAGGGCGTGTCGCGCCTCTACCGGAACCGCATCTCCAACGTGCAGCTCACGCTGCTCGTCCTCGCGGGCCTCCTGGCCCTCGGCGTGGCGCTCGCCTCGACGGCGGCTGGCCAGACGCTCATCGGCCTGCTCGGCGCCCGCCTCGACGACATCACCTCGTGGGTGAGCGGACTCTTCGGATGACCGCCGCCGCCCGCACCCTGCACCCGGTCCCGGCTCGCGCCGGTGACGTACCCGACGGAGACCTCGCACCGTGATCGACTTCCGCTACCACATCGTCTCGCTCATCTCGGTCTTCCTGGCGCTGGCCGTCGGCATCGCGCTCGGCGCCGGCCCGCTCAAGGAGACGATCGGCGACACCCTGACCGGCCAGGTCGAGCAGCTGCGGGGCGAGAAGGACGCGCTCCGCGCCGAGCTCGACGTCACGTCCGGCAGCCTGCAGGACGCCGAGACCTACATCGACGCGGCCGGCCCGCAGCTGCTGGACGGGACGCTGACCGACCGCCGGGTCGCCGTCGTCGCGCTCGGCGAGATCGACGAGTCCACCCGCACCGCGGTCGACGAGCGGCTCGCGCAGTCGGGCGCGACGGTGACCGCGCACGTCACGCTCGAGGACACGTGGGCGGACCCGGACGCGCGCACCTTCCGGCAGGCGCTCGTCGGCCAGCTGCTCACGTACCTCGACCCGGTCCCGGCCGACGACGCGGGCGTCGAGGGCGAGCTCGCCTCGGCGCTCGTCCAGGCGCTCGTCACGTCCGACCCGACGAACCCCGACGCACTCTCCGACGACGCGTCGGTGCTGCTCCAGCTCCTGTCGTCCAGCGAGAGCGACAGCCCGTTGGTCACGGTGGCCGACCCGGTCACGGTCCCGGCGGACGCCATCGTCGTCCTCGGTGTGCCCATCACGGTGCCGACCGCCGACGCGACCCCGAGCCCCGAGCCGTCCGCGTCGGTCGTGGCCTCGCAGCTGGCGGTCCTGTCGGCTGCGCAGGAGCTGTCGTCCGGTGCGGTGCTGGCCGACGGCCCGCGCGGCAAGGGCAGCCTGACGGACGCCGTCCTGGCCGACCAGGAGCTCGCCGCCTCGGTCACCACCGTGTCCGGTGCCGAGCTGGTCACCGGCCAGGTCAACGTGCCCCTCGCGCTGGCCGCGCGGATCGCCGGCACCAACGGTCACTACGGCTTCGGCGACGACGAGACGCCGATCCCGGCCGCCGTCGTGCTGCCGCCGGTCGACCGGACGCCTCGCGTGCCGGACAGCACGGTCGGCTCGGACGCGACCGGCGGGACCGAGGGATGACGGTCGGCCTTCTGCGGCGCGCCCTGGCCGGGGCCGTCGCGGGCGTGGCTACTTCCACCGTCCGGGGCGTCCTGGACAGCTCGGCGCCGGGCGGCCAGGCGCGCTGGGTGCGCACGAACCACCGCGGTGAGCCGATCAGCCTGCTGGAGGGGCCGGCGGTCGCCGCCGGGCTGCTCGTCGGCGGTCTGGTGGGCGCTCCGTCGACGCGGGGCGCGGTGGCCCTCACGGTCGCCACGGCGTCGGGTGCGGCCTTCGGGCTCGTCGACGACCTCGGCGAGGACACGACCGCGCGACGCAAGGGACTTCGTGGGCACCTCGGCGCGCTCGCGCGCGGCGAGCTCACGACGGGCGGCCTGAAGGTGCTCGGCATCGGCGCGGGTGCGCTCGTGGCGGCCGCCGTCGCGACGCCGACGCACCGGCCCGACGGCACGCGCCGGTCCGCGGTGGGGTGGCTGGCCGACGTCGCGGCGTCGGGCGCGCTCGTCGCGTCGAGCGCCAACCTGCTGAACCTGCTCGACCTGCGGCCGGGCCGCGCGCTCAAGGCGGCCACGCTCGTCGCGACCCCGCTGGCCCTCGGCCCGGGCGGCGGCGCGGGTGCGGGCGCGTCCGTGCTGGGCGTCGTCGGCGCCGCGGTGGACCAGGACCTGGCGGAGGCCGACATGCTCGGGGACGGCGGCGCGAACGCGCTCGGCGCCACGCTCGGCACGGCCGTGGTGCTCAGCGCGCCGCGCCCCGTCCGGCTCGCCGCGCTCGCGGTCGTCGTCGGGCTCACCGTGGCCAGCGAGAAGGTCAGCTTCACGCGCGTGATCGAGCGCACCCCGGTGCTGCGCGAGATCGACGCCTGGGGTCGCCGGCCGGTCGACCCCCCGGCGGACCGGTCCGCGTGAGCCCCGCCGCGCGGCGCACGCTCGCCGGGCTCGGTGGCGCCGCCGCGATGATCGCGGCGGTCACGGTGCTGAGCCGGGTCCTCGGGTTCGCGCGCTACCTGTTCCAGGCGCGGGCGTTCCACGACGGTGAGATCGGCGCCGCGTACCTCGCGGCGAACACGCTGCCCAACGTGCTGTTCGAGGTCGCGGCGGGCGGCGCCCTCGCGGGTGCGCTCATCCCCGTGCTCGCCCTGCCGGTGTCCCGCGCCCTGGGCAAGGACGTCGACGCCATCGTCTCGGCGACGGTCGGCTGGACGCTGCTGGTCCTGGTGCCGCTCGGCGGCCTGCTCGCCGCGCTCAGCGGGCCGATCTCGGCCGTCTGGCCCAACCTCGACGACTCCCAGCGCGGCCTGCTCCAGTTCTTCATCGCTGTCTTCGCGGTCCAGGTGCCCATGTACGGCATCGCCGTGCTGCTGTACGCGGTCCTGCAGGCGCACAAGCGGTTCTTCTGGCCGGCGTTCGCCCCGGTGATGTCGTCGGTCGTCGTCATCGGGACGTACGTGCTGTACATCGCGCTGTCCGGCGGCGAGCTGGACGACCCCGCGGCGGTCGGCTCGACCGCGCTGTCGTGGCTGGCCTGGGGGACGACGCTCGGCGTCGCGGCGATGTGCTTCCCGATGCTCGTGCCCGTGCACCGGCTCGGCGTGCGGATCCGCCCGACCCTCACCTTCCCGCCCGGGGTCGGGCGCCGGCTCGCCGCGCTCGCGTTCGCCGGGGTCGGGTCGCTGGTCGCGCAGCAGCTCTCGGTCGTGGTCATCATGCTGGTCGCCTTCGCGCGCGGCGGCGGCGGCGCGTACTCGGTCTACGTGTGGTCGCAGCAGGTGTACCTGCTCCCGTACGCGGTCCTCGTCGTTCCCCTGGCGACATCGACGTTCCCCCGGCTCTCGGCCCGCGCGGCCTCCGGCGACCTGCCCGCGTACGCGCGGATGGCGTCGGGGACCACGCGCGCCGTGCTCGTGGCCGCGGCCCTGGGCGGCGCCGCGCTGGCCGCGGCCGCGCCCGCCGTGGGCGACATCTTCGGCGCCGTCAGCGACGACCCACGGGGCTTCCCGACGCTCGCCCCCACCGTCACGCTGATGATGCCCGGGCTGCTCGGCTTCGCCGTGATGTTCCACGCCTCGCGGGCGCTCTACGCGCTCGAGCGCGGACGGTCCGCCATCGCGGCGAACGTCGCAGGCTGGGGGACCGTCGCCGTCGCGGCACCCGTGCTCGGTGCGCTCCTCGTGCCCGACGGCGCGGACCCCGCCGGGGCCCTGGCGGCCGTGGCGATCGCCGGGTCCGTCGGGATGCTCGTCGGGGGAGTCGTCGCCGTCGTCCTGCTGCGCCGGGCGACCGGTCGACCGGCGACCGCCGGGCTGGCGCGCACGGCCGGCGTCGTGGTCCTGGGCGGCGCCGCCGGCGCCGTCGTGGGCCGCTGGGTGGTCGACGCGGTCACCTCGCTCGGTGGCCACGGCGTCGTGACCGCCGTCGGCGCCGCAGCCGGCGGCGGGATCATCGCCGCGCTCGTCGTGCTGGGTGCGATGCTCGCGCTGGACCGCGCGACCCTGCGGGACTTCCGCCGGCTCGAGGCCGAGCCCCGCCTGCGTGACGTCGAGCGGATCGCCGACCCCGCGAACCCGAACGGCCCGCTCGTCTGACCGTCGGGGGCCGGACGTGTCCGGACTCACCCCGCGAGGCACTCCGGCAACGGGCGTTCGTCGGGTAGGTTGGAATCCCGTGACAGAGCGCGCGCATCGACTCTCCGGGCGGTCGGATTCCACGACCCGGCACATCTTCGTCACCGGGGGTGTCGCTTCCTCCCTCGGCAAGGGCCTGACGGCGAGCAGCCTCGGCCGACTCCTTCGCTCCCGTGGCCTGCGGGTCACGATGCAGAAGCTCGACCCGTACCTCAACGTCGACCCCGGCACCATGAACCCGTTCCAGCACGGCGAGGTCTTCGTGACCGACGACGGCGCCGAGACGGATCTCGACGTCGGGCATTACGAGCGGTTCCTCGACGTGAACCTGGTCGGGTCCGCCAACGTGACCACGGGCCAGGTCTACTCGCAGGTCATCGCGAAGGAGCGCCGCGGCGAGTACCTCGGTGACACGGTGCAGGTCATCCCGCACATCACCGACGAGATCAAGACGCGGATGCGCCAGCAGGCGGACTCCGACATCGACGTGATCATCACGGAGATCGGCGGCACGGTCGGCGACATCGAGTCGCTGCCGTTCCTCGAGGCGGCCCGCCAGGTGCGCCACGACCTCGGCCGCGACAACGTCTTCTTCCTGCACGTCTCGCTCGTGCCGTACATCGGCCCGTCGGGCGAGCTGAAGACCAAGCCCACGCAGCACTCCGTCGCCGCCCTGCGCAGCATCGGCATCCAGCCCGACGCGATCGTGCTCCGCGCGGACCGCGAGGTCCCCGACGCCACGAAGCGCAAGATCGCGCTGATGTGCGACGTCGACGTCGAGGGCGTCGTCACCGCCAAGGACGCGCCGAGCATCTACGACATCCCCCGCGTCCTGCACTCCGAGGGCCTGGACGCCTACGTGGTGCAGCGGCTGAGCCTGCCGTTCCGGGACGTCGAGTGGAAGGGCTGGGACGACCTGCTGCACCGCGTGCACCAGCCCACCCACCGCGTCGAGGTCGCGCTCGTCGGCAAGTACATCGACCTGCCCGACGCGTACCTCTCGGTCACCGAGGCGCTGCGGGCCGGCGGCTTCCACCACGACACCAAGGTCGTCATCCGCTGGGTCACGTCGGACGACTGCCAGACGCCCGAGGGCGCCCGGCTGGCGCTCGAGGGCGTCGACGCGGTGCTGGTGCCCGGTGGGTTCGGCGTGCGCGGCATCGAGGGCAAGCTCGGCGCGCTGCGCTGGGCCCGCGAGAACCTCATCCCGACGCTCGGCATCTGCCTGGGCCTGCAGTGCATGGTCATCGAGTACTCCCGCACGGTGCTCGGGCTCGACGGGGCGTCCTCGTCCGAGTTCGACGCCGACCCGGCGCACCCCGTGATCGCCACGATGGCCGAGCAGCTCGCGATCGTCGGCGGCGACGGCGACCTGGGCGGCACCATGCGCCTCGGCGCCTACGAGGCCGTGCTCACGCCCGGGTCCGTCGTGGCCGAGGCGTACGGCGCCACGCGCGTGTCGGAGCGTCACCGCCACCGCTACGAGGTGAACAACGCCTACCGCGACAAGCTCGAGGACGCCGGCCTGGTGATCTCCGGGGTCTCGCCCGACACCTCGCTGGTCGAGTTCGTCGAGCTGCCGAAGGACGTGCACCCGTACTACGTGTCCACCCAGGCGCACCCCGAGTTCAAGTCGCGGCCCACGCGGGCCCACCCGCTGTTCGCCGGTCTCGTCGAGGCGGCGCTCGCCCAGCGCGGCGACGAGTCCTGATGGGGGAGCCGCTCGCCGACGTGTCGGCGCTGCGGTCGGTCCTCTCGCACGACGTCATCCACGAGGGCAAGATCTTCGACCTCGTGGGTGACGTGGTCGATCTCGGGGAGTCGCAGGTGCTGCGCGAGTACGTCGCGCACCCCGGCGCGGTCGCCGTGATCGCGCTCGACGAGGACGACCGCGTGCTGCTGCTGTCGCAGTACCGGCACCCCGTGCGGTCGGTGCTCTGGGAGCCGCCCGCCGGACTCCTGGACATCGCCGGCGAGGACCCGCTCGTCGCGGCCGCCCGGGAGCTGGCCGAGGAGGCCGACCTTCGGGCCCGCTCGTGGTGGCGGCTGGTCGAGTTCTTCACGAGCCCGGGCGGGTCGGACGAGCGGATCGTCGTCTTCCTGGCCCGCGACCTCTCCGCGGTCGCCGACGCCGACCTTTACGCCCGCGCCGACGAGGAGGCCGACATGGTCCCGCGCTGGGTGCCGCTCGACGAGGCCGTCGCGGCCGCCCTGGACGGTCGGCTGCACAGCCCGACCGCCGTCACGGGCGTGCTGGCCGCCGCGGCCGCGCGCGCGACCGGCTGGTCGTCCCTGGTCCCCGTCACGCTGCCGAGCCCCGGCTGACAGCGTGCGCCTCCGCGGACGCCGACGGCGCGCGACCCCTCGTCGCGCGCCGTCGCCATCCGCTCAGCGGCTCGTGGACCGCCGGTACTGCAGGTTGGACAGCGGCACGAACACGATGATGAAGATCGCCGCCCAGATCAGCGTGTAGAGCTCCGCGTGCTGCAGGGGCCACGCGGTCGGCGCCGGGACCTCCGGGGGGATGTTGCCGAAGAGCTCGCGCGACGCCTGGGTCACCGCGGACACCGGGTTCCACTCGGCGAACGTCTGCAGCGGCGCCGGGAGCGTCTCCAGGGGCACGAACGTGTTGGCGACGAACGTCAGCGGGAAGATCACGATGAACGTCGCGTTGTTGAACACCTCGGGGCTCGGCACCAGCATCCCGAGCCACGCCATGATCCACGAGATGGCGTAGGCGAAGACGAGGAGCAGCAGGTAGCCGAGCGCCGCCTCCGCGACCGAGCTGTGGATGCCCCAGCCGACGAGGAGTCCCGTCAGGGACATCACGATCAGCACGAGCACGTTGTTGGCGACGTCGGAGATCGTCCGCCCCGTCAGCACCGCGGACGGGGCCATCGGCAGCGACCGGAACCGGTCGATGATCCCCTTCTTCAGGTCGTCCGCCAGCCCGGCGCCCGTGATGGTGGCGCCGAAGATCACGGTCTGGGCGAAGATCCCGGCCATGAGGAACTCGCGGTACGCGGCCGGGTCGGCGCCGCCGGGCACGGCGATCGCGCCGCCGAACACGTACGCGAACAGCAGGACGAACATGATGGGCGACAGGGTGGTGAACACCAGCAGGTCGGGGACGCGCTTGATCTTGATGATGTTGCGCTTGGCGACGACGTAGGAGTCGGAGAACACGGTCGGGGCGGCCATCACGCACCTCCCTCGGAGGACTCGTCGGCGGCCGCGTGCCGACCGGGTCTCGCTGCGTCGGCGAGCGTCGGCGGAGGCTCAGGCGCCGGGGCCTCCTGCTCGCCCTCCTCCTCGGCGGACCGGCCGGTCAGGGACAGGAAGACGTCGTCCAGCGTCGGTCGGCGCAGGCCCACGTCGTCGATCCCGATCCCCGCGTCGTCGAGGACCCGCAGCGCCTCGGTGAGGACCTGGGCGCCGCCGCTGATCGGCATGAGCAACGTGCGTCGGCCCTCGTCGAGGCCGGCCTTGCCGACGCCCAGCGGCTCGAGGAGGTCCCGCGCGTCCAGCAGCCGCGCCGGGTCCCGCACCGTGAGCTCGAGCCGCTCGCCGCCGACCTGCATCTTCAGCTGGTCCGCCGTGCCCTGCGCGATGATCTTGCCGTGGTCGATGACCACGATGTCGTCGGCCAGCAGGTCCGCCTCCTCGAGGTACTGCGTGGTCAGCAGGAGCGTCGTCCCGCCGGCGACGAGGTTCTGGATCACCTCCCACATCTCCGTGCGGCCGCGGGGGTCCAGGCCCGTGGTCGGCTCGTCGAGGAAGATGATCGGCGGGTCGGCGACGAGCGCTCCCGCGAGGTCGAGCCGGCGGCGCATGCCACCCGAGTAGGTCTTGGACGGGCGGTCAGCGGCGTCCTCGAGCCGGAACGCGGCCAGCAGCTCGCGCGCCCGCTCACGCGACCGCTTCACGCCCAGGTGGTACAGCCGCCCGATCATGTCGAGGTTCTCGAAGCCGGTGAGGTACTCGTCGACCGCCGCGTACTGGCCGGAGAGGCCGATCCGGCGCCGCACGTCCCGCGGCTTGGCGAGGACGTCGACGCCCGCGACGGTCGCGGACCCGCTGTCGGGCTTCAGGAGCGTGGTGAGGATGCGGACGATCGTGGTCTTGCCCGCGCCGTTGGGCCCGAGCAGGCCGAGCACCGAGCCGGACGGCACGGTGAGATCGACCCCGTCGAGGGCCGTGACGGTCTTGTAGTGCTTGACGAGTCCCTGCGCCGTGATCGCGTCAGCCATGGGTCGAGGCTAGGAGAGACCACCGACATCGGGACAGGGCATACCCGGGCAGACCGGTCAGACGGCGGTCGGCACCGGGTCGCCCGCAGGGACGCTCGCGCGCGTGCGCAGGCTGCCGACGAAGAACGTCACGGTCGACGCGAGGAGCGCGGCGCCGAGCATGTGGAGGTTGACCAGCCCGATCGGCAGGCCGGTGAACAGCTGGACGTAGCCGATGAGGCCCTGGCCCAGCGTCACACCGAGCAGGACCAGCGCCGTGGTCCACGGGCGCCCGGACACCCCTCGGCGGCGCAGCAGCACCAGCACGGCGACGAGGACGGCGAGGAAGGCCCACACCGACGCGGCGTGCAGCTTCGCCATGAGCCACGGGTCGACGCCGAACCGGTAGCCCACCTCGTCGTCGCCGGAGTGCGGCCCTGCGCCGGTCACGACGACCCCGAGGGCGAGCACCACGGCGGTCAGCGCCACGAGGACGCGGACGAGGGAGCGGGTGGTGCGGTCGACCAGCGGGACGGCCGGACCGTCGCCCTCGCGCGTCCGGACCACGAGCCACGTCGAGAAGGCGACCAGGGCCATCGAGATGAGCAGGTGGCTGCCGACGATCGCGGGGTGCAGGTCGACCAGGACCGTGATGCCGCCGATGACGGCCTGGATCAGCACGCCGACGACGGGCACGACGCCGAGCCGGCGGTATGACCACGGGCGGCGTCGGTCGAAGGTGACCAGCAGCGCCACCACCAGCGCGATGACGACGAGCACGCCGCTCACGGTCCGGTTGCCGAACTCGATGAAGGGGTGCAGCGACGTCGCCTCGTGCAGCTGCGGCGTGAACTGCCCGGGCTCGCACTGCGGCCACGTCGAGCAGCCCAGGCCCGAGCCGGTCAGGCGCACGGCGCCACCGGTGACGATGATCGCGATCTGCCCGACGAGGTTGGCGACGACCGCCGTCCAGGTCCACCGGTCGCGGATCCGGTCCAGGGTCGACGAGGGGGCGTCGAGGGCGGGGGTCGAGCTCACGTCGACCAGCCTACGGTCCGGTCCCCGTGCTCCCGACCGCCCGGCGGGCGAGGCTCGTCACAGCGGGATGTCGAGCGCTCCGCCGGCGGCGAGCAGCGTGAGGACGATGCCGATGAGCACGGCGACGGCGCTCGGCACGAACACGTGGGGGAGCCACGCGGTCTGCCGACGCATCCGCCGGATCTCGTCGCTCGTCATCTCCCGCGGAGGCTCGGCGAGAGCGGCGGCCGGGTCGCGCCGACCCGCGGCGGCCCACGCGGCGTCGATCCGCGGTGCCGACACGGGCACGCCGCCGAGGCTCAGGTCCGACCAGGACGCCGACCACGCCTCGATCTGGCGCATCCGGGGGTAGTAGCGCACCTGGTGCCGCTTGGTCATCGCCTCGATGAACCAGAACGCGGCACCCGTGGCGGCGCCGAGCGCGAACAGGGCGTAGTGCTGCTGCTGGAAGCCGAGCCCCAGCGCGGCGAGGCTCAGCGTGACCGACCAGCTCTTGACGGTCAGCATCCGGCCGTCGAACTCGGAGACGGTCCGCACCAGCGCGGCGTACTCGGCGGCGAGGGCCGTCTGGAACGTGCCGTCCTGCGCGGGCTCCATCGGCCCACGGTAGCGGTCAGTGCCAGCGGAACAGGCGGCCGGCGCCCCAGCCCAGTGCGGCGGCCCAGGCGACGAGCACCACGACGGACCAGGCCGGCAGCACGCCGTGCATGAGGGTCTCGCGCATGGCCTCGCCGAGCGCTCCCGACGGCAGCAGCAGCGCGACGTGCGCCATCGGCCCCGGCAGCTGGCTCGCGGGGATGATGACCCCGCCGGCGACGGCGAGGACGAGCAGGAGCAGGTTGGCGACCGCCAGCACGGCCTCGGCGCGCAGGGTCCCGGCGACGAGCAGCGCGAGGGCGGTGAAGGCCGCGGTGCCGAGGACGATCGCCACGACGGCCAGGAGCAGCCCGGCCGGGTCGGGGTGCCAGCCGAGCAGCAGCGCGGTCGCGCCGATGATCACGACCTGCACGATCTCCACCACCAGCACGCCCAGCACCTTGCCCGCGAGCAGCCCGCTGCGGCCGAGCGGGGTCGTCGCGAGGAGCCGGAGCACGCCGTTGCGGCGGTCGAACGACGACGCGATGGCCTGCGAGGTGAACGAGGTGGTCATCACCGCGAGCGCGAGGACTCCCGGGGTCAGGAAGTCGATCCGGCTCGCCCCGCCGGTGTCGAGGTCGATCGCGGTCGCGCGCGTCAGCCCGACCAGCACGAGCACGGGGACGATGACCGTGACGAGGAGCTGCTCCCCGTTGCGCAGGATCGCGCGCGCCTCGAAGGCGGTCTGCGCGGCGACCCGCTGCCGGGTGGGTGCAGGCGCGCTCATCGCAGGTTCCGTCCCGTGAGGTCGAGGAAGACGTCCTCGAGCGTGCGACGGCCGACGGACAGCCGGGTGACCAGGACGCCGCGGTCGGCGAGCCACGCCGTGAGCGTCGCCACGGTCCGGGGGCCGACCGCGCCCGTCACGGTGTACGAGCCGTCCCGCGGCTCGGTGATGGCGAACTCCGGCCCGAGCGCCGACCCGAGATCCAGCCCGGGCGCGGTCTCGACCCGCAGCGAGCTGTCCTCGGCCGAGGACACCAGCGACGGCACCGACCCCTGCGCGATCACGCGCCCGTGGTCGACGACCACGACGTGGTCGGCCAGGTCCTCCGCCTCGTCCATGAGGTGGGTGGTGAGGAGCACCGCGACGCCCTCGTCGCGAAGCTCCCGCACGAGGTCCCACACGGCGTGCCGCGACTGCGGGTCCATCCCGGCGCTCGGCTCGTCGAGGAAGACGACCTCGGGACGGCCGACGATCGCCGCCGCGAGGGCGAGGCGCTGCCGCTGGCCGCCGGAGAGCCGGCGGACGGTGGTCCGGGCGAACGACCCGAGCCCGAGGCGCTCGGTCAGCTCGCCGAGGTCGCGCGGGTCGGCGTACATCTTCGCGACGTGCGCGAGCATCTCGTGCGCCCGCACGCCCGTGGGCAGGCCGCCGTCCTGCAGCATCACGCCGACGCGGGGCCGCAGCTCCCGGGCCTGCGTGAGCGGGTCCTGGCCGAGCACGCGGACGGTGCCGTCGTCGGGCTCCCGCAGGCCCTCGCAGCACTCGACCGTCGTGGTCTTGCCGGCGCCGTTGGGCCCCAGGACCGCCGTGACCCGGCCGCGGTGCGCGACGAGGTCGAGCCCGTCGACGACGGCGCGACCGCCGTAGCGCTTGACGAGCCCGGAGATCTCGAGCGCGGGGGAGTCGGGCACGAGAGGGAAGTCTAGGGCGCGGCCGACGGGTGTCCGTGACGGCCGGGGACCGTATCTGGGGTTCGCGGGATTCCTCCTTTCGGGTGACGACGAGGTCGGCGCGTGCCGTCGGCACGCCGTCCCGTGGTCGCGCCCGCGGCCGCGGAACTCCCCCAGGAGGTGACGACATGATCGACGAACACCCGAGCTCGGACTCCGCGCTCGACGTCACCGAGGCGACCGTCCTCGGCGAACAGGTCCCGGTGGTGGCGCGACGCGTTGTCGTGCAGCTCGCCGCGACCGAACCCGCGAGCTCCACCGACGACCTCGTCGCCGCGGCGCTCGCGACACTTCCTCCCGGCAGCCAGGTGGTCCGCGGCCCCAGCGCCACCGGACGCATGGTCGTCCTGCTCCCGGAGGGCACCGACCTCGACGCGGCGATCTCCGACAACAGCGCGGCCGTCGAGGCCGAGCCCGCCGTGGCCTACGTCGAGCCCGACGTGGTCGACCGCGCGCAGGTCGTCCCCAACGACCCGCGCTACCCGCAGCAGTGGGGGCCGCCGGCGGTGAACGCCGAGGCGACCTGGGACCTGGTCACGGGGACGGCGTCGGTGCTCATCGGCGTCATCGACTCCGGCATCTCGATGTCCGGGGGCGTCCTGGACCACGACG
This sequence comes from Cellulomonas sp. P4_D11, assembly GCF_056401915.1. Taxonomy (NCBI): domain Bacteria; kingdom Bacillati; phylum Actinomycetota; class Actinomycetes; order Micrococcales; family Cellulomonadaceae; genus Cellulomonas; species Cellulomonas sp. P4_D11. The sequence continues at coordinate 3,457 of NZ_JBFUIK010000034.1, read as the reverse complement.
ACCTCAACAACGCGGCCCGGATCACCCTCGGGACCGACTTCGTCGACGGCGGCACCCCGATGGACCTGCACGGCCACGGGACGCACGTCGTCGGCATCGCGGCGGCGGTCGGCAACAACGCGGCGGGTGTGGCGGGCATGAACTGGGGCTCGCCGGTCTACGTCTGTCGCACGCTGGACGCCGGCGGCAACGGCAGCGGCGCCGACTTCGCGGACGCGGTCGAGGAGATCACGGACCACGCGGTCGCGCTCGGCATCAAGGCGGTCATCAATTACTCGGGCGGCGGCGCCGACGCGCAGGTCAAGCGGGACGCGTGCCAGTACGCGTCCGACCACGGGATGCTCGTGATCGCGGCGGCGGGCAACGACAACGCGGGGCCGGTCATCTTCCCGGCCGCGTACTCCACGACGATCGCCGGCGTCATCGCGGTCGGGTCCACGGACCAGGGCGACACGGTGTCGAGCTTCTCGAACGTGGGACCCGAGGTCACGGTCGTGGCGCCGGGACGCAACATCCTGTCCACGCTGCCGACCTACGCCACCGGTGGCGGGTTCGGCCTCAACTACGGCCAGCTCAGCGGTACGTCGATGGCGACACCGCTGGTCACCGGCCTGGCGGCCCTCATGTGGAGCCGGCACCCCGGGCACAGCAACGTCAAGGTGAAGCAGTGTCTCGAGGACACGGCCGTCAAGCTCGGCGCGGGCTCGTTCGACAACAGCTGGGGGCACGGTCGCGTCGACGCGCTCGCGGCCGTCAAGTGCGGCGACCTGGTCATCGTGCCGTCGATCCTGCGCTGCCCGCCGTCCCGGCTGCGCTGCCCGAGCGTGATCACGCTCTGCCCGCCGTCGAGGCTCCCGGTCCTGTGCCGGACCAGGCTCAACACGGTGTGCACGCCGTTCACGCGGCTGTCGACCGACTGCGAGATCGCCTCCGCGATCCGGTGCCCGTCGCAGCTGGCGTGCCCGTCCTTCGTCGACGGGTGCCCGTCGTCGCTCGGGTGCGACTCGGCGATCTGCGGGTTCCCGACGGAGATCGACCCGACCGTCCTCGAGGCGACCATCCTGCGCGGCGGCGGCGGTCCGGTGGTCCGGACGACGCCGGTGGCAGGTCTCGGCCGGCTCCGCGGGCTGCGGGAGCGGCTCACCGAGGGCGGTGCGTCCACGCCGGACGCCCCGGCCGCGGGTGCGGGGTGGTACTACGTGGATGACGACGGCACCGCCCACGAGGTGTGAGGTCATGACGACAGGGAGGTCGCGCCCGGCCGGGCGCACGGAGCTGGCCCGACGCGGGGTCCGGCTGCTGCTCGAGCGCGGCCTCCTGTCGACCGCCGAGATCCATCGCTACGGCCTCACGGCCCGCGACGTCTCGCAGTCCAACGGGGTCGCCCTGGTCGAGCTCGGCTCGGGACGCGGGTTCGCCATCAAGGACCTGGCCCCGAACCGCGAGCCCGGCCAGGGGGATCCCGCCCGCGAGGTCGAGCTCTACCGGGTGGCGACGACGTCGCCCGACCTCGCCGGGCGCGTGCCCCGGCTGCTGCTCCACGACGAGGACGAGCGGCTGCTCGTCCTCGAGGGGGTTCTGGCGGCCCGCCGCCTGGACCTGCAGCACGAGCCGACCGGGGCGCCGTTCGCCACCGAGCTGGGCACCACGCTGGGGCTCTGGCACCGCGTGTCGACGCAGCTGGACCCGCTCGGCCCCGCGCGCCCGTGGGCGCTCGACCTGGACGGCCCCGCGCGGCCGGCCGTGATCGACCGCAGCGAGCAGCTCAGCACGCTCGTGGCTGAGATCCTCTCCGACGAGCGGCACGCCGCCGCCTTGTCCCGGATGCGCGACACGTGGACCAGCGACGTGACCCTGCACGGCGACGTCCGGTTCGCGAACGTGCTCGTCCGGCCGCACGGCGTGGCGACGCTGGTCGACTGGGAGTACGCGGGGGCCGGGGACGCGCTCTGGGACGTCGCCGGCGCGGTGCAGGAGTACGTGAGCGCGGGGGAGCGGCTCGACGGCGCTCCCGTCGTCGCCCTGCTCGCCGCCTACGAGGCCGCCCGCGGCACGACGGTCGACCGGACCCGGCTCAGCGCCTTCGTCGCCGGCAGGTTGCTCGTGCGCGCGATGCAGCTGCTCAGCTGGATGGCCGACCCGGGCACCGAGGTCGAGCGGCACCGCGCGCTCGCGCGGCAGGTCCTCGAGCCGGTGCCGGCGTGAGGCCGCCTGCGCACCCCGACGTGGACGCCGCCGCCGAGCTGCTGGCGGGCCTGGCGGGTCCCGACCGGCCGAGCGGGGCCGACCTCGACCAGATCCTGTACTCCTGGTACCTCGCGATGACGCCCCTGCCCCGACGATCCGGCACGCCGGGCCCCGCGGACGTGGACCTGCGCGGGGCGCTGGACGCCGTGCACGCCGACGCGACGCACTTCGTCGGCGGCTGGCTGGCGCAGGGTGTCGGACGGGAGGGCGAGGTGCTCGCGGTGCCGCGCGGCGCGACGGACGACCGGCGTCGGCTGCTCACGCGGGGCGACTACGTGGTGCCCGGCCGGACGGGCCTGCCCGCCCGGGAGGGCGACCCGCTGGTCGTCCGCGCCGCCTGGACCTGGATCGACGACGAGCACGCGTTCTGGTACACCCGCCGCGGGGCCTGGCCGCCGCCCGGGTCGACGCACCTGGTCCGCACCTACCTCGACGTCGCGCCCTCGGACGCGCCCCGCGTGATCGGTGCGGTGACCCGGCTCCTCGCGACCCGGCGCGACGTGTCCTACCAGCTCAAGACGACCGTGCTCCGCGACCACGGCGGGCGGGCGGACGCCGTCGTCCTCTACCTCGGCGACCACGACGCCGACGCGCTCGTCGGCTCGCTGCGCGTGCTCGTCGCCGAGCACGCGGACGTGCTGCGGCCCACCAGGCCGCGGTTCACGGAGCGGCTGCTGGAGGGCGTCGAGGGGGCGGGACAGGCGTCGGCCGGGCTGGACGGGGAGAGCTTCGGGCAGGTGGTGTGCGACGTGCTCGCGCGCTGCTGGGAGGCGCTGGGCCCGGCGGCGAGAGGTGACGCGGAGCGGGTGCGCGCGGCCCTCGTGGGTGCGCTGGTCGCGGCGGGGCTCGATCCGCGGCACCCGGCTCGGGGGGCGGCGTCGTGACCGTCGAGAGGATCGTCGAGCAGCTGGTCGCCGAGGCCGTGTGGGACGACGACCGCGCGGTCTGGCTCGGGGACGAGGTGGAGCCGGACGCCCGCGGCGGGCGTGCCGTGGTCTACCACGCGGTCGGCGGGGACCTGTACGGCGGCACGGCCGGGATCGGGCTGTTCCTCGCGCGCGCCGCGACCGACGAGCACGCGGCCCGCACCGCGGCCGGCGCCACCCGGCACGCGCTCGCCTGGGTCGAGCGGACGCGGCCGGACGGCGCGCTGCTCTCCGGCGCCGCCGGCGTCGCGCTCGCGGCCCTCGAGGTCGCGGACCTGCTCGAC
>NZ_JBFUIK010000033.1:0-62591 GCF_056401915.1 Cellulomonas sp. P4_D11 | reverse complement strand
GCGCGCCCGCGTCGCCGAGCTGCGGGCCGCCGCCGCCGAGCGCCGCGCGGAGCGCGAGGACCGGCGGACCGCCACGCGGCTGCGGTGGCGCGCGTACTGGAGCTGACCCGTCGCGCTCGATACCCAGGTCGCGCGGGTACAATCAGGCGGTCATCGACACCCCGACGGAGGACCCGACGTGTTTCGAAACGGTTTGACCCCTACGCACGTGATCATCGTGCTCGTGGTGGTCGTCCTGCTGTTCGGCGCGAAGCGACTGCCCGACCTGGCCAAGAGCGTGGGCCAGTCGATGAAGATCTTCAAGAGCGAGGTCAAGGACCTCCGGGACGACGACGCCCCGACCACCGCGGCCGCCGCGCCCGTGACGCCCACCGCGCCGCCGGCTCCTGCCGCGGTCACGCCGGTCGGCGCACCACCCGTGGTCCCGGCCCCGGTCCAGCCGCAGTACGTCACCCCCGTCCGGCCCGTCGACGAGCCGTCCGAGGGCAACGCCCCGCCGAAGGCCTGAACCGAGCGTGAACGCCCGCCGCGGGGAGGAGCCCGGCGGCCGGATGCCTCTGCGAGCACATCTGGTCGAGCTCCGCCGCCGCCTCTTCCTCGCGGCGATCGGCGTCGTCATCGGCGCGATCATCGGCTGGTTCCTCTACGACCCGGTCTTCACCGCGCTGCAGCAGCCGCTGGTCAAGGTGGCGCAGGAGCGCGACAGCCTCATCGCGCTGAACTTCTCAGGCATCGCGACGTCGTTCGACATGCGCGTGAAGGTCTCGTTCTTCCTCGGCGTGATCCTGTCCAGCCCGTGGTGGCTCTACCAGTTCTGGGCGTTCGTGACTCCCGGGCTCAACCACCGCGAGCGCGTCTACGCCTTCGGCTTCCTGGGCGTGGCCGTGCCGCTGTTCCTGGCCGGCGCGCTCGTCGCCTGGTGGGCGCTGCCCAACGCGGTCAAGCTCCTCACGGAGTTCACGCCGACGGGGGCGACCAACCTCATCGACGCGCAGACGTACCTCGGCTTCGTCATGCGCCTCATGCTCGCGTTCGGGCTGGCCTTCCTGCTCCCGGTGGTCATGGTCGCGCTCAACTTCGCCGGGATCGGCACCGCGGCGACCTGGCGCAAGGGGTGGCGCTGGGCCGTCATGGTGGCGTTCGTCTTCGCCGCGGTCATGACGCCGACGCCGGACGCGATCACCATGCTCGCGGTCGCCCTGCCCATCTGCGGCCTGTACTTCGTCGCGCTGGGCGTGTGCGTGCTGCACGACCGCCGCGTCGACCGGCAGCGCATCGCCGCCGGCCTCCCGCGCCTCGACGGGACGATGGACGACGAGCCCGGCGGGGCCACCGCGTGATCCATCTCGGGGTGGTGGTCAACCCGACCGCCGGCAAGGGCCGGGGCACGCAGGCGGGCCGGCGCGTGCACGAGCTCCTGCGGGCGCGCGGGCACAAGGTGGAGGACCTGTCGGCGGCGACCCTCGCCCAGGCCACGGACCGCGCGCGGGCGGCGGCGGTGCAGGGGCTCGACGCCCTCGTCGTGGTCGGCGGCGACGGCATGGTGCACCTCGGGGTCAACGTGGTCGCGGGCACCGGGCTGCCCCTGGGCATCGTCGCCGCCGGCACCGGCAACGACATCGCCCGCACGTTGGCGCTCCCGCGGGGCGACGTCGAGGCGGCCGTCGAGGCCGTCGAGCACGGGCTGCTGGACGGGCCGCGGCGGGTCGACGCGGTGCGCGTCGGGTCGCCCGAGCACGCGGCGCACGAGTGGTACGTCGGGGTGCTGTCCTGCGGGTTCGACGCCGCGATCAACGCGCGCGCCAACGAGATGACCTGGCCCAAGGGCTCCGGTCGCTACGTGCGGGCGCTCGCCGCGGAGCTGGGCCGGTTCCGGCCGTACGGGTACCGCGTGACCCTGGACGACTCCGTCTGGGAGTCCGCCGGCACCCTGGTGGCCGTGGCGAACGTCCCGTGGATCGGCGGCGGGCTGAAGATCGCGCCCGACGCGGTGGTCGACGACGGCCTGCTCGACGTCGTCGTCGCCGGGCCGTTCACCAAGCCCGGCGTCGTGAAGATCTTCCCCGGCATCTACCAGGGCAAGCACGTGGGCCACCCGTCGGTCGACATCGTGCGCAGCCGGTCCGTGCTCATCGAGCCCCTGCCCGACCTCGGCCCGGTGCCCCCTGTGGCGTTCGCCGACGGCGAGCGCATCGGCCCGCTGCCGCTGCGGGTCACGGTCGACCCGGGCGCGCTGTCCATCCTCTGCTGAGCGCGCCCCTGCACCGCTCTCCTGCGGCGTGTGCCTAGGGTGTGGCTGTGGTGTCCCGCTCCCGCAAGACCGGCCCGCCGTCCCCGCCGTCGACCGAGGCCGAGCCCTCGCCCGCCGAGCGGTTCGCCGCGGCCCGACGCCGGGCCGAGGTGGACCGCAGCGAGCTCGGCCAGTTCCGGGACCTGCTCGGCTTCCCCCTCGACGAGTTCCAGGTCGACGCGTGCCAGGCGCTCGAACGGGGCAGCGGCGTGCTCGTCGCCGCCCCGACCGGCGCGGGCAAGACGGTGGTCGGGGAGTTCGCCGTCCACCTCGCCCTCTCGTCCGGGCGCAAGGCGTTCTACACGACGCCGATCAAGGCGCTCTCCAACCAGAAGTACTCCGACCTGGTCCGGCGGTACGGCGCCGAGCGCGTCGGGCTCCTCACGGGTGACACCACGATCAACGGCGAGGCCCCGGTCGTCGTCATGACGACCGAGGTCCTGCGCAACATGCTCTACGCGGGATCCCCGACCCTGCAGGGCCTCGGCTTCGTCGTGATGGACGAGGTCCACTACCTCGCCGACCGTTTCCGCGGCCCCGTCTGGGAAGAGGTGATCATCCACCTCACGGACGACGTGCAGCTGGTGTCCCTGTCCGCCACGGTGTCCAACGCCGAGGAGTTCGGCGACTGGTTGGCCACGGTCCGCGGCGACACGACCGTCGTCGTCAGCGAGCACCGACCCGTCCCCCTCGGGCAGCACGTGCTTGTACGCGGCGACCTCCTGGACCTGTACGCGGGCCACGTCGACCCGACCGACCCGGGGGTCGACCCTCCGATCAACCCGGACCTCACGCACCTGCTGCGCCGGAGCAACCGCGAGGAGCCGGGTCAGGGCCGACGCGGCGGGCCGGGCGACCGCGGGTTCCGGGGACGGGGTGGCGCGCGACCCGGCGGCGGCGGCGGTGGAGGCCGCCCGGGCGGTGGTCGCCCGACGCCGCGGTTCGCCGTGGTCGACGCCCTGGACCGGGACGGCCTGCTGCCCGCCATCGTCTTCATCTTCTCCCGCGCCGGGTGCCAGGCGGCCGTCCAGCAGTGCCTGGCCGCGGGGGTGCGCCTGACCACGCCGGCGGAACAGTCGGAGATCCGCCGGATCGTCGAGGAACGCTGCGCGGCCGTGCCGCCCGAGGACCTCGACGTGCTCGGGTACTGGGAGTTCGCCGACGCCTTGTCCCGTGGGGTCGCCGCGCACCACGCGGGCATGCTGCCGCTCTTCAAGGAGACGGTCGAGGACCTGTTCTCGCGCGGGCTGGTCAAGGTCGTGTTCGCCACGGAGACGCTCGCGCTCGGCATCAACATGCCGGCCCGGTCGGTCGTCATGGAGAAGCTGGTCAAGTGGGACGGCTCGAACCACGTCGACGTGACGCCGGGGGAGTACACCCAGCTCACCGGCCGCGCCGGGCGCCGGGGCATCGACACCGAGGGGCACGCCGTCGTCGTCGCCCATCCGGGCCTCGACCCCGTGCAGCTGGCCGGGCTCGCGTCCAAGCGCCTCTACCCGCTGCGCTCGAGCTTCCGCCCCACGTACAACATGGCCGTCAACCTGGTCGCGCAGGTGGGCCGGGACCGGGCCCGTGAGGTGCTCGAGACGTCCTTCGCGCAGTTCCAGGCCGACCGGGGCGTGGTCGGCCTGGCACGGCAGGCACAGGGCCACACAGAGGCCCTGGAGGGCTATGCCCGCGCGATGGTCTGCCACCTGGGCGACTTCGCCGAGTACGCGGCCCTGCGCCGGGAGATCGCCGCTCGCGAGAAGGACCTGACGCGCGCCGAGGCGCAGGCACGGCGGGCCGAGGTCGCGCGCACCCTGGAGGGCCTGCGCGTCGGTGACGTGCTGGAGATCCCGGTGGGCCGCCGGTCCGGGCACGCTGTCGTCATCGACCCCGGCGGGGACGCGGGCTTCGAGGGGCCGCGACCGACCGTGCTGACCGTCGACCGGCAGGTGCGCAAGCTCACCGTCGCCGACGTCGGCACGGGCGTGCGCACCGTCGGGTTCCTGCGGGTGCCCAAGGGCTTCACGGCGCGGGTGCCCGCGGCGCGCCGCGACCTCGCCGCGGCGCTGCGGTCCTCGGTGGGCGCGGACAAGGGCCCCACCCGCAAGGACCGGCCCAAGGGAAGGCAGCGCGCGGCCGCCGACGACGCCGAGCTCGCCGCCCTGCGCCGCCGGCTCCGCGCCCACCCGTGCCACAGCTGCCCGGACCGCGAGGAGCACGCCCGCTGGGCGGAGCGCTGGGCCCGGCTCGCGACCGAGCACGACGCGCTGGTCGCGCGCATCGCCGGCCGGACCGGCTCCATCGCGGCCGTCTTCGACCGCATCTGCGACGTGCTCCAGCGCCTCGGGTACCTCGAGCAGACCTCCGACGACGCCGGCCGCAGCGCCTTGCAGGTGACGGACGACGGGCGGTGGCTGCGCCGGATCTACGCCGAGAACGACCTCCTGCTCGCCGAGTGCCTGCGCCGCGGTGTGTTCGACGAGCTCGACGCGCCCGGCCTCGCCGCCGCGGTCTCCGCGCTGGTGTACCGCTCGCGCCGCGACGACCAGGGCGAGCCCCGCGTGCCGGGCGGGCCGAACAGCAGGCTCGGTGTCGCCCTCGACGCCACGGTCCGGGCCTGGTCCGAGCTCGACGACCTCGAGACCGCGCACAAGGTCGAGACCATCCAGCCGCTCGACGCGGGCCTGGTCGAGGCCGTGCACCGGTGGGCGGCCGGGCGCAGCCTGGACGCGGTGCTCAAGGGCAGCGAGCTGTCCGCGGGCGACTTCGTCCGCTGGTGCAAGCAGGTCATCGACGTGCTCGACCAGGTGTCGCAGGCCGCCCCGCACCAGCGCGTCCGGGACACCGCCCGCAAGGCCGTCGACGCCCTGCGGCACGGGGTGGTGGCGTACTCGTCGGTGTAGCGCGGGGAGCGCGCCGGGGTGCGGCAGGCTGACCTGCCCTATCGTGTGCCGATGTGAGCTCGACCCTCTATCGCCACGGCGTCATCCACACGTCCGCCGACCCGTTCGCCGAAGCGCTGCTCGTCGACGACGGCACGGTCGTCTGGCTCGGGGCCGACGACACCGCGGACGGCATGGTCTCCCGCGCGGACGAGGTGATCGACCTCGACGGCGCGCTCGTCGCCCCGGGTTTCGTCGACGCCCACGTCCACGTGCTCGAGACCGGGCTCGCGCTCGAGAGCGTCGACCTGTCGCCGGAGGGCGGCGTGCACTCCCTCGCCGACGCGCTCGACGCCGTGCACCGCGCCGCCCGGACGGTGACCGAGGGGTCGACCGTGCTGGGGTTCGGCTGGGACGAGCTGCGCTGGCCCGAGGGCCGACCGCCGACGCGCGAGGAGCTCGACGCGGCCGCGGGGGGCGCTCCGGTCTACCTCGCGCGGGTCGACGTGCACTCGGCCGTCGTCTCGAGCGCCCTGTCCCGCGACGCGGGGCTCGACCTGCTGCCGGGCTGGAGCTACGACGGGCGGGTCGAGCGCGACGCCCACCACGCGGCGCGGGAGGCCGCGCGGGTGGTCAGCCCCGAGCGCCGGACGGCCCTGTACCGCCGGGCGCTCCAGCATGCGGCCGCCCGCGGGGTCGTCTCGGTGCACGAGCACAGCGCCCCGTCGATCGACACCCGCGCCGGCCTGGTCGAGCTGCTCGAGCTGACGGCCGACCCGCGCGACGGCCTGCCCCACCTCGTGGCGTACCGCGGCGAGCAGTGCATCACGGTCGACGACGCCCGCGAGATCCTCGCTGCGATCCCGGGCCTCACCGGCATCGGCGGGGACCTGAACGTCGACGGCTCGCTCGGGTCGCACACGGCCGCCGTCCGGGCGCCGTACGCCGACGCGCCGGGCGACCAGGGCGTGCTGTACCTGACCGCCGAGCAGATCTGCAACCACCTGACGGCCGTCACGCGCGCGGGCGTCCAGGGTGGCTTCCACGTCATCGGCGACCGGGCGATGGACGAGCTCCTGCTGGGTCTGCGCGCCGCGGTCGACGTCGAGGGTCCCGACGCCGTCGCGCGCATGGGTCACCGCCTCGAGCACGCCGAGATGATCGACGCGCCCACGTTGGCCGCGCTCGTGCTGCTCGGCGTCCGGCTCAGCGTGCAGCCCGCGTTCGACGCCGCGTGGGGAGGTGCCGACGGCATGTACGCGACGCGCCTCGGCGCGGGCCGGGCCGCCGCGCTCAACCCGTTCGCGGACCTCGCGACCGCCGGCGTCCCCCTCGCCTTCGGGTCGGACTCGCCGGTCACCGCCGTCGACCCGTGGGCCGGCGTCCGCGCGGCGGTGCAGCACCACGCCGTCGACCAGCGGATCTCGGCGCGGGCAGCCTTCCGGGCGTCGACGCGCGGCGGCTGGAGGGTCGCCGGCCTCGACCACACCGGCGCCGGCGAGCTGCGGGTCGGGTCACCGGCGCACCTGGCGGTCTGGCGCGCGGAGCACCTGACGGTGCAGGCGGCCGAGGGGCGGTTCTCGTCGTGGAGCGCCGACGCGCGGGCCGGCATCCCGCTCCTGCCGGACCTGTCCCCGGACGCCCCGGCCCCGACGTGCCTGCGCACGGTGCGCGGGGGCGTCGTCCTGCACGACACGTTCTGATCCTGGACGCTCGTCCGACTGGGTGAATTCTGCGCGCGTCGTCGGACGCTCAGCGCCGACCGGAACCGCCCGCTTCGACCTGATCCGACGACACGCGCGACGACACGCCGAACCGAACGGTACAGACGGGACCGATGGTGCGCGGGTGACCTGCAGGGACGGCTCCGACCTGCATCGACGCGACCTTGACAGGCCTGTGGATCTCGGTAGGTTCCTCAGGAGATCCACCGCTGCGACATGCCCACCGATGACGTCGGGCCTGTCGGCAGAGGTAGGGGTAGGGCTCCGACCGGGCCCGCGTGTTCAGTAGACAACGGTCCGTGCGCCTGCACGCCGACCGGTACGAAGGACACGCGGGCCGGTCGGTCGGAGCTCAGCCGACTGACGTACCCTCCTGGGGTGCCCGCCCGTGAACCCGCCCGCTGGTGGACTCTGATCCTGGCCGTCGCGGGCGGCGTGCTCACGCGCCTCGCGTTCCCGGCTCCGGGTTGGTGGGGGGCCGCGTTCGTCGGCGTCGCGCTGCTCTACCTGGCCCTGCGGCGTGACAGCGCGCGCTGGAACGCGCTCGTCGGTCTCGTCTGGGGCCTCTCGTTCGTCGCGCCGCTCATCACGTGGGCCGACGAGGCGGTCGGCCAGGTCCCGTGGATCGCGCTGAGCACGCTCGAGGCGCTCTTCTTCGCCCTCTTCGGTGCCGCGTGGGCGTGGGCGCGCCGGGGTAACGCGGTCTGGCGCAGCGCGGGCCTGCAGGTCGTCGTCTTCGCCATCCTGTTCGTCGCGACCGAGGAGCTCGCCGCCGCGTGGCCGTTCGGCGGCTTCCCCTGGGGTCGGCTCGCGTTCTCCCAGGCGGACTCCCCGCTGGCCCCCCTCGTGTCGCTCGGCGGGACGCCGCTGCTCACGGGCGCCGTCGTGGTGGTCGGGGTGCTGCTCGCGCGGCTCCTGCTGGCCGCGCGTCGCCTGCGGGTGGGGCAGATCGTCGCCTCCGCGGCCGTCATCGCCGCCGTCCTGCTCGTCGGGCTCCTCGTCCCGCTCGACACCCAGGCCGAGAACGGCACGCTCAAGGTCGGCGCCGTGCAGGGCAACGTCCCGGGCACGGGGCTCGACGCGTTCGGGCAGCGGGAGGCCGTGCTGGACAACCACGTGGAGGGCACGCTCGCGTTGCTCGACCAGGTGGAGCCCGGCGAGCTGGACCTCGTCCTGTGGCCGGAGAACGGCACCGACATCGACCCGCAGGTGGACCAGAAGGCGGCGGACCTGATCGACGGCGCGGCCCAGGCCGTCGACGCCCCGATGCTCGTCGGGACCGTCCAGTACCCGCCGAGCGGCGGCCGGTACAACACGGCGGTGCTCTGGGAGCCGGGCATCGGCGTGACCGCCACCTACACCAAGCAGCACCCGGCGCCGTTCGCCGAGTACATCCCGCTGCGGAACCTCGTCCGACCGTTCTCGTCGGCGGTCGACCTCGTCACGCGGGACATGCTCCCCGGCGACAAGCCCGGGTACGTCCCGCTGGACTCGGAGCGACTCGGTCGCACGGTCGGCATCGGCGACGTCATCTGCTTCGAGGTGGCCTACGACGGCATCGTCCGCGAGGCGGTGCGCGCCGGGGGAGAGGTGCTCGTCGTGCAGACGAACAACGCCTCGTTCGGCGTCTCCGACGAGTCGACCCAGCAGCTCGCGATGTCCCGCATCCGCGCGATCGAGCACGGGCGCGCGACCGTCCAGATCTCCACCGTCGGGGTCAGCGCGGTCATCGAGCCCAACGGTGTGGTCAGCCAGCAGACGGGCCTTTTCACCGCCGAGCAGATGGTGGCTAGTCTTCCTCTGCGCGACACGCTGACGCCCGCGACGCGGCTGGGCTCGTGGCCCGCGTGGATCATCGACGCCCTGGCGGTGTGCGTGGTGCTCGCCGGTGCAGCCGGCGCCCGCCGCGTCCGTCGCTCCGACCGGAACGAGTCAGCAGCATGACCTCGTCGCAGCGCGTGCTCGTCGTCGTCCCGACATACGACGAGCGCGAGAACCTGCCGGGCGCGCTCGAGCGCCTCCGCACCCACGTGCCCGACGCCGACGTGCTCGTGGTCGACGACGGCTCGCCCGACGGCACCGGTGAGCTGGCCGAGAAGATCGCCGAGCGCGAGGCGGCCGAGGACGGCACCCGCCGCGTCCACGTCCTGCACCGCGCCGGCAAGCTCGGGCTCGGCACCGCGTACGTCGCCGGCTTCGGCTGGGCGCTCGAGCGCGGCTACGACGTCGTCGTCGAGATGGACGCCGACGGCTCGCACCGCGCGCAGGACCTTCCGCTCCTGCTGGCCGGGATCGCGGACGCGGACCTGGTGCTCGGTTCGCGCTGGGTGCCGGGCGGCAGCGTCCTCAACTGGCCGATGAGCCGGCACGTCCTGTCCCGCGGCGCGAACACGTACACGCGGATCGTGCTCGGCATCCCGCTGCGCGACGCGACCGGCGGCTTCCGCGCCTACCGGGCCGGCCTGCTCGGCTCGCTCGGCCTGGACGACGTCGCGTCGCAGGGCTACTGCTTCCAGGTCGACATGGCGTGGCGGGCGGTGCGCACCGGTGCCCGCGTGGTCGAGGTGCCCATCACGTTCGTCGAGCGAGAGCTGGGCCACTCGAAGATGAGCCGCGCCATCGTCCTGGAGGCGCTGGTCAGCGTGACCCGGTGGGGCATAGCAGAACGCTCCCGCCGGGTGGCGGGAGCGTTCCGTCGTTCGAAGGGCTGAGCGGGGGCTCAGCGGTGCGTCAGGCGCTGCGGCGCAGCTTGCCCGAGCGGAGCAGGTCCAGGCGCTCGTCCAGCAGCTCCTGGAGCTCGCCGACCGTGCGGCGCTCGAGCAGCATGTCCCAGTGCGTGCGCGGCGGCTTGCCGGCCTTCACCTCGGGCTTGGACGCGTCACGCAGGAGCGCCTCCTCGCCGCACCGGCACTCCCACACCACCGGGACGTCGGCCTCGACCGAGAACGGCAGGATGATCGTGTGCCCGTTGGGGCAGTCGTAGTGAGCCTGGAGCCGGGGGGCGAACTCGACGCCGTCCTCGGTCTCCATGCTGTGGGACCCGATGCGCATGCCGCGCAGGGACCGGTTTGCCATCTTGGGGAACCTCCGTGCCGTTGTACGGCCGTCGAGAGTGAGAACTTCCACCGATGTCAACGGTGGTCGCCCCTCCAGTGTTCCAGGTCCACGTGAAGGTCTGGTGAACGCCGGTGGTGCGCGGGGGAGAGGCTTAGGGTTGCCCGGGTGAGCAATCCTTCCACAGCAGCCCCCACGTCCACCTCTCCAGCCTCCCGCACCGGCGGCGAGATGTCCTTCCGACAGCTCGGCGACAGCGGCCTCGTCGTCTCGGTGGCGGGTCTCGGGTGCAACACCTTCGGCGCCACGCTGCCGCCCGAGGGCGTGCCGGCGCTGGTCTCCGCGGCCCTGGACGCCGGGATCACGTTCTTCGACACCGCCGACGTCTACGGCGGTACCGCAGGTCAGAGCGAGGAGCTCCTGGGCGCCGCTCTGGGCAGGAACCGCGACGGCGTGGTGGTGGCGACGAAGTTCGGCATGGACACGGGCGGGCTCAACGGGCCCGACTGGGGCGTGCGCGGCTCGCGCCGCTACGTGCGACGCGCCGTCGAGAGCTCACTGGCGCGCCTCGGCACCGACCACGTCGACCTCCTGCAGATGCACGCGCCCGACCCCGTGACGCCGATCGAGGAGACCCTGGCCGCGCTGCAGGAGCTGGTGACCGAGGGCAAGGTCCGCTACCTGGGCTCGTCGAACTTCGCCGCGTGGCAGGTGGTGGACGCCGACTGGACGGCCCGGACCGCCGGGACGACGCCCTTCGTGTCGGCGCAGAACCGCTACAACCTGCTGGACCGCAGCGCCGAGGCGGAGCTGGTCCCCGCGCTCGAGCAGGTCGGGGTCGGCCTCATCCCGTTCGTCCCGCTGGCGTCGGGACTGCTGACGGGCAAGTACCGCCGCGGGCAGTCGGCGCCCGAGGGCTCGCGGCTCACCCGGATGCCCGACCGGCTGGCGCGGGCCGACTTCGACCGCATCGACGCCCTCGAGGCGCTCGCGCAGGAGTGGGGGATCGACCTGCCGACCGTGGCGCTCGGCGGCCTCGCCGCGCAGCCGGCGGTGGCGACCGTGATCGCGGGGGCCCGCACGCCCGAGCAGCTGCGCGCCAACGTGGCCTCGATCGCGTGGGAGCCCGACCTCGAGCAGCTGGCGGCCATCGACGAGGCGGCGCCCGGCCCCACGTCCTGAGCCTCACCACTCCAGGACCCGGGCTCGGCTCTCGCCGAGCGCGACGACGGCCCACAGGCGGACGCCGGCCTCGTCGGCGGCCCGTCGCAGCGCCGGCACCCACGAGGCCTCGAACGCCCCCCTGTCTCCGCCGGCCGCACGCACGAGCCCGACGACCACCGACCCGCCCTCGTCCTCCGCACGCAGGACGGAGGCGAGCACCTGGAGGAGCTGGCGGGCGACGGYGCGGTCCGCCCGCAGCGGGACGTCCGTGATCGGCAGCACGACCGGCAGGGTGCGGTCGTGGGCGTCGAGCAGGAGGAACCAGAGCGCGGGCGGGCCGGCACGCTCGGGACCGACCAGCTCGAGCAGCACGGCGAGCGCGTCGCCCGCCGAGGTCAGTCGTGCGCCGGGTGCGTCCGGCAGGTCGTCATCGGGCCCGCCGTCGTCCACGATCCACGGCTCGTCGGCCCAGGCGTCGTCCTCGTCGTCGTGCCAGTCGTCGTCGAACCACCCGTGCTCCGTCATGCCGGAGACCCTCGCCCGGCCTGCGCCGTCGGAGCGGTCGGGGCGGCAGTCTGGGGATCCGCGGCCGGTGCGTGGGGGCTGCGGGCGGCTCAGGCCAGGTGGGCCGCGACGGCCTCGGTGACCAGCGCGTGGTCGTCGGCCTGGGGCAGGCCGGACACGGTCACCACGCCGACGATGCCGACATCGCGGACGCGGACCGGGAACGCCCCGCCGTGGGCGGCGAACTGCTGGAGCGGCAGGTCGTGCTGCTCGGCGAACGTCGTGCCCTTGGCCGTGGCGCGCAGGCCGACGAGGAACGACGACGACCCGAACCGCTCGACGACGCGCACCTTGCGCTCGATCCAGCTGTCGTTGTCCGGGGTCGTGCCGGGCCGGGCGGCGTGGAACAGCTGCTGCGTGCCCCGCCGGATGTCGACGGTGACGGGCAGGTCGCGCTCCTGGGCCAGCTCGACGAGGAGGCAGCCGAGGCGCCACGCGTCGTCGTTGGTGAACGTGGTGAAGACGAGGTCGTGCTCCTGCTGCTCGACGTGCGCGATGGTGCTCGAGATGTCGTCCAGGGTGCTCATCCGGTCATCGTGGCACGGAGACCGCATCGGCCTCGGCGATCACCGGGGCGACGCCGAAGTTGCCGTCGAACACGTGCTCGGGGTCGTACTGCGCCTTGAGCCGCCCGATCCGCGCGAGCGTCGCCGGCGGGAACGCCTCGGCGATCCGCGCAGGAGACTGGTCGGTCTCGAAGCTGAGGTACACGCCGTGCAGGTGGGGCGCCAGGAGCTCCCACCAGGCGTCCATCTGCGCGCGGCGCCTGCCCCGGGCGGAGGCGAGCAACGAGAAGTTCTGCGTCCGGTGCGCGTACGCGGTGGCGGCAGGGTCGATGTCGTTGACGGCGCCGCCGACGGCCCGCAGCTGCACCATGTCGGCGTCACCGGCGCTCACCAGCCGCGCGAGGATCTCCGCCAGCTCGGGCGTCACGTGCTCGATGAGCCCGCCGCGGGAGGCGGGGTCGGCGCCGCCCGTGTGCTCGCCGTGTTGCGGGGCCACCGTCGCGGCGTACGGGACCAGCTGCGCCTGCTGCTGGAGCACCGGCGCGAGGTCGAGGAACCGCTCCAGCGCGACGACGGCGGCATCCGTGTCGTCGTCGGCCCACACGAGGATCGCGTAGCCGATCGTCGGGTTCTGGCCGCGCGGGGGCACGAGGGTGAGGAAGCTGGTGAGCTGTCGCGGAGACTCCTCGACCAGCGCGGCCCACGCTGCCGCGAACGCGGCGGTGTCCGTGGCGTCGTACACGATCGTCGCGTGGACGACGTTCCCGACCTCCGCGGCCTCGATCTCCACCGCGGTGAGGATCCCGAAGTTCGCGCCGGCGCCGCGGATCGCCCACAGCAGGTCGGGCTCGTGGTCGGCGTCCGTGCGCACGATCCGCCCGTCGGCCAGCACCAGCTCGGCCGCGACGACGTGGTCCAGCGTGAGGCCGTAGGAACGGCCGAGGAAGCCCTGCCCGCCCGCCGTGACCAGCCCGCCGACGCCGACGTCGCCGTAGTCGCCCGAGCTGATGGCCAGCCCGTGCGACGAGAGGGCCGCGGCCACGTCGCCCCAGCGCGCACCGGCGCCGAGCCGGACGATCCGTCGCTCGCGGTCGAGCACCTCGACCGCGTCGAGGGCGCCGACGTCGATGACGATCCCGCCGTCGTTGGTCGACCGCCCGCTGATCCCGTGGCCGCCGCTGCGCACCGCGAACGGCACCTCCTGGGCGCGTGCGAACGCCAGCGCGTCCCGGACGCCCTCGGGGTCGCGGGGGCGGAGCACCAGGCCCGGGGACCCGGCGTAGACGTACGACGACCGGACGCGCCCGTACTCCCGGTCGCCGGGCTCCACCGCGGTCGCGACGAGAGATGCGGGCACGGCGTCGTAGTCGATCCCCGGACGCCGCTTGGCCAGCGCGATCGAGGGTCGGACCGAGCCCGTCGCGGTGCCGGAGCTCGCGCGGGCCGCAGCGACGGCCTCCCGCAGGGCCGGTGCGACCTCGGCGCCGAACACCGCGATGGCCGACGGGTCGTCGCCACCCAGGATGAACGTCGAGATCCCGTCGTCGAGGACCAGAGGCAGCAGGTCCTCGACCCAGCGCTCGGGCGGCCCCTGGAGGAAGCCGCTGCCGCTGAACGAGCCGCCGCCAAGGTTCAGCAGCCGGCGGATCTCGCGCGGGTCGCGCCCCGCGGACCGCGCGGCGTCGTCGATGCGCTCGTTGCCGGCCGCGAGGTCGCCGTCCTTGAGGTAGCCGAGGCTCGGGAGCCAGCCGTCCGCCTTGCGCCCGACCAGGCCGAGCATGCGTGGCTTGTAGGCACCGAGCCAGATGGGGATGTCGTGGGCCGGCGCCGGGCCGCGCTTGGCGCCGTCGGCGCGGTGGTAGGTCCCGTCGACCCGCAGCGGGCGGCGCTCGTCGGCGTCCCAGATGCCGCGGACGATGTCGATCGCCTCGTCGAGAGCGTCCACGCCCTGGCCGGGGGTGAGTCGCGGCGATCCCATCGCGACGATCGCGTCCCAGAAGGCGCCGGACCCGAGACCGAGCGCGAACCGGCCGCCCGAGAGCAGGTCGAGGCTGGCTGCGGCGCGCGCGAGCACGGCCGGGGGACGCAGCGGCAGGTTGAGGACGTTGCCCGCGACGTGCACGCGCTCGGTGGACGCGGCGACCCAGCTCAGGAGCGTCCACGTGTCGAGGAACGCCGGCTGGTACGGGTGGTCCTGGAACGTCACGAGGTCGAGCCCGGACTGCTCGCTGGCCCGGGCGAGCGCGACGACCTGCTGCGGGTCCTTCGCCGACGGCGTCAGGAAGCTGCCGAAGACGAGGTCATGGCCGTAGTCGGGCATCCGGGCGTCCCTTCCGAGTATTGATTGACGATTCAACTATATACGGACCGGGAACGTGGTGGAGCGGCGTGGCACGATCGGGCAGGTGACCCACGATCCCGCCTTCGAGCAGCGGCTGCGCGATCTCGCGCGGCTGCGCCGGGTCCGCGACCGCATCGACCGCGAGTACGCGCAGCCTCTGAACGTCGAGGCGCTCGCGCGCGGGGCGCACATGTCGGCGGGCCACCTGAGCCGTGAGTTCAAGCTGGCGTACGGGGAGTCGCCGTACTCCTACCTGATGACGAGGCGCATCGAACGGGCGATGGCGCTGCTGCGCCGCGGCGACCTCAGCGTCACCGAGGTCTGCTTCGCCGTCGGGTGCTCGTCGCTCGGCACCTTCAGCACCCGGTTCACCGAGCTGGTCGGGATCCCGCCGAGCGCCTACCGTGCGCGGACCGCACCGCCCAGGCCCGAGCTCCCGGCGTGCATCGCCAAGAAGGTCACCAGACCGGTCAGGAATCGAGAAGCCGAGCCCGTGGAGCCGCAGCTAGCGTGACTGCCATGGACATCAGCATCCACTACACGTTCCTCCCGCAGACCGACCCGGACGCCGCGCTCGCGTTCTACCGCGACGCGCTCGGCTTCGAGGTCCGCAACGACGTCGGGTACGAGGGGATGCGCTGGATCACGGTCGGCCCGGTCAACCAGCCGGGGACGTCGATCGTGCTGCACCCGCCGGCAGCCGAGCCGGGCATCACCGACGACGAGCGTCGCACCATCCTCGAGCTGATCGCCAAGGGCAGCTACGGCGCGATCACCCTGGCCACCGACGACCTCGACGGCGTCTTCGACCGGCTCCAGGCCAGCGACGCCGAGGTCGTCCAGGAGCCCACGGACCAGCCGTACGGCGTCCGCGACTGCGCGTTCCGCGACCCCGCGGGCAACCTCGTCCGCATCAACGCCCTGGCCTGACGCCGGCCGAGCGAGAACGGGTCGGTCCGGCCCGAAACATGGTGAGATCGAACGAGGCGACGCCCGACGGGGTGCGATCGCGCCCCGCCCGACAGACGGAGACACGATGAGCATCGACACGAGCACGGGGACGCGTGCGCCCGTGCGCCACCCTGCCGACAGCCACGACCTGATCCGTGTCCAGGGCGCCCGGGTCAACAACCTCAAGGACGTCAGCGTCGAGCTGCCGAAGCGGCGGTTGACGGTGTTCACGGGGGTGTCCGGCTCGGGCAAGAGCTCGCTGGTCTTCGGCACCATCGCGGCCGACTCGCAGCGCATGATCAACGAGACGTACAGCGCCTTCGTGCAGGGGTTCATGCCGACGCTCGCGCGGCCCGACGTCGACGTGCTCGACGGACTGACCACCGCGATCATCGTCGACCAGGAGCGGATGGGCGCCAACATCCGCTCGACCGTCGGGACCGCCACCGACGCGAACGCGATGCTGCGCATCCTGTTCAGCCGGCTCGGGCAGCCACACATCGGCTCGCCCCAGGCGTTCTCCTTCAACGTCGCCTCGATCTCAGGGGCGGGCGCGGTCACCATCGAGCGCGGGGGCTCCACGACGAAGGAGCGCCGCAGCTTCACCATCACCGGTGGCATGTGCGCCCGCTGCGAGGGCACGGGCAAGGTCAGCGACATCGACCTCACCCAGCTCTATGACGACTCCAAGTCGCTCAACGAGGGCGCCCTGACCATCCCCGGCTACAGCATGGACGGCTGGTACGGCCGCATCTTCGCGGGCTGCGGGTTCTTCGACCCGGACAAGCCGATCCGCGAGTTCACCAAGCGGGAGCTGCACGACCTCGTCTACAGGGAGCCCACGAAGATCAAGGTCGAGGGCATCAACCTCACCTACGAGGGGCTGGTCCCGCGGATCCAGAAGTCGTTCCTCTCCAAGGACGTCGAGGCGCTGCAGCCGCACATCCGGGCGTTCGTCGAGCGCACGGTCGTGTTCGGCACCTGTCCCGACTGCGGCGGGACCCGGCTCAACGAGGGTGCGCGCTCGTCCCGGATCGGCGACGTCAACATCGCCGACGCCTGCTCGATGCAGATCAGCGACCTCGCCGAGTGGGTGCGCGGCCTCGACGAGCCGTCGGTCGCGCCGCTGCTCGTGTCCCTCCAGGAGACGCTCGACTCGTTCGTCAGCATCGGCCTCGGCTACCTGTCGCTCGACCGGCCGTCCGGCACGCTCTCGGGCGGCGAGGCGCAGCGCATCAAGATGATCCGCCACCTCGGCTCGTCGCTGACCGACGTCACCTACGTGTTCGACGAGCCGACCATCGGGCTGCACCCGCACGACATCCAGCGCATGAACGAGCTGCTGCTGCGGCTGCGGGACAAGGGCAACACGGTGCTGGTGGTCGAGCACAAGCCCGAGACGATCGTCATCGCCGACCACGTGGTCGACCTCGGACCGGGCGCGGGCACCGCCGGCGGCACCATCTGCTTCGAGGGCACCGTCGACGCCCTGCGGACCAGCGGCACGCTCACCGGCCGGCACTTCGACGACCGCGCCCAGCTCAAGGACGCGGTGCGCACGCCGACCGGCACGCTGGAGATCCGCGGCGCCACGGCCCACAACCTCCAGGACGTCGACGTCGACATCCCGCTCGGGGTGCTGGTCGTCGTCACCGGCGTCGCCGGCTCGGGAAAGAGCTCGCTGGTCCACGGGTCGATCCCCGCCGGCGCGGGCGTCGTGTCGATCGACCAGGGCGCCATCAAGGGTTCCCGCCGGAGCAACCCCGCGACGTACACCGGCCTGCTCGAGCCGATCCGCAAGGCGTTCGCCAAGGCCAACGGCGTCAAGCCGGCCCTGTTCAGCGCCAACTCCGAGGGCGCCTGCCCCACCTGCAACGGCGCGGGCGTCATCTACACCGACCTCGCGATGATGGCGGGCGTGGCCACCCCGTGCGAGGAGTGCGAGGGAAAGCGTTTCCAGGCGTCGGTGCTCGAGTACAAGCTCGGCGGCCGCGACATTAGCGAGGTGCTGGCGATGTCGGTGGTCGAGGCTGAGGAGTTCTTCGGCGCGGGGGAGGCGCGGACCCCGGCGGCCCACGCGATCCTCGACCGGCTCGCCGACGTCGGGCTGGGCTACGTGAGCCTGGGGCAGCCCTTGCCGACGCTGTCCGGCGGCGAGCGCCAGCGGCTCAAGCTGGCGACGCACATGGGGGAGAAAGGCGGCATCTACGTCCTCGACGAGCCGACGACCGGCCTCCACCTGGCCGACGTCGAGCGCCTGCTCGGCCTGCTCGACCGGCTGGTCGACTCCGGCAAGTCGGTGATCGTCGTCGAGCACCACCAGGCGGTCATGGCCCACGCCGACTGGATCGTCGACCTCGGCCCCGGCGCGGGTCACGACGGCGGCCGCATCGTCTTCGAGGGCACGCCCGCGGACCTCGTCGCCGCCCGCTCCACGCTCACCGGCGAGCATCTCGCGGGCTACGTCGGCGCCTGAACCACCCACCCGGGAGAGTGGTCCGCCACCCTCCACCGTCTGAGAGGAAGCGAGCCATGGCAGAGACGAAGAAGGGCACCACGTCCGAGGGGTTCTCGGCCGAGGAGCGCGCCGCGATGAAGGAGCGCGCCAAGGAGACGCGGGGCAAGAAGTCCGGCGACGGCGAGGCAGACCTGCTGGAGAAGATCGCCGAGATGGGCGACGCCGACCGCGCGATGGCGGAGCGGATCCACGCCGTCATCACCGCGGCCGCCCCCGACCTCGAGCCCAAGACCTGGTACGGGCAGCCGGCCTACGCCAAGGACGGCAAGGTCGTCGTCTTCTTCCAGGCAGCCTCGAAGTTCAAGACGAGGTACGCGACCCTGGGCTTCAACGACGCGGCCAAGATCGACGACGGCACCATGTGGCCGACCGCCTTCGCCCTGACCTCGCTGACGGCCGCCGACGAGAAGAAGATCGCCGCGCTGGTCACGAAGGCGGTGAGGTGACCGCCTCGGGCTCGACGGCCGCCGGGAAGCGCCGGGCGAGCTCGGTGCGGAGCTCGACGTAGCGCGCGAGGAACGCGCGCTCGTCGAGGCGCTTCCGGCGGATCCAGCCGGTGACCTCGTCGTTGCACTTGCTCGTGTTGCACGACCGGCACGCGGGGACGACGTTCTCCAGCGTGTAGCGACCGCCGCGGGAGATCGGCAGGACGCAGTCGCGCTGCATCGGTCCGTCGGTGGCGCCGCAGTACGCGCAGCCCGCCCAGGCCTCCTGCAGCGCGGCCCACTGTTCCGGCGTCAGGTCGTGCTCCACGCCGTCCATGCGGCGCTTCCGGCGCCGCGCCGCGCGGGCTCTGCGACTCCCACCGACGGCCATGCCGGGAGCGTACGGTCGACCGGCCGCAGGTCGGAGCAGGCGCTCCGGCCGCACGACAGACAGGGAGGACGATGAACCCCATCGAGCTGGAGACGGGCGCACACCTCGACGCGCTCGAGCCGTGGCGCGCGGCGGAGTTCGCCGCCCACATGGAACGCGCGCGCGAGCACATCCGTCCGTGGGTCGGGCCGTCGTTCCTCAGCGACGACGTCGACGGCGCGCACGCCACCCTGACCCGGTACGCCCAGCAGCTCGCGCTCGACGGGCCGCGCATCTACGGCATCTGGGTGGAGGGCGTCCTGGTGGGCGGGGTGATGTTCGTGGCGTTCTCCGCGGCCGCCGGCGTCTGCGAGGTGGGCTGCTGGTCGGAGCCCGCGGGGGAGGGGCACGGGCACATCACCGCCGCCGTCACGCACCTCCTGCAGTACGCGTTCGAGGTGCGAGGGCTCCACCGCGTGGAGTGGCGCTGCCGCAGCGACAACCTTCGCAGCATCGCGGTCGCCCGACGGCTCGGCATGGTGCACGAGGGTGAGCTGCGCGAGGCATGGCTGGTCGACGGCACGTTCCACGACAAGTCGGTCTGGTCGCTGCTGAGCCACGAGTTCGACGAGCAGAGCCGTCCGCAGCGCGGCTAGGTGACGACGTTCTCGCCAGAGTCAGAGCTCCCGGACGGTCAGCAGGCTCCGACCGTGGATCGACGTGCGCTCCACCCGACCCGTCTCGCGGAACCCGAGCTTCTCCAGGACTCGCCGCGACGCCACGTTCCAGTCCCAGACCGACGCCCACAACCGAGGAACGTCCGCCTCTGCCGCCGAGTCGACCACGGCGTGCCCTGCCTCGGTGGCGTAGCCGACGCCGTGGACGGCGCGCAGCAGCTCGAACGCAAGCTCGGGCTCGTCCGGCGAACCGTTCCCGTGGGCCGTCAGCCCGCAGTACCCGATGACGTTGCCCGTGTCCTTCCGCGCCACCGCGCGCAGCCACGGCCCGGCCTCGTCACCCTCGACGCGGATCTGCGCCGCGATGTCCTCGACGGTCGGCCGGCCCTCGGCATCGATCCGCCGGTGCACCGGAACCCGTGGGTCCCGCTCGGTCCACAGCCGGTGGTAGACGCCCGCCTGGCTCGCGCTCCGGGGCCCGAGGACGAGGCGATCGGTCTCCAGGACGTCGGGGAGGCGGATCAGGGGCATCCCTGAATTATGTCAGCCAAGCCCACGCGCCCGCGATCGTCGGCGAGCCACGCGGCGGGGTTCTCGTCGTCACCGAGCTCGATCGCCCGATCGCGCACGGCCGCACCCTTCGAGGACTCGAGTCGGATACGGGAGCCATCACGCCGCGCGGCCCATGATTGCCTCGTGGTGATCGTCCGGCGTGCGCCCGAGCCAGACACGGATCAGCTGGAGAGACCCGACGTCTGGAAGCATCCGCAGCCATTCGCGCAGCGTGGAACAGGCTCGTCGCGTGGATCCTGAGGCACAGTCCCGCGAAGCCAACTCAGACACAGGTCTACGCCGATAATGCACATTATGACATTCCAGCGATCGTGACCCGCTCGACCCACCTGATCGGCTCCCCTACTTCCCTACCCCGGAGATCCCGGCACGCGGCGATCTGACCGAGCGCCGGCCGGGACTGTGCGAGGCTCCGTGCCGTGAGGGTTCTCCGACGCGTGCTCGGCGACGCCGACGCCGTCGGGTCGCCGCCGTCCATCCGGGTCGACGGCCCCCACGAGGCGTTCCTCGTCTACCCGGTCCTGCGCGGGACGGTGCCCGGGGCGCTCTTCCACGCCTGCAGCGTCAGGGTGCGGGAGCCGCTCACGCCACGCGAACGACGCAAGCGCGTGGTCGAGGATCGTCAGGCTGCGAGGCAGGTGCTCACCAGCACGTCGCTGGTGTCACGGGCAGTGCTGCTCCTGCCGGTCGTGCTTCTGTTCATCCCTGTGATGCTCGCGGACGCCTGGGACACGTGGGCCGCCCAGCTGGTCCTGGCGGTGCTGGCGGTCCTGATCCTGGGCGCTGCGACGGCTGCGGTCCGGCTGCTGGCGCTGCAGATCGCGTCCGAAGCCCGCTCCCGTCCGCTCGAGCCGTGGAACGGCGACCTGGTGTGGCAGTCCGTCGCGATCGCCGCGGCCTGGGTGCTCGTCTCGTTGCCGTGACTCCCCCGGACTCCGCGTAACGTGCGCTCGTGCGCTACATCATCATCGGGACGGGTGCGGTCGGCGGGGTCATCGGCGGGCTGCTCGCCGCGGCTGGACGCGACGTCGTCCTCGTCGCCAGGAACCGTCAGCTCGAGGCGCTGAGCGCCGATGGTCTCGAGGTCGCCACGACCGACGGCATCCATCACGTGCACCCGGCCACGGCGGCCGGGCCGGACGCCGTGGACCTCCGGCCGGACGATGTCCTCGTGCTCGCCGTGAAGAGCCAGGACTCGGCCGCCGCGCTGCAGGCCTGGGCGGACCGGCCCGTGGCGGGTGGCGGCACGGCAGCGACCCAGCTCCCGCTGGTGTGCGCCCAGAACGGCGTCGACAATGAGCGGGCCGCCCTGCGCAGGTTCGCCCACGTCGTCGGCATGTGCGTGTGGCTGCCTGCGACGCACCTGGAGCCCGGCCGGGTGTCGGCGGGCAGCACACCGGTGCCCGGGGTCCTCTGGCTCGGGCCCGTCCCTGTCGGTGGTCCGGCTCCGACGGCGATCGCGGCCGACCTCGTGGCCGCGGGGTTCCGGGCGCCGGTCGTGGACGACGTCATGGCGTGGAAGTACTACAAGCTGATGTCGAACCTGGGCAACGCCGTCGAGGCCTTGTGCGGCACGGTCTCCGACGGCCCCGCCCGTCAGCTGACCGCCGCAGCCACCGCGGAGGGTCGGGCGGTCCTGGCGGCGGCCGGCGTGCGGGTGGTCCCCGATGCCGAGCACGACGCGGCCCGCGCCGACTTCCACATGGGTCGCCTGCCCGGCGAGGACGGCGGTGGGTCGTCCTGGCAGTCCCTCGCGCGCGGGACCGGCTCGATCGAGGCGGACTACCTCAACGGCGAGGTCGTGCTCCTGGGTCGCCTGCACGGCGTCCCGACGCCGGTCAACGGGATGCTCCAGCAGCTCGCGCGGCAGGCCGCCGCGGCGGGCACCCCGCCGGGCACGTTCGACGCCGCCGAGCTGCTCGAGCTCGTCGGCTAGGACGCCTCCGCCGCGCGGAGCGTCAGCACGTACCGCTCCTCGGTCTGCGACGGGTCGCGCGGCAGCACCTGCCGCTCCCCCGTCCGCGTGAACCCGGCGCGCACGTACAGGTCGCCGGCGGCGTGGTTCCCGTCCACCAGCCACAGCGAGACCGTCCGGGCTCCCTCGGCGATCGCTGCGGTGCGGACGGCGTCGAGGAGCGCCCACCCGACGCCGTGCCGGCGCGCCTCCGCAGCCACCCAGAGCGAGACGACATGCCGGTCGTCCACCGGCGACCCCGGCTCCTGCATCATCGTCACGATCCCGCGGCCCGCGCCGTCGTCGTCCACGGCGATCCAGGTGGTCGACGTGCGCAGGCGCATCCGCCAGTGCGACTCGACGAACCGCTCCTCACGCGCCAGCGACGCACCGAAGACGTCCGGGTCCTCCCGGAGGGCGCGCAACCGGACCTCCTGGACGAGTCGCCAGTCGTTCTCCCCCACCTGTTGGACAATCACCTGCACAGGATGCCTCACGTCCGGCGACGAAGCCCTCAGGGCTCGTCGCGCGCCGTCACCTGATCGGCAGGCGAACCGCCGTGACCCTCCGGATCGGGCACCGACCGGGCGGCGTCGGCGATCTCCTCCTCCGGGCGCGGCGGGACGTTCTCGTCGTACTCGAGCTCGGGCACCTCGTGCCCCACGGACTCCGTCACGGCGGTCTCCTTCCGACGGGTTCACGCTACGGTCGGGCGACCCGACGCGAAAGCGGTCATCGGGTCGGGAGCGGGCGCGTCCTACAGGTCGAGGTCGATGCCCTCGCCGGAGTCGAGCGAGATCGGGTCGCCCGCGCCACCGATGCGCCCGAGCAGGTTGATCGCCATGCCCTGCCCGATCGCGCTGAGCAGGGCGTCGTGGATCACGACGAGCTGCCCGGGGTTGACACGGCGCACGAAGTCGACGACCTCCCCCAGCTTGAGCCACGGCGCGCCGATCGGCGTGCACAGGACGTCCACATGGGCGTCGCCCGTGTCCACGTACGCGTCGCCCGGGTGCAGGACCCCCGCCACGAGGTACCCGACGTTGTGGACGCGCGGCACGTCCTGGTGGATCAGCGCGTGCCACTCCCCCAGCACCTCGACGTCGAAGCCGCCAGCCGTGAAAGCGTTTCCCGCGCTGACCGCGTTCACCTTGCCCGACGGCGCGCCGGCGCCGACGAGGGCGTCGACCACCGACTGCGGTGCCCACACCTCCACGCCGCCCGCCTGGATCGCCGCGACCAGCGGTTCGGTGGCCAGGTGGTCGGGGTGCTCGTGCGTGACGAGGACCGCGGAGACGCCGTCGAGGGCGCCGGGCAGGTCGGAGAAGACCCCGGGGTCGATGACCAGACGGTCGTCGCCGCGGTCGAGGCGGATGCAGGCGTGTCCCCAGCGGCTCAGTCGGATGCTCATCTGCCCAGTCTGTCCTGACCTGCGGGTCCGTGCCCCCGGAACCGCCACGCGAGTGGTTCGTCGTCACCCGTTTTCGTCGCGGACCCGTCGCCCGGCTACGGTGTCGCACGTGCTGGTGCTCGGGGTGTGCAGTCTCAAGGGTGGCGTGGGCAAGACGTCGATCACCCTCGGTCTGGCGTCGGCTGCGCTCGAGCGCGGCCTGCGCACTCTGGTCATCGACCTCGACCCCCAGGGCGACAGCACGATGGCGCTCGGCGCGCGCCCGCAGACCGGTGACGTCGCCTCGGTCCTCGACGATCCCGGCGAGGCGACGATGTCCGCCGCGACCGTGCTGTCCTCGTGGGCCGACGACGGCCTCGACGTGCTGGCGGGGTCGGAGCGGTCCGCGGCGCACGACCGGCTCGAGGGCGACGACATCGACCGCCTCCGCTACGCGCTCTCGTGGGTGCACGGCTACGACCTCGTCCT
Source organism: Cellulomonas sp. P4_D11 (assembly GCF_056401915.1). Taxonomy (NCBI): domain Bacteria; kingdom Bacillati; phylum Actinomycetota; class Actinomycetes; order Micrococcales; family Cellulomonadaceae; genus Cellulomonas; species Cellulomonas sp. P4_D11. Next base: position 38,731 of record NZ_JBFUIK010000033.1, on the reverse strand, counting down.
CGTCGACTGCCCCCCGTCGCTCGGTGGCCTGACCCGGACCGGCCTGGCCGCGTGCGACCGCGCCCTCGTCGTCACGGAGCCCGGCCTGTTCGCCGTCATGGCCGTCGGCCGGGCCATGCGCACGATCGACGAGCTCAGACGCGGCCCGGCCCCGGCACTCCAGCCGCTCGGCATCGTCGTCAACCGGGTCCGCGCCCGTTCCCTCGAGCAGGCGTTCCGGCTCGAGGAGCTGCAGACGCTCTACGGCCCCCTCGTGCTCACCCCGCCGGTCCCGGAGCGCGCCGCGCTCCAGCAGGCCCAGGGTGCCGCCCAGCCCGTGCACGCCTGGCCCGGCGCCGCGGCGGCCGAGCTGGCCAGGACGTTCGACGCGCTGCTCGACCGCGCGCTGCGGGCGCCCCGCCACTGACGACGCAAGAGCGGCCGCCCCCAGGGACGGCCGCTCTCGACGGGGTCGGTGGATCAGCCGGCGGTACGCGCCTGACGACGCATCGCGAGCTCGTCGTGCGGCGACGCCTCGACGACCAGCTCGTCGTCCTCGTCGGCGCGCTCGGACGGCAGCTGCGCGAGCGTGCCCTCCACCTCGCGCCAGACGCGGCCGACGGCGATGCCGAAGACGCCCTGCCCGCCCTGCACCAGGTCGATGACCTCGTCCGCGGACGTGCACTCGTAGACGCTCGCGCCGTCGGACATCAGCGTGATCTGCGCCAGGTCGTCGACCCCGCGCTCACGCAGGTGGCTCACGGCGGTACGGATCTGCTGGAGCGAGACGCCCGTGTCCAGCAGCCGCTTGACCACCTTGAGGACGAGGATGTCCCGGAAGCTGTACAGGCGCTGCGTGCCCGACCCTGTGGCTGGGCGGATCGACGGCTCGACCAGGCCGGTCCGCGCCCAGTAGTCGAGCTGGCGGTACGTGATGCCGGCGGCGCGGCACGCGGTGGGACCGCGGTAGCCGGTCGCCGTGTCGAGGTCGGGGAGGTCGTCGTCGAACAGCATGCCCTGAGCGCGCTGCGGGACTGCCCCGCTGACGCTCTCGGCACTCTCGGTGCTGGTCACGAATCCTCCACTCGTCGCTAGCCGGTCGGCGGACGGCTCCCCCGGCTGGTTGCCAGACTAGGCCCGTGGCGCGGCAGACGCCATGACACCCGCCGGGCGTGTCGCGACCGGCGAGTCTCACCTTCGACCTCAACGCGAAGGTTTGCGCCCAACAGCCACGAGCAACCGTCAGCGACCCTCGGCCCCCGGCTCGTCCTCCGGCTCGGCGCCCGTGCTGAAGTCCTCCGGGGTCACCAGGTCGAGGAAGCGGCGGAACCGCTCGAGGTCCTGCTCCGAGGTGGTCGTCCGCACCTCCACGCCGGCCACCGCGACGACCTCGGCCGAGCACAGCACCTGGCAGCCGAAGCGCAGGGCGAGCGCGATCGCGTCCGACGCGCGCGAGTCGACGCGCGGACCGGTCCGGAGCACGAGCTCGGCGTGGAACACCCCGTCCTCGAGGCTGGTGATCTCCACGCGCGTCAGCCCGGAGCCGGTGGCGATGAGCACGTCGCGCAGGAGGTCGTGCGTCATCGGTCGCGGCGGCACGATCCCGGCCTGCGCAGAGGCGATCGCGCTGGCCTCCGTGGGGCCGATGAGGATGGGCACGAGGAGCTCGGAGTCGGGGTCGAGCAGGAGCACGACGATCTCGTCGTCGGCCAGGTGCTGGCGCACCCCGACGACCTCGACCGGTACGAGCTCGGCGTCCTCCCCCATGGCGCCCACGCTACGACGCCGACGGCGATCCGGCGCCCCCCGGAGGCCGGGAGTCTTGTCGGGCTCGTTACGGTGCGAGGTCGGCGACGGCCGCACGCACGAGGGCGGTGTGCATCTGGTTGCAGAGCTCGCCCACCTCGGCAGCGAGCGTGCCCGCCCGGGCTCGCGACGACGCGCTGCGCTGTCCGCGCCACGGGGCGACGACCTGCTCGACGAGGTCCGCCTGCCGGTCGGCCGCCGTGCGGAACTGCCGCAGGTGGCGCGGGTCGATGCCGTGCTCGGCCAGCGCCGCCGCCGCGACCACGATCTCGCGTGCCCACGGGTCGAAGGACGTCGTGCCGCGCGTGCGCAGCAGCCCGGCCGCGACGAGGTCCTCGACGAAGCCGACCTCCACACCGGACTCGCGCGCGAGCGCGTCGACGGTCCAGCGCGTCCCGGCCGCCTCCCGCACGCCGTCGCGGGTAGCCAGACGAGCGCGCGGCGCGGGCTCGTCCTCCTCCCCGGCGTCCAGCGCGGCGAGACGGTCCCCGATGACCTTCAGCGGCATGTACCGGTCCCGCTGCTGGCGCAGCACGAACCGCAGCCGCTCGATGTCGGCCGGCGAGTACTGCCGGTAGCCGGCCGCCGTCCGGACGGGCTCGACCAGACCCTGCTCCTCGAGGAAGCGCAGCTTCGACGTGGTGACGGCGGGAAACTCGATCTGCAGCGCGGCCAGCACGTCGGAGATGCGCATCGAGGCGCGGCGGGAGATCCCCCGCGGCCACGGCTCGTGCTCGACGGCGGGCGCCGCGTCGGCCTCGACCGGCGCGCGTTGCGCTCGGGCACTCGTCACGTCGTGCTCCCCGTCGGGTCGAGCGTCTGCTGCAGGCCGCTCACGCGCCGGCCGGGTCGCGGTGCGGGCTCGGGTGGAACGTCATCCGGTACTTGCCGATCTGCACCTCGTCGCCCGCGCGGAGCACCGACTGGTCGATGCGCGTGCGGTTGACGTAGGTGCCGTTCAGCGAGCCGATGTCCCGGACCGCGAACGTCTGCCCGTCGCGCACGAACTCCGCGTGCTTGCGGGACACCGTCACGTCGTCGAGGAAGATGTCGGCGGACGTCGAGCGGCCGGCCACGGTGCGCTCGGCGTCGAGCAGGAACCGTGCGCCGGCGCTCGCGCCACGCTGCATCACGAGAAGAGCCGACGTCGGCGGGAGAGCGTGCACGGCGGCGACCTCGTCCGGCGTGAGCCCGACCGGCGCCGACGCCTCGATCTCGACCGGTTCGATCGCGCCGAAGCTCATCGTCGTGTCGGCTCCGTAGGCGGGACGTCCGTCCTGCGGGTCCTCGCCGCTCATGCCACCTCCCGGGCCCGTTCCTCGCGTCGACCACCGACGTTCCTCGGGGTCAGCCACACCCTATGCGGACCGAGCCGGTCGGCGCAGCACGTCCTCGGCGCAGGTCCGGAGCCAGATGGGGGCCGGGCAGGAACAGACCAGGATCAATCGCCCGCCGGAGGCACCGGCGTCGCATAGACCGGGTCCGGCACGTCGCGGATCGCGTCGACCTCGACCTTGTCCGCGCTCTCGACCGTCCCCCGGCCACCGTTGTTGCGCACCTGCGCCATCGCGCCGCCGGGGATCTGCAGCGCGGGCGCGATGATGTCGGGATCCCCGATGGCGATCCAGCGGTACGGCGCCGTCAGGGCGACCCCGTCGAGGACGACCGCTCCCCCGGACCCCGTGAACGAGCTGCTCGCGGTGACCCGCTGGTCGTTGAGCTGCACCGCCTCCGCGCCCGCGTTGCGCAGCTCTTCGAGCATGTTGAGCATCGTGATCGGCTTGATGAAGCCGTCCGGCTCGACCAGCGTGACGATCACGCCGGGTCCCTCGGCGGGCAGCCGACCGGTGAGGATCCCCTGGGTCTCTGCGCTGCGCCGCAGGGCGTCCAGTGCCGCCTGGCGGCGGTCCGAGCCGGACAGCAGGTCGTCGCGCTCCCGGGCCAGGTCCGCCGACTCGCGCGCGAGCTGGTCGCCACGGTTCGTCGTCTCGTCGAGGATGCGCACCAGGTCGCCCTGCCGCATCCCCGCCAGGTCGGCGCCGCTCGACTGCCGGACCTGCGCGACGAGCGCGAAGCCCAGGACCGCGCAGAGCACGCCCGCGAGGACCTGCGCACGGGTCAGACGGGGGCGCAGCGCACGGCCGAGGACCACCCAGCCGCTCGGCGGCTCTGCGTCGCTCGGGTCGGGCTCGGTGCTGGCGTGGGTGTCCAGACGCTCGCTCACGGCACGGGCGTCAGATACGACGGCGGCACCGGCATCGACCGGGGCGACGGGCTCGTCCGCGCCGAGCGCGTCGGGATGGAACACCCTCGGGCCGGGGGCGTCGTCCGGGTCCGCGACGACCAGCGCCGGCTCCCGCTCGAGAGCCGCGGGCGCTCCGGGTGTCGTGGCCGGGAGCGGTGCGTCGTCGTCGCCTCCCGAGGGCTCGACGGGCGGCAGGCCCAGCGGCGGCTGGAGGTCGTTCACGTCGTCGGCACGAAGGGGCTCGTCGTCCGGCACGACCGGCGGCAGGCTCAGCTGCTCGTCGTCGGGCTCGCCGTCCGGCACGACCGGCGGCAGGCTCAGCGGTTCGTCGACCGGCGCACCGTCCCGCGTGCCGACGTCGTCCCGCTCTTCGTGCGCCGGGGTCACGGTCATGCCTTGAACAGGTGCCGGCGGATCGACGCCGCGTTGGAGAAGATCCGGATCCCGAGGACGACGACGACGGCGGTCGACAGCTGCATGCCGACGCCGAGCTGGTCACCCAGGAACACGATCAGCGCCGCGACGACTACGTTGGACAGGAACGAGATGAGGAACACGCGGTCGTCGAAGATCCCGTCGAGCATCGCGCGCAGGCCGCCGAACAGCGCGTCGAGGGCCGCGACGACAGCGATGGGGAGGTACGGCTGCAGTTCGGTGGGGACGGTCGGCTGCAGGAGCAGGCCGCCGACGACGCCGACGATCAGACCGATGACTGCGATCACGTGCCGTCCCTCCCTGTCGGACCTGCAGACCCTGCCACACCGATCTCGTCGGGCGCACCTCCCGGATCGTCCGGAGCGCTCACGGCCGGTCCGGTGCTCTCGGGGACCTGGGCCTCGTGCAGAGCGACCAGGCCGGTGCCCGGCAGGTCGAGCGAGCTCTGCGACGTCAGTTGGACGCCGATGCCGTAGGTCGTGCGCAGCGTCGCCAGGTGCTGCCCGGCGCTCGCGCGGGCCAGCGAGGTCTGCATGCCGACCGCGTCGCCGATCGCCTCGACGGTGTACGGGCTGCTCAGGGCGACGAGGTCCACCAGCACGGCGTCGCCCGCGCTCCGGATGGCGGTCATGGCCGTGAGGCGCTCCCCGTTCACCGCGATCGCCTCGGCACCGGCAGCCCACAGCCCGTTGACCACGACCTGCAGGTCCACGTCCTGCACCCGGAGCTCGGGATCCTCGGTGTCGGGGTCGTCGGAGGCGGCGTCCGTGAGCACGACGCGCAGCCCGGCACCGGTCACCGGCATCACCCCGGACTCCACCGAGTCGGCCATGATCTGGTCGCGCACGCCCTGGCCCTCGTCGCCGAGCAGCTGCGCCTGCAGCGTGGCGATCTGCGCCGTCATCGCGGTGATCTCCGCCTGCGTGGCGTCAGCCTCGGCGTCGCGCTGCCCGATCTGCTCCTCCAGCAGGGTGCGCGCGGCCTGCACCGACCCCGCCGGCTGCCGGAGGGCGATCGTCGCCGCCGTCGCCCCGAGACCCAGCGCGATGGCGAGCGCGACGAGACCGGCGGTCGACCTCACCGTTCGGCGCGGGCCCGTCCCGGCCGCCCGGCGTGCGGCCGCCTCGGCGTAGCCGGGGTCGAGCGGCCGCCGGTACACCTCGGTGAGCAGCGTCATCGACGCGTCGGGCGTGCGCGGCGCCTCGCGCTCGCCGCTGCCGTGGCGGGCGCTCACGCGGGCGCTCCGCCCCGGTCGCTCGCACGCAGCAGGTGCCGGGCCTGCGCGAGGTACAGGACTGCCGAGAACCAGTAGAGCGCGACACCCCACAGGGCACACGCCCACCCGGCCACGCCGGCCACGGTGCCGACCCACGAGTCCCACTGCGCGAGCAGGAGCAGCGGGAAGGCGTACAGGAGGGCGAACGTGCCGGCCTTGCCCGCGAGGTGGACCTGCAGGGGCGCGTAGCCGGCGCGCGCGAGCACGACGAGCATCCCGGCGAGGACCACGTCGCGCAGGACGAGAACGGCGAGCAGCCACCAGGGCACGACGTCGCGCCAGGCCAGGGCGACGAGGGTCACGATGATGAAGAGGCGGTCCGCGGCCGGGTCGAGCAACTGCCCGAGCCGGGACACCTGGCCCAGCCGACGGGCGAGGACGCCGTCGAGCCAGTCGCTGGCCCCTGAGACCGCGAGGACCGCGACGGCCCAGCCGTCCTCGCCGCGCGCGAGGAGCACGGCGAACACGGGGACCAGGAGCAGTCGCACGAAGCTGATGGCGTTCGGGACGGTCAGCACGCGCGCGGAGACGACGTCGTTGCTCGCCACTGCCTCCCCCGTCGCCGTCCCGTCCTGCGGCGTCGATCCTATGCGGCCCGCGGGACCGCCCAGGACGATGGCGCGCGAGCCGTTCGCCCGGGTGCGAGAGTTCCCTCATGGCGCACCGCAACGACCCCGACGTGATCACCCGACTCCTGAGCACCCCGGGCCGCTGGGCCGTGGTCGGGCTGTCCAGCAACAGCTCGCGCGCTGCGTACGGGGTCGCGCGCTACGTCCAGTCGATCGGGCACACGATCGTCCCCGTCCACCCGCGCGGCGAGACCGTCCACGGCGCGGCCGGCGTCACGACGCTCGAGGACGTCGACGGCCCGGTCGACGTGGTCGACGTGTTCGTCAACAGCAACCTGGCCGGCGACGTCGTCGACCGGGCGATCGCCATCGGCGCGGGCGCCGTGTGGCTGCAGCTGGGGGTCGTCGACGAGGACGCGGCGGAGCGCGCGCGTGCCGCGGGGCTCGACGTCGTCATGGATGCATGCCCGGCGATCGAGGGTCCGCAGCGCGGCCTCTGACCGGCCTCAGGGAGGTCCCCGTGACCCTGTGCGCGACGTCACGCGCGACCTGCCTGCCGCCCGGCGCGTCCGCCCGGTAGACTCCCCGGTGAATCTGGAGTTCGTCGCGTCCCCCTTCGAGGCGTCGCCACCACCGCTGAGGCGGTCGGGGCCCGCCTCGCGTCGTGTGGTCTAGGCATCGCGTGAGCGGTTGCCACTGGGTGGTCAGGGGCTGCGACCCGCTGTTCGCCGACCTGGTGCACGGTTCAGGGCTCCGCCCCGCGATGATCGGTACCCCCTCTTCATGAGTTCTGTTGCGCCCTCTGCCATGCCCGAGAACGGCACCTTCGACGAGCTGGGTCTGCCCCCGGCCCTCCAGGCCGCGATCGCGGACCTCGGCTTCACCACTCCTTCCGCCATCCAGGCGCAGGCCGTCCCCGCCCTGCTGAGCGGCCGCGACATCGTCGGCGTCGCCCAGACCGGGACCGGCAAGACCGCCGCCTTCGGCCTGCCGCTGCTGGCCGCGATCGACTACGACCTCCCGGCCGTGCAGGCCGTCGTGCTCACCCCGACGCGCGAGCTCGCGATGCAGGTCGCCGACGCCATCCAGTCGTTCGCGACGCACCTGCCCGGCCTGAACGTGCTCGCGGTCTACGGCGGCTCGCCGTTCCTGCCGCAGCAGCGCGCGCTGTCCCGCGGCGCGCAGGTCGTCGTCGGCACCCCCGGCCGCGTGCTCGACCACCTCGACCGCCGCACGCTGAAGATGGACCAGGTCCGCTTCCTCGTGCTCGACGAGGCCGACGAGATGCTGCGCATGGGCTTCGCCGAGGACGTCGACAAGGTCCTGTCCGCCGCGCCCCGCGAGCGTCAGGTCGCCCTGTTCTCCGCGACGATGCCGCCCCAGATCCGCCGGGTCGCCGAGCAGCACCTGAACCGCCCGGTCGAGATCACCGTCTCGCGCCAGGCGTCCACGGTGACGAGCGTCCGCCAGACGTACGCCGTCGTCCCGCACCGCCACAAGACCGGTGCGCTCGCCCGCGTGCTCGCCGTGTCCGAGGCCGACGCCGCCATCGTCTTCGTCCGCACGCGCGGCGCGGCCGAGGAGGTCGGCAGCGCGCTGATCGAGCGTGGCATCTCTGCCGCGTACATCTCCGGCGACGTCGCCCAGACCGAGCGCGAGAAGATCGTCGACCGCCTGCGGACCGGCGCCCTCGACGTCCTGGTCGCCACGGACGTGGCCGCGCGTGGCCTCGACGTCGACCGCATCGGCCTCGTCGTCAACTTCGACGTGCCGCGCGAGCCCGAGACCTACGTGCACCGCATCGGCCGGACCGGCCGCGCGGGCCGCGAGGGCGAGGCGCTGTCGTTCGTCACGCCGTCGGAGCAGTCGCGTCTGCGCCAGATCGAGCGCACCACCCGCCAGTCCCTCCAGCAGGTCGAGATCCCCTCGCCGGCCGAGGTCTCCGCGCACCGGGTGCAGGCCCTGCTGGCCCGCACGGGTGCCCGCGCCGAGCTCGGTCGCCTGGACCTGTACCGCGAGGCCATCGCGGTGCACCTGGCCCAGAACCCGGACGTCGACCCCGTCGACCTGCTCGCCGTGGTCACGGCGCTCGCGGTCGGCGACGAGGGTCCGCAGGCCGTGCAGCACGGTGACGACCTCGACGACGCCCTGTCGCGCGCCCACCTCACCGGTGGCGGGCGCGAGCGGGACGCCGAGCGCAGCTACGACCGTCCCGAGCGGGGCGAGCGTCGCCGCGCCGACACGCACATCGCCGGGGGCTCGCCGCGCTGGCGCGTCGCCGTCGGGCACCGTGACGGCCTGCAGCCGGGCGCGCTCGTGGGCGCGCTCACCGGCGAGGGCGGCCTGACCGGCAAGGACGTCGGCAAGATCGACATCTTCGGCAGCTTCGCGCTGGTCGACATCCCGGCCGGCCTCTCGGCCGACGTGATCGACCGGCTGGCCCGCACGCGCGTCGCCGGCCGCCCGCTGCGCATCCGCCTCGACTCGGGCCCGCGCCCGGGCCACGGCGCCTCGCGCCCGACGCACGGCCCGGCACGCGGCCGCAGCTGATCGCCCCTTGCGAACGCCCCGTCTCCCGTTCTCGGGGGGCGGGGCGTCGCCCTATCTGAGGACCGACCCGGGCCGCGCCTCGGGCCGGCCCGGGCGGGACGCACCGCGCAGGAGGGTGATGTCGGCCTCGCGGAGCACCTCGCCGACGTCCCGGAACCCCCGGATGCTGCCGAGCACCCCGACGGCGACCCGCGAGCCCAGCTCCTGGCGCAGCTGGTCGAGCAGGAGCGACAGGCGGGCCGGGAGGCCACCCGGGCCGACGTCGTCGAGCAGCACCACGAAGTCGTCCTCGGCGATCCGGGCGGGCGTGTCGCCCTCGCGCAGCGGTCGCCGCAGCCGCCGGACGAGCTCGCGGTGCAGGTCGAGGCGCGCGTCGCCGTCTCCGTCCAGCCGGCTCTGGGTCGGGATCGACGGCCCGTCCAGCACCCGGACCAGCGCCAGCGCGCAGTCGTAGCCGGGCGCCCGTCGGGTCCGCAGGACGGCCGCGCCGAGCCGGTCGAGGAACAGGAGCCGGTTGACCAGGCCGGTCTCGGGGTCGCGCAGGGCGTCACGCTGCAGGGCGATCTCGGCCTCCTTGCGCTCCGTGACGTCCACCAGCGCGCCGACCAGCCGGGCAGGGCAGCCCGCGTCGTCCAGCACGGTCACGGCACGGCAGAGCATCCACCGGTAGTCGCCCGACGACGTCCGCACGCGATGCTCGAGCTCGAGCGGTGAGCCCGCGCCGGCCAGCTGCGAGGCGATCGCCGCCGAGAGCTCGTCCCGGTCGGCGGGGTGCACCCGCTCGAGCCACTCCCCCGGCGAGTCCCCGATGACGTCGTCCGCGTAGCCGAGCGTCTGCTTCCAGCGCGGCGAGTAGTACACGGTGCCGGCCGACACGTCCCAGTCCCAGGTGCCGTCGTGCGCCGCCATCGAGGCGAGCGCGTACCGCTCCTCGCTGGCCCGCACGGTGTCGGCCAGCGACCGCTCCCGGGCGGCCGCCTGCTCGAGCGCCCGACGCTGCTCGCGCAGGTTGGCCAGCAGCCGCTCCTGGTCCAGGGCCACGGCGAGCAGGGCGGCCCAGTGGTTGAAGCGGTCGCGCGCGCTCGTGGCCCGCGTCTCCACGGTGCCGTCGATCGCCAGCAGGCCCCAGTCGCTGCCCCCGAAGGTGACGGGCACGACGAACGTCAGCTCGTTCGAGCCGACGGTGCCCGCGCGGGTCAGGGCGGCCGGCGGGAACTGGCTCGCGGTCGTGCGGACGCCGACGAGGCGCGACAGGGTGCCCGACGTGTCGTGGACGCCGACGACCTCCATCTCGCGGTCGCCCGGTCCCCGGTCCGCGCCGAGCCAGAGCCCGAGGCAGGCGTGGCCGCGCACCCCCCGCGGCAGCCAGCCGAGGGCCCGCGGGCTGGCGCCGTCGCCGCGCAGCAGGTCCATGTCGACCTCGTACTGGTCGACGATGGTCCGCTCCAGCTGACCGCTGCGGGCGAGCATCGAGCGCGTGCACCCCTTCGTCACGGCGAGCAGGACCTCGGTGACCACGCGTCGCACCGCGGCCTCGTGCTGCGGATGAGAGAGCGCTTCCACGACATCGGACTCGACGCCCCGCAGGCAGGTCACCAGCTGCTCGAGGGCCTCGGGGTGCGGCTGCATCGCGGCCGTCAGGTCCGCCAGCCGGCCCAGGGTCGGCGCGCCGGGCGGCGTGCCCCGCTCGGCGGCGGTCTCGATCGGCTCGACCACGGCGTGCCACCACGCCTCGCGCGGCGCGGCGCCCGGGCGCCGCGCGCCCCCGACGCCGGAGGGGCCGACGAACGCGCTCTCGGCCAGCGCGCGCAGCACCTGGTAGCCGCTGCGACCGCCCGGGGCCGCGGGCCGCGCGGCCTGAGCCGACTCCGTGCAGCCGCACGACTCGCGCACCACCAGCGTCGAGGGCGCCCGGTACTCGCCGCCGGGCACCTCCTCGCCGCGCATCCGGGACAGCAGGAGCGCGACGGCCGTCTCGCCGACGCGGTCGTAGTGCGCGTCGACCGTCGACAGCCGAGGGGTCACCCGTGCGCCCGAGTCGGCGTGGTCGAAGCCGATGACGGCCTGGTCGCGGGGCAGGACGAGGCCCGCCGCGCGCAGCGCGCGCTGGAAGCCGATGGCGTTGCGGTCCGTCGCGGCGACGACCGCCGTCGTCGGCGTGCCGAGCGCGAGCATGCGCGCGGCCGCGTCGGCTCCGCCCTGCTCGTGGTTGTCCGACGCCTCGTAGCTCCAGGACTCAGGTGCCTCGAGGCCGTGCTCGGCCAGGGTCGCGCGGTAGGCGGCGAACCGCTCGCGCATGTCGCGCTGCGTCAGGCACCCGACGAACCCGATGGAGGAGTGGCCGTGCCCGATGAGGTGCTCGACCGCAGCCTTGACGCCGCCGAGGTTGTCCGGCAGCACCACGGCGTCGTCGGCGGACTGCGGCTCCTCGCTCACGAGGACGACCGGGAGACCCCACTGCTGGACCGAGGCGAGCCGGTCGCTGCGCAGCGCCTTGCCGACGACGACGAGCCCGTCCACCGCACCGAGGGCGACCGGAGCGTCGAGGATCGACTCGTCCGGGTACCGCTCCCGGTCGAGCCCCGCCGGGTACGTCTGGACCGCCACGACCCTGTGGCCGGCCGCGCGTGCGGCGCGTGCGACCCCGGCGATCAGGGCCCCGAAGTAGAACCCGCCCACCACCGGCGAGAGGACACCGATCGTCCGTCGGGCCGTCGGCGAGACCGGCCCGCGTCGCACTGTTCCCATGACCCCACATCCCTCGCCCACGTCGTCGGAGCCGAGATGATGCATTTCACCCGCATCGGGCGACACACTAGGTGATCGTGGTCACACCTGCATATGACTCCGGAGCACCCGCCTCTTCCGCGTCACCGTCGACGCCGACGTCCGGGCCGTCCTCCCCCACCCCGGCGCCGGCCCCTGTGGCGGCCCCTGCGCGCCGCCCGACCATCACCGACGTGGCCCGCGCGGCGGGCGTCTCGATCGCCGTCGTCAGCTATGCCCTGAACGGTCGCCCGGGGGTCTCGGCCGCGACCCGGGAGCGCGTCCTGCGCGTCGCCGACGAGTTCGGCTGGCGGCCCAGTGCCGCCGCCCGGTCGATGCGCACGGGTCCCCGCGCGATCGGTCTCGTCTTCGACCGCGGCGCCGCCGGACCGGTCGCGCAGGCGACCGGCGTCCTCGAGTTCGTCATCGCGCTGCAGGAGGTGCTGGCCGCCCGCAACCTCGCCCTCGTGCTCCAGATCGTCGACGGACCGGAGGCGGCCGTCGCGCTCTACGGCGAGTGGTGGGCCGAGCGCCGTTTCGACGTGATGGTCGTGACGGACGTCCTCGTCGAGGACCCGAGGACCGACGCGCTGCGCCGGCTGCGCGCCCCCGGGGTGGTCGTCGGTGCAGGTCAGAGCGATACGGACCTCGCCACGGTGACCCTCGACGACGCCGACGCGTTCCTCCGCGTCGGCCGCTACCTGCTTGAGCTGGGCCACCGCCACGTGGCTCTGGTCAGCGGTCCGAAGGAGCTGGTGCGGACCCGGGCACGCCTCGGGGCGCTCGCCGGCGTGCTCGACGCAGCAAGCGGGATCCTCGTGCACGAAGCCACCGGAGGGACCGCCGAGGAGGCGGCCGTGGCCACCCGACGCCTCCTCACGGGGGGCCGCGCGCCGACGGCGATCGTCTACGACTCGGACCAGATGGCGGTCGCGGCGCTCGACGTCGCGCGCCGGACGGGGCTCGCGGTGCCGTGGGACCTGTCGGTCGTCGCCGGCTCCGACTCGGCCCTGTGCCGGCTCGCCACGCCCTCGATCACGACCCTCCCGTCGGCCCAGCGCGACCTTGGCACTGCGACCGGCGAGGCCGTCCTCGCGGTCCTCGACGGCGACCTGCGCGCGCGTCGCCAGCTCCAGATCGGGGGGCTCGCCGTGCGGGGCAGCACCGGTCCCCGATCAAGATGAGAACGCTCTCATGCGAGTCACAGTTTGATAACCCCGACGAGCCTAAACGTTTCGCCCCGTGCCGCCCTGAAAATCCGCGTGGTGGTCTACGAGCCAGTCGCCGTGGACTTCCCCGGGCGACCTGCGCCCGGGCGGGACGGCCGGCCGGGCACGCCGAACGACACCCGGAGGACTACGTGTCCACACACGGCAAGAGAGCGGTGACGCAGCGCGTGCGCACCGCCGCCACCGCAGCGGCAGCGATGGCGCTGATCGCGGCACCGCTGTGCCTCACCACCAGTGCGAGCGCCGCCGAGGCGCACGTCGACAACCCCTACGCCGGCGCCACCCAGTACGTGAACCCCACCTGGGCAGCGTCCGTTGAGAGCGCTGCCACGCGGGCCGGCGACGCCACGCTGGCCGCCAAGATGCACACGGTGGCCAAGCAGCCGACCGCCGTCTGGATGGACCGCATCAGCGCGATCGCCGGCAACGCGGACGGCAACGGCCTGAAGTTCCACCTGGACAACGCGCTCGCCCAGAAGGGCTCGGGGCCGATCGTCGTCAACCTGGTCATCTACGACCTGCCCGGCCGCGACTGCTTCGCCCTCGCGTCCAACGGCGAGCTCCCCGCGAGCGACGCCGGGCTCGCGCGCTACAAGACGGAGTACATCGACGCCATCGCGGCGTTGCTCTCGGACAGCAAGTACCAGAACCTTCGGTTCTCGCTCACCATCGAGCCCGACTCGCTCCCCAACCTGGTCACCAACAACTCCGAGCCCCTCTGCCAGCAGGCCGGCCCGTACTACCGGGCGGGCGTGAAGTACGCGCTCGACAAGTTCCACGCCATCCCGAACGCCTACAACTACATCGACATCGGCCACTCCGGATGGCTCGGCTGGGACAGCAACGCCGGCCCTGCCGCGCAGCTGTTCGCCGACGTCGCCAAGAGCACCACGGCCGGGTTCGCGTCCGTCGACGGCTTCGTCTCCGACACGGCCAACACGACCCCGCTGGTCGAGCCGAACCTGCCCGACTCCAGCAAGCAGGTGGGCAGCGGCCAGATCAAGTCGGCCGACTTCTATGAGTGGAACCCCGACCTCGACGAGGTCGACTTCACCGCCGACATGTACACGCGACTCGTCTCGGCGGGCTTCCCGTCGTCGCTGGGCATGCTGATCGACACGTCGCGCAACGGCTGGGGCGGCCCGAACCGTCCGACCGCCGCCTCGACCAGCACCGACCTGAACACCTATGTCAACGCGTCCAAGGTCGACAAGCGCGTGCACCGCGGCGCGTGGTGCAACCCGCTCGGCGCCGGCATCGGCGAGCTGCCGCAGGCGAGCCCGTCCGGCTACACGGCGTCGCACCTCGACGCCTTCGTCTGGATCAAGCCCCCAGGCGAGTCCGACGGCGCGTCGACGGACATCGCCAACGACCAGGGCAAGCGGTTCGACCGCATGTGCGACCCGACCTTCGTGTCGCCCAAGCTCAAGAACCAGCTCACGGGAGCCACGCCCAACGCGCCGCTGGCCGGCCAGTGGTTCGAGGACCAGTTCAAGACCCTCGTCGCCAACGCCTACCCCGTCATCTCGGGCGGCACGACTCCCCCGGTCGACACGACGGCACCCTCCGTGCCCGCCGGCCTGACCGCCGGGACCCCCACGTCGACGAGCGTCCCGCTGTCGTGGACCGCGTCGACCGACAACGTGGCCGTGACCGGCTACGACGTCTACCGCGGCACCACGCTGGTAGGCACCTCCACCTCGACGAGCTACACCGTGACGGGCCTGACGGCCTCCACGGCGTACTCGTTCACCGTCCGGGCCAAGGACGCCGCCGGCAACGTCTCGGCGGCATCGTCGGCGGTCTCGGCGACGACGGCGTCCGGCACGGTCACCGACACGACCGCGCCCTCGGTGCCGACGGGTCTCGCGGCCGGCACCACGACGACCACCACGGTCCCGCTGACGTGGAACGCGTCGACGGACAACACCGGCGGCACGGGCGTCGCCGGCTACGAGGTCTACCGCGGCACCACGCTCGTGGCGACCACGACGACGACGAGCTACACGGTGACGGGCCTGACCGCCGCCACCGCGTACTCGTTCACCGTCAGGGCCAAGGACCTGGCGGGCAACGTCTCGGCGGCCTCGGCCGCGGTCTCGGCCACCACCAGGACGGCCACGACGACGGACACCACGGCGCCCTCGGCACCGACCGCCCTGGCGGCCGGCACGACGACGACCTCGACCGTCCCGCTGACGTGGACCGCCTCGACCGACAACGTCGGCGTGACCGGCTACGACGTCTACAGCGGCACCACGCTGGTGGGCTCCACGACCTCGACGAGCTACACGGTGACCGGTCTCGCGGCCGCCACGGCGTACTCGTTCACGGTCCGGGCCAGGGACGCCGCCGGCAACGTCTCGACGGCGTCGGCGGCGGCCTCTGCCACCACCAAGACGGCGTCGACGACCAGCAGCTGCTCGGTCAAGTACACGGCCAACAGCTGGAACACCGGCTTCACGGGCTCGATCAGGCTGACGAACACCGGGAGCACCGCGATCAGCGGCTGGACGCTCGGCTTCTCGTTCGCCAACGGCCAGGCGGTCACGCAGGGCTGGAGCGCCGACTGGGCGCAGTCCGGAGCGGCCGTCACGGCGAAGGGCCTCTCGTGGAACTCCACGCTGGCGCCCGGAGCCTCGACCGACATCGGGTTCAACGGCTCGCACACGGGCACGAACAACGCGCCCAGGCGGGGACCCTCCGGCAGGAGGGTCCCCGCCCGGCTGTCAGGAGACGGCGTCCTTCACCGCGGCGACCAGCTCGTCGACGTCCACCTCGGTGGTGTCGAACGAGCACATGAGCCGCACCTCGCCCGTCTCGACGATCCAGTCGTAGAACCGCCAGCGCCGGCGCAGCACGTCCGCGACGCCGGCGGGGAAGATCACGAAGATGCCGTTGGCCTGCGTCGGCCGGGTGACCTGGACGCCGGGCAGCCCCTCGATCCCGGTGCGCAGGCGGGCGGCCATGGTGTTCGCGTGCCGGGCGGACCGCAGCCACAGGTCGCCCTCGAACAGCGCGATGAGCTGCGCCGACACGAAGCGCATCTTCGACGCCAGCTGCATGTCCATCTTGCGCAGGTACGTCAGCCCGCCGTCGGCGGCGGGGTCCAGCACCACGACGGCCTCGCCGAAGAGGAGCCCGTTCTTGGTGCCGCCGAGCGAGAGCAGGTCGACGCCCGCATCGGTGGTGAACGCGCGCAGCGGGACGTCGAGGCTCGCCGCCGCGTTGGAGATCCGTGCGCCGTCGAGGTGCAGCTTCAGGCCGAGCTCGTGCGCCTGGTCGGCCAGGGCGCGGACCTCGTCCGGCGTGTAGACCGTGCCCAGCTCCGTGGCCTGCGTGATGGACACGACGCCCGGCTGCGCCCGGTGCTCGTCGCCGAAGCCCCAGGCCTGCGTGGCCACGAGCTCGGGCGTGAGCTTGCCGTCGGGCGTCGGGACCGGGAGCAGCTTGATGCCGCCCACCCGTTCGGGCGCGCCGTTCTCGTCGGTGTGGATGTGCGCGGTCTCCGCGCAGACGACGGCTCCCCAGCGAGGCAGGACGGACTGCAGCGACAGGACGTTCGCGCCGGTGCCGTTGAACACCGGGAAGGCCGAGGCCTGCTCGCCGAAGTGCTGCTGGACGACCTCCTGCAGCCGGGACGTGTAGACGTCCTCGCCGTACGCGGTCTGGTGCCCGCCGTTGGCCTCCCCGATCGCGGCGAGCACCTCGGGGTGCACCCCCGCGTAGTTGTCGGAGGCGAAGTCGCGGCGGTCGGCGTCATGCAGTCGGGTCACGGGCAGCAGTCTCTCCCGACGACGTCGCTGCCTGCGAGTGCGACGTGCCGGGCGTGTGCGGCATGATCCGTGCAACCACCGAGGAGGCCGACCGTGACCGAGATCGACGCCGCTCCCGACGACGGCCGTGCCGAGTCGCACAACGAGCGGGCCGACCGGAACTGGAACGAGCTGCTGCAGGAGCTGCGCGTGACGCAGACCGGTACGCAGATCCTCACCGGCTTCCTGCTGACCATCCCGTTCCAGCAGCGGTTCGGCGACCTCGACGCGTACCAGACGGACCTCTACCTGGTGCTCGTGGTGCTCGCCGTGGTGGCGACCGCCCTGTTCGTCGCCCCCGTGAGCCTGCACCGCGCGCTCTTCGGCCGCCGGCTCAAGCCCGAGCTGGTCACCGCGGGCGGGTGGTTCGCGCGGGCGGGCCTGGTGGTCCTGGCGCTCGTCATGGCGGGCAGCGCGATGCTGATCTTCGACGTCGTGCTGTCCCGCGACGCCGGCCGGGCCGTGGGGGTCGCGTCGCTCGTGCTCCTGGTCGTGTCCTGGTGGCTGGTCCCCCGCCTGATCGCCAGGCGAGCGCGGGACTAGGTCGTCACGCTTCGCGGCTCTCGAGCACGGCGAGGTCGCGCTCCGCGTACCGGCGGTGCCACCACTCCTCGTTGAGGACGACCCGCAGACACTGCCGGGGGGTGAGGACCTCGCCCTCGTCGGGCCAGCCGGGTCCCACCAGCGGCTCGCCCGGGACGTCGAGCTGCTCGTCCGTCAGGCCGTCGACCACGCCCCGGACCAGCGCCGTCGCCGCCAGGCGGAGCGCCAGCGCGTCGTCCAGGCTGGGCCGGGCGTCCCGGTCGTGCGGCACGCCCTCGCGGGGCTCCATCTGGTCCCACGGGAGGGACAACGCGTGCCAGGGGCTCCGGTCGCCGAGCACGCCCCGACCGACCCACGACTCCGACGCGAACGCGAGGTGGCGGAGGGTCTGGACGAAGGACCACTCCTCGCCGACCGACTCGTGCAGCTGTGCCTCGGGCAGCAGGCGCGCCCGCGCGACCGTGTCCGCCCACACCCGCTCGTTGACGTCCCACGCGGCGCGGAACCCGTCCGCGGTGGTCGGCCGGAACAGCGGGCGCTCGGGGTGGCGCCGGTCCAGCTCGGCCTCGACCAGCGGCACCACGTCGACGCCGTTGACCAGCAGGCTCTCGATCTCGCCGTCGATCGTGGTGCCCGAGACCTCGATGTCGCGCATCACCACGCCGTGCAGCGCGACCGCGCGGAACGTCGAGCCCGTGAAGTCCACCCTGGTGAAGCGGGAGCCGGTCAGGTCGACGCTCTCGAGCTGCGTGCCCTGCTGATCCTCGAGGTCCATGCGGCACACGCTAGAGCCGGGGTCCGACAGTGACCTCCCGGGCGCCGGCCGGAGCCGCTCAGGACGCCGCGGCTGCCCGGCAGGAGGCGCAGGTGCCGACGAGCTCGATCGTGTGCTCGACGTCGTCGAACCCGTGCGCGGCGCCCACCTGGGCGGCCCACGCCTCGGCCTGGCCGGCCTCGATCTCGACCGTCCGCCCGCAGGACCGGCACACGAGGTGGTGGTGGTGGCTGCGCTGCTCGCACCGGCGGTAGACCGACTCGCCGTCCTCGGTGCGCAGCACGTCGACGTCCCCGTGCTCGGACAGGCTCTGCACGGCGCGGTAGACGGTGGCCAGCCCGACGCTCGACCCCCGGGCGCGGAGCATCTCGTGCAGCTGCTGGGCGCTGCGGAACTCGTCCACGTCCTCGAGCAGGTCGAGGATCTCGGCGCGCTGGCGCGTCTGCCGCGGGATCACCACCATGAGGTCGACCGGCCTTCCTGAGAGTCGTTCCCAGTATAGCGCGACCGGGCCCCCGATCCCGGAGGATCGAGGGCCCGGTCGGTGTGGCTGGGGTCAGCCCTGGACGGCGCGCTTGAGGGCGCTGCCGGCCGTGAGCTTCACGCGGTAGCCCGCGGGGATCTCGAGCTTCTCACCCGTCTGGGGGTTGATGCCGGTGCGGGCACCGCGCTCGGCGCGGGCCACGGCCAGGAAGCCGGGGATCGTGACGGCCTCGCCGGCGGCGAGGTTCTCGACGAGGACCTCCTGGAAGGCCTTGAGGGCCTTGTCCGCGTCGGTGTTGGTGAGGCCGGTCTTGGCCGCGACGGCCTGGACGAGCTCGGTGCGGTTCACGCTCACTGGATGTGCTCCTCTGTGTTCACTCGGACTGCAGGCCCACTTCCGGGCCTTGTACCCGGGCGCGCGGCAGGACCGCGGCAACCGGGGACGATCGGCTGACACTAACCCGGGAAACCGTGGGATCCGTGCACCGGGCGTGTCGCGTCACCTGTGCGTACGCGCCAGGAGGTCCTCGACGGGCAGCGTGGTGATCACCCGTTCGGGTGGCAGGTCGTGCTGCGCGGCCCGTGCGCAGCCGGCCAGGAGCCAGTCCAGCTGGCCCGGTGCGTGGGAGTCCGTGTCGATCGAGAAGTCGCAGCCGGCCTCGATGGCGACCGCCAGCAGCTCGTGCGGAGGGTCGAGCCGGTCGGGTCGGCAGTTGATCTCCACGGCGACGCCGTGCTCCGCGCAGGCGTCGAACACGGCGCGCGCGTCGAACTCGCTCTGCGGGCGGCTCTTGCCCTTGATCTGCCGGCCGGTGCAGTGGCCCAGGACGTCCGTGCGCGGGTTGTTGACCGCCGCGATCATCCGCCGCGTCATCGGTCCGGACTCCATCCGCAGCTTGGAGTGCACCGACGCCACGACGACGTCGAGCCGGTCGAGCAGGTCGGGTTCCTGGTCGAGGCCGCCGTCGTCGAGGATGTCGACCTCGATGCCGCTGAGCACCCGGAACGGCCCGACCACGCGGTTGAGGGCCGCGACCTGGTCGAGCTGGGCCCGCAGCCGGGACGCCGACAGGCCGTTCGCCACCGTCAGCCGCGGCGAGTGGTCCGTGATCGCCAGGTACTCGTGGCCCAGCTCGAGGGCGGCCAGCACCATCTCCTGGATCGGCGTCGCACCGTCGCTCGCCTCGGTGTGGGAGTGCAGGTCCCCGCGCAGCGCCGCGCGGAGCCGGGCCGCCGCCGGATCGACGGCGGCCCCGAGCGAGGAGGTGTACTCCGCCTCGAGCGTGTCGAGGTACTCGACCGGCTTGCCGCGCACGACGTGGGCGACGACGTCGGCCGTCCGCGACCCGACGGAGGGCAGGTCCGCCAGCGAGCCGGACGCGGCGAGCGCGACGAGCCGGTCCGCCGGCTGCTTCTCGACGCTGACCGCCGCCTTGCGGAAGGCCTCGCTGCGGTACGGGCTCGCCTGGGCGCGCTCGAGCAGGAAGGCGATCCGGCGCAGCGCGGCGACCGCGTCCGCCTGGAGCTGGGTGGACGAGGGGCTCACGACGCCTTGCGACGCGTCTTGCGCGGGGTCGGCTCGTCCTCGTCGCCCTTCGGCTTCTTCGCCTTGGCCTTGGCCGCCGGCTTCTTCTCCTCCTCCGCCGGAGCGTCACCCCGCGCGCCTCGGGCCTTCTCCACGCTGCGCTGCAGGGCCGCGAGCAGGTCGACGACGTCGCCGCCGCCGTCGGCACCGGCCTCCTCCCCCGGAGGCAGGGGCACGGCGCGGGTGTTGCCGGTGGACACCTTGGCCTCGATGAGCTGCTCGAGGGCCCCCGCGTACCGGTCCTCGTACTGGGAGGGGTCGAAGTCCGCGGCCAGCGACTCGACCAGCGACGCGGCCATCGCGAGCTCCTGCGGGCGCACGGCGACGTCGTCGTCGAGCACCGGGAAGTCGGCCGCACGCACCTCGTCTGGCCAGAGCAGGGTCTGCATGACGATGACGTTGTCCCGCACGCGCAGGATCGCCATCGACTCGCGCTGGCGGAGCGCCACCTTGACCACGGCCACCCGGTCGGCCTGCTCGAGCGCTCCCCGGAGCAGCGCGTACGGCTTGGCGGCGGTCTTCTCCGGCTCGAGGTAGTAGGTCTTCTGCAGCAGGATCGGGTCCACCTGGTCGATGGGCACGAACTCGAGCACCTCGATCTCGCGCTCGGTGGACAGCGGCAGGGAGGCGAAGTCCTCGTCCGTGAGCACCACGAGCTCACCGTCGTCCGTCTCGTAGCCCTTGGCGATGTCCGACATCTCCACCGGCTCGTTGTCGATGCTGCAGAACTTGCGGTACCGGATCCGGCCGCCGTCCTCCTTGTGCACCTGGTGCAGGGTGACCTCGTGCTCACCCGTGGCCGAGTACAGGCGTACAGGCACGTTGACCAGCCCGAAGGCGACCGCACCCTTCCAGATCGCTCGCATGGCCGTGTCCTGTCGTCGATGGCTGCTGGGCGTGTCGATAACCGGCCGCGCCTCGCGCGGCCTCCTATGGGCAGGATGGACCCGTGGAGCCCATGCTCGCCACCCCTGCAACCGGTCCGGCGGAGCTTCCGCGCGGCCCCGGGTGGGCGTTCGAGGTCAAGTGGGACGGCGTCCGGGCGCTGGCGGACACCACGTCGGGCCGCCTGCGCCTGTGGAGCCGTAACGAGCGCGAGATCACCCCGGCCTACCCCGAGCTGGCCGGACTCGGGTCGCTGCAGGGTGCGGTCCTGGACGGCGAGATCGTGCTCATGGCCGACGGGATCCCGTCCTTCAGCGCCCTCGCGGAGCGCATGCACGTCCGCGACCCGCGCCGGGCCGAGGCGCTCGCCGCCCACCGCCCCGTGACGTTCCTCGTGTTCGACGTGCTGGAGCTGTACGGCGTCGACCTCACGCGCAGCACCTACGACGAACGCCGCGAGACGCTGACGCGCCTCGAGCTGCCCGAGCGCGTGCAGCTGTCTCCGGTGTACCCCGACGGCGCCGAGCTGTGGGAGGTCACCAAGGCGCTGGGCCTCGAGGGCGTCGTCGCCAAGCGGCGGTCCTCGGTCTACCAGCCGGGCCGTCGGTCGCCCGACTGGATCAAGGCCCCGCACCGGCGCACGCGGACGGCGCTGGTGGGCGGGTGGCGCGAGGAGACGAACGGCTCCGGCCGCCTCGGCGCGGTGCTGTTCGGAGCACGCGACGCCGACGGGGCGCTGCGCTATCTGGGCCGGGCCGGCAGCGGGCTGACCGGCAAGCGCGCGACCGAGCTGCTGAGCCTCATGCAGGCGCGGGCGGACTCGCCGTTCGACGACGAGGTCCCGCCGATCGACGCGCGGGGCACGCGCTGGGTCGAGCCGGTGGTCGTCGTCGACACCCTCTACCTGACCCGGACCCCGACCGGACGTCTGCGCCAGCCGGTGGTCCGGGCCGTGCGCACCGACACCGACGCGGACCCCTGGGAGCAGCCATGACACCGGAACGCCAGATGGTCGACGTCGAGGGGCGCCAGGTGCGCGTGAGCCACCTGGAGAAGGTGATGTACCCCGCCACCGGCACCACCAAGGCCGAGGTGATGAACTACCTGGTCCAGGTCGCCCCGGCGCTCCTGCCTCAGCTGCGGGACCGTCCGGTCACCCGGATCCGGTGGCCCGACGGGGTGGCCGGCGAGAAGTTCTTCGAGAAGAACACGCCCCGCGGCGCGCCCGACTGGCTGCGCCGGCAGACGATCCGGGCCGCGCCCGGCGCCGAGGACGAGGGTGCCGAGCTGGAGCTGCCCTTCCTCGACGACCTGGCCGGGCTCGTGTGGGCGGCGAACCAGGGTGCGCTGGAGCTGCACACGCCGCAGTGGCGGGTCGGGCCGCGCGGCAAGATCCACAAGCCCGACCGGCTGGTGGTGGACCTCGACCCGGGCGCGCCCGCCGGGCTGTCCGAGTGCGCGGAGGTGGCCCACCTGGTCGCGGACCGGCTGCGCGAGGACGGGTTCGAGACGACGGTGCCGGTGACGTCGGGCAGCAAGGGGATGCAGCTCTACGCGCCGCTGCCCGGCACGCAGACGGTGATGGAGATCCGGCAGTACGCCCGCGACGTCGCCTACGAGATCGCCGCGGCGAACTCACGGCTCGTCGTCGCCGTGATGAAGAAGGACCTGCGCGGCGGCAAGGTGCTCATCGACTGGTCGCAGAACCACCCCGCGAAGACGACGATCACGCCGTACTCGCTGCGCGGGCGGGACACGCCCCACGTCGCGGCGCCGCGCTGGTGGGACGAGATCGGCCCCGGGCTCACCCAGCTGGGGCCCGACGAGGTGGCCGCGCGTTACGCCGAGCGCGGAGATCCGTTCGCCTGAGCCGTCTCGGATGGCGGGCCGTTCCCACCTTTGGCAGCGTGGACGTCAGCCGGGAAGAGTCTCCCGCCCACCTGCACCGAAGGAGCCGTCATGGCGCTGCCGAAGTACACCGTCCCGTCCCTGACCCCGAAGGAGGGCGCCGACACCGCCGCGATCCTCCAGGAGCGGCTCGACGCCCTCAACGACCTCGCGCTGACGCTCAAGCACATCCACTGGAACGTCGTGGGGCCGCACTTCATCGCGGTGCACGAGATGCTCGACCCGCAGGTCGACGCGGTCCGGCTCATGGTCGACGCCATCGCTGAGCGCATCGCCACGCTCGGCGTCGCGCCGGTCGGCACCCCCGGCGCCCTGGTGAAGAACCGCACCTGGGACGACTACTCGATCGGTCGCGACAGCGCGATCGCCCACCTCGGCGCGCTGGACGTCGTCTACACCGGGGTCATCGAGGCGCACCGCAAGGCCGCCAAGGACACCGAGGAGCTCGACGACGTCACCAACGACCTGCTCATCGGCCACCTGCACGAGCTGGAGCTCTTCCACTGGTTCGTCCGCGCGCACCTCGAGTCCGCGGGCGGCGCTCTGACCACCGGCGGCTCGGAGACCGAGAAGTCGTCCGCGCGGAAGGCGTCCGTCAAGGACGACGCGTGACGGTTCCCCCCAGCGCCCGGCCCGTCGTCGGCACGTCCGGCGGCGGGCCGGTGCTTCGTACCGCCCGGCCGGCCGGGCCCACGTCGTCGGTCCCCCGCACGCACCTCGCCGCGCGGCTGGAGGACGGGTTCGACCGCGCGGTCGCGCACCAGCTGCGCCGCCGTGGGTGGACCGTGCGCATCGAGCCGTACGCCGGCTACGGCGCGCCGGGCTGGGTGCGCGTGATGGCCCGCACCATGCTCGCGGCGCCTCACGTCGGCGACGCGGACCTGCCGGGTGCCGGGGCGAGCGCCCAGGCGGGCGCCCGCTCGGCGAGCACCGTGCGCGGGTGGCGCAGCTTCGCGACGGCGCAGATCTCGGGCGCCGAGCTCGAGGTGCAGGTCGGCGACCGCACCCACCGGGTGGTCACCGACCGCGGCGGGTACGTGGACGCCGTCCTCGAGTCGGACCTCGCGCCCGGCTGGCACGACGTGCTGCTGACGACCGTCGACGGCAGGACCGCGACGGCGCAGGTGCAGGTCATCGGCCCGGAGACGCGCTACGGCATCGTCAGCGACATCGACGACACGGTCATGGTCACGCGCCTCCCCCGCCCCTTCGTCGCGGCCTGGAACGTGCTCATGCGGCACGAGAACGCCCGCGAGCCGGTGCCCGGGATGGCACGGCTGTACGCCGGGCTGCGGGCGGGCGGGGCAGAGGTCCCCGTCGTCTACCTGTCGACGGGCGCCTGGAACGCGGCGCCCACGATCGCCCGGTTCCTGCGCCGGTGGCGCTACCCCGCCGGCCCGCTGCTGCTCACGGACTGGGGTCCCACCAACAGCGGGTGGTTCCGCAGCGGCCCCGCGCACAAGGTGGCCCAGCTGCGGCGGCTCTTCGCCGAGCTGCCCGACGTGCAGTGGGTGCTGGTGGGCGACGACGGCCAGCGCGACCCGCAGATCTACGCCGGCGCCGCGCAGCGCTTCGCCGACCACGTCCGCGCGATCCTCATCCGGCAGCTCACGTTCAGCGAGCACGTGCTGGCGCACGGCGTCCCGGCGCCCACCTCCGAGGCGCTGCGCGCCGAGCAGCAGGCCGCGCGCCGACAGGACGGGATCCCGGTCCTCCAGGGTCCCGACGGCCAGACGCTCCAGCAGCTGGTGCGGGAGTACGGGCTCGACCTGAGCTAGAGGCGCTCGGGGTCGTCCCACTCGTCGTTGCTGGAGATGGGCTCGTCGTCGGCCTCGAGCTCGACGGCGGTGAGCGACCGCGGTCCGCGGTCGGGGTGGCCACCGGAACGGGCATCGGCGGCATCGAGCTCGGCCTGGGCACGCTCACGGTCGGCGAGGTGCTCGGCGGAGGGGTCGGACGTCAGGTCGCGGTCGCGGCTCATCCTCCGGTTCTACCGCTCGCCGCGCTCGCACGCACGCGCGGACCACCCCCTGGTCGACGACGTCCCGTCGCGGGCTGAACGATTCGCTCCCTGCTACGGGGTCGAAGCGCATCGATACGGTCGCGGCGGTCGTCGCCCGGCGGCGTCCCACGTCCTGCCCGGCGGTCTGCACGTCGTCGAAGGTCGGCGGCGTCCGCGGGATCTTCCGCTCGACCGACGCCCGCGCCACCTGGGTCCGGATCAACGGAACCACCTGCGCGAACGGCTGAGCCGCGGGGTGGACGGCGCGTGACACGGACCCGCCTCCACCCCGCTCGACCGAGCCCGCGTGGGGAAGATCACACGCTGCCGGGATGGGAGGTATCTCGACGTCAACATACGATCCTGAACGTGCCAGAACGCGAAGAGATCGTCGACGTCGTCCTCGTCGGGGGCGGGATCATGAGCGCGACCCTCGCCGCGCTGATCACCAGCCTCGAGCCCACCTGGACGGTCGAGATCCACGAGCGGCGCCCGGCTCTCGCCGAGGAGAGCTCGAACGCCTGGAACAACGCCGGCACCGGCCACGCCGCCCTCTGCGAGCTCAACTACACGCCCGAGCGGGCGGACGGCAGCATCGACATCTCCAAGGCCGTCACCATCAACGAGCAGTTCGAGCTGTCGCGCGAGCTGTGGCACCACCTGGCGACCCACGACCGCCTGCCCGGGGGCGACGGCTTCCTGTCCAGCACGCCGCACATGACGTTCGTGCGGGGCGCGGACAACGCCGACTACCTGCGCCGCCGGTTCGAGACGCTGCGCAAGCACCCCCTCTTCTCCGACCTCGAGTTCAGCACCGATCCCGAACAGATCGCCCGGTGGGCGCCGCTCCTCGTGGACGACCGCGACCCGGCCGAGCCCATCGCTGCCACCCGCGCGGCCGCCGGCACCGACGTCGACTTCGGCCGCCTGACGCGCGCAATGATCGCCGACGCCACCGCCCGCGGCGCGCGCCTGCACCTCGAGTCCGAGATCACCAGGCTCCGCAAGAAGAAGGACGGCACGTGGTCGCTGCGCGTGGCCGACCGCCGCTGGAACGGTCACCTGCGCAGCCGCAAGGTCGCCGCGCGGTTCGTGTTCATCGGCGCGGGCGGCGGTGCGCTGACCCTGCTGCAGAGCTCGGGCATCCCCGAGGCCAAGGGCTTCGGCGGGTTCCCCATCAGCGGCCAGTTCCTCAAGACCACCAACCCCGAGATCGTTGCGCGGCACCAAGCGAAGGTCTACGGCAAGGCGGACATCGGCGCGCCCCCCATGTCGGTCCCCCACCTGGACACCCGGGTGGTCGACGGTGGCACCGCGCTCCTGTTCGGGCCGTACGCGGGCTGGAGCATGAAGTTCCTCAAGAACGGCTCCTGGACCGACCTGCTGCGCTCGATCCGGCCGGGCAACATGGTCCCCATGCTCGCCGTCGGCCTGCGGAACCTCGACCTGGTCAAGTACCTGGTCGGCGAGGTCACCGCGACCGACACCGACCGGCTCCGGACGCTCCGCGCGTTCATGCCGACGGCCCACCCGCGCGACTGGGAGCTCATCACCGCGGGCCAGCGCGTCCAGGTGATCAAGAAGGACAAGGCCCAGGGCGGCGTGCTGGAGTTCGGCACCGAGCTGGTCACCTCGTCCGACGGCTCGATCGCGGGCCTGCTGGGAGCCTCGCCCGGCGCCTCGACGGCCGTGGCCACCATGCTGGACCTGCTCGAGCGGTGCTTCCCGGAGCGTGCCGACGCCTGGCAGCCCCGCCTGCGCGCGATGATGCCGAGCCTCGGCGGCGGCGAGTGGGACGAGTCGTTCGAGCTCGACCAGCTGGTCGACGACGAGCAGATCCGGGCGGAGAACTGAGCCTCCTGCACCAGGATGGGGTCATGAGCGATCCCGTCGAGGCTGTGAGCGCCGAGATGCGCCACGCCAAGGTCCGCGCCGCCACGGAGCACACGACCGTCGGTCAGGTGACGACCACCGACGACGGCCGGGTGACCATCGCCTGCGCGTGCGGCATGGAGCTCACCAACGGTCCGACGTGGTCGCTGGACGAGCACATCCGCCTGCACCGCGCCGAGGCCCGGTTCCTCGCCCTCGCCGCCGTCGCTCCCGACGGCATCCCCCGGCTGGTGCGCTGGCCCCTCTAGACCCCGGCGTGCTCGTGCACGTGCTCGAGCTCGTCCTCGTCGTCGTGCCCGTGCGGCAGACCGAGCTCGTGCGCCCGCTCGTGCGCCTCCCGGGCGGCGATCCGCGCCTGCACGTCGGCGCGGCGCAGCGGCGGGACGGTGGTCGGCGGCTGACGGCGGGCGGGCAGCTCGTCCAGCAGCCGGGCGGTGATCGCCGCGACCTGGCGGACGGCGTCCTCGAAGGGCTCGCGGGTCGCGTCGCTGAGCGACTGCACCCCGGTCACCTTGCGGACGTACTGCCGCGCGGCGGCCTCGATCTCCTCCGAGGTGGCGGGCGGCTCGAGCCCTCGGAGCGTGGTGATGTTCCGGCACATGGGAACGACGCTACGCCGCCGCCCCGACACGCGTCTCGAGCTCCAGGAGCGTGAGCTTGGCGTCCGGTCCCCCGGCGTACTGCCCGGGCGAGCCGTCCGAGCGCACCACCCGGTGGCACGGCAGCACCACGGGCAGGGGGTTGAGCGCGCACGCCGTGCCGACGGCCCGGACCGCGCGGGGGCTGCCGGCCAGCGTGGCCATCGCCGCGTAGCTCGCGGTCCGGCCGTAGGCGATGTCGGGCAGGTGCAGGACGACGTCACGGCGGAACCCGCGCAGGAGCTGCAGGTCGAGCGGCACGTCGAAGGTGGTCCGCCGCCCGGCGAAGTACTCGTCCAGCTCGCGGGCGACGTCGTCGAGCTGCTGCGGCGCCTCCAGGACGCGGGGACTCACCGACGTGGCCAGGGCGGAGAGCACGGCGTCGTGGTCCTGGACGGCGAACGCGACCCGGACGAGCCCGCGCGCGGTCCGCGCGAGCAGCAGGGTGCCGACCGGGCTGTCGACGGTGCGGTAGGCGATGTCGAGCAGCCCGTCGGCCGCGGCCCGTGCCGTCAGGTCGCGGTGCAGGCGTGCGAGGTCGGCCCCGGACACGTCCGGGAACAGGTCGTCGGTGGTCATCGGTCCTCCTGGGTCATGGTCCGGCGCAGCGTCGCGACGCCGTCGGACCCGGCGCGGCGGGCGGCGGCGGGAGTGCCGCCGACGAGGGCGGCGACGTCGTCGTAGGGCAGGCCTCCGAGGTGGTGGTACGCGACCACCTGGCGCTGCTTTGTCGGCAGGGCGGCCACCGCCGACCAGAGATCGAGGTCCCGGCCGGGCGGCTGCTCGGCCCGGTCGGGGACGTCGGCGACGGGCAGCGCGTGCCTGGCGGCGCGACGCACCACGTCGATCGCCTTGCGGTGCGCGATGGTCACCAGCCACGCCTCGACGTTGGCGTCGGCCGGCAGGTCGGGATAGGCGCGCAGGGCCGCGAGGAAGGTCTCCGACCAGGCGTCGTCGGCGTCGACCGGGCCCACCACCGCGCGGCACACGCGCAGCACCGTGGGTCCGTGGACGACGACCACGCGCTCGAAGGGTTCCTTCACGCTCACAGTCTGCAGACGCTCGAGGGCCCCCATGTGTGAGGTCCGACTTTTACAGTGGCTCCATGACGAACCTCGAGGTGCGGCCGGTGCCGGAGGTGTGCGACCTCGTGCCCTCGCACGGACCCGTGGTGGAGCTGCACGAGGCGCGCGACGTGCCCCTCGGCGGGGTGCGCGCGATGCGGGTGCGCCGGACCCTGCCGCAACGCGCGCTGCCGACGGTCGGCGCCTGGTGCTTCCTCGACGAGTTCGGCCCCCAGCACGTCGACATGCGGGTGCTCCCCCATCCCCACACGGGCCTGCAGACGGTGACGTGGCCCGTCGCCGGCGAGATCCTGCACCGCGACAGCGTCGGGTCCGAGGCCGTGGTCCGGCCGGGCCAGCTCAACCTCATGACCGCCGGGCACGGGGTGGCGCACTCGGAGTTCTCACTGGGCACCGAACCGCTGCTGCACGCCGTGCAGCTCTGGGTCGCCCTGCCCGACGGGGTCGCCGACGGTGCGGCGGGGTTCGTCCAGGTGGGCGACCTGCCCGTGTGGGAGGCGCCGCGGGCCCGGGCGACGGTCTTCATCGGCGACCTGGACGGGACGTGGTCGCCGGCGCGGGTGCACACCCCTCTGCTGGGCGCGGAGGTGGTGCTCGACGCGCACGCCGACATCGAGGTGCCGCTGGTGCGCGGCTTCGAGCACGCCGTGCTCCTGCTCGGCGGCACGGCGGAGGTCGCGGGCACGCCGCACACCACGAGCGGGCTCCTCTACCTGGGCGACGGCCGCGACTTCGTGCGCCTCACCTCGCGCGACGGCGCCCGGCTCCTGCTGCTGGGCGGGGCGCCGTTCGCGCACGACCTGGTCATGTGGTGGAACTTCGTCGGCCGGACGCACGCCGACGTCGCGCAGGCGCGCGCCGACTGGGAGTCCGACGGACGGGCCGACCGGTTCGGCCTGGTCGCCGGGCACGACGGCGCCCGCATCCCCGCCCCCGAGCTGCCCAACATCCGCCTGCGACCGCGCCGCCGGCTCGCGCCCGCGCCGAAGGAGACCCCGTGACCGACCTCTCCCACCTGCCCGCCCGCTCCCGCGTCGTCGCGACCGCGCTCGCCGAGGCCGGGGTGCGCGGCGACGTCGTGGAGCTGCCGGACTCGGCGCGCACCGCCGCGGAGGCCGCCGCGGCCGTGGGGGTCGAGGTCGGGGCCATCGCCAACAGCCTCGTGTTCTGGGCCGACGACCACCCCCTGCTCGTCCTGACGAGCGGCCGGCACCGGGTGGACACCGCCGCCCTCGCGCGGCAGCTGGGCAAGACGCACGTGGGCCGGGCCACGCCCGACCAGGTGCGGTCGGCCACGGGACAGGCGATCGGGGGCGTCGCGCCGCTCGGCCACCCCCATCGTCTCGAGACCGTGGTCGACGTCGCGCTGGCCGACTACCCGCAGGTCTGGGCCGCAGGCGGGACGCCGCACACGGTCTTTCCGACGACCTTCGACGAGCTCGTCCGGATCACCGGCGGTGCCGCGCTGGCGGTCGGAGACTGAGGCCCGTCGCACGACGGATGCGCGGCAGGCACGGATCTGCACAGACTGGGCACGACGAGAGGGGACCACGTGGGTCAGGTAGCAGGGGAACCGCAGCGCAAGCCGGCGCTGCTCACGGTCGACGACGACCCGGCGGTCTCCCGTTCGGTGGCCCGTGACCTGCGCCGACGTTACGGGGACGCGTACCGCGTGGTTCGCGCGGACTCGGGTCCGGAGGCCCTGGAGGCCCTGCGCGAGCTCCGGCTGCGCGGCGAGCAGGTCGCCGTCCTGCTGGCCGACCACCGCATGCCCGTGATGACCGGCATCGAGTTCCTCGAGCAGGCCATGGACATCTATCCGCAGGCGCGGCGCATCCTGCTGACCGCCTACGCGGACACGGACGTCGCGATCGACGCGGTCAACGTGGTCGACCTCGACCACTACCTGCTCAAGCCGTGGGACCCGCCGGAGGAGAAGTTCTACCCGGTGATCGACGCGCAGCTCGAGGCGTGGACCGCCAACCCGCCGCGGACCGTCGCCGAGACGAAGGTGGTCGGCCACCGCTGGTCGGCGCGGTCGTCGGAGGTCCGCGAGTTCCTCGCGCGCAACCAGGTCCCGTACCGCTGGTACGCCAGCGACAGCCCCGAGGGCCGCGTGCTCCTCGACGCCGCGAAGACGGACGACTCGGCCCTGCCGGTCGTCGTCACCACCGACGGGACGGTCCTCGTGGCGCCCACCGACGGCGACCTCGCGGCGCAGGTCGGCCTGTCGGTGAGCCCGTCCGAGCGGTTCTACGACCTCGTCGTCATCGGCGGCGGCCCCGCCGGGCTGAGCGCCGCGCTGTACGGCGCGTCGGAGGGCCTGCGCACGGCGCTGGTCGAGCGCAGCGCCACCGGCGGGCAGGCCGGGCAGAGCTCCCGCATCGAGAACTACCTCGGCTTCCCCGACGGCGTCTCCGGCGCCCAGCTGACGGAGCGCGCGCGTCGGCAGGCGCTCAAGTTCGGCGCCGAGATCGTGATGACCCGCGACGCCGTCGGGCTGGAGGTGCACGGCTCCGGACGGTCGGTGCGGTTCGACGACGGCAGCACCGTCGACGCGCACACGGTGATCGTCGCCAGCGGCGTGGCGTACCGCGAGCTCGACGGTCCGGGGATCGGCGCCCTCACCGGGCGCGGCGTCTACTACGGGTCGGCGCTCACGGAGGCGACCGCCTGCTCCGACCAGGACATCTACGTGGTCGGCGGCGCCAACTCGGCCGGCCAGGCGGCGATGTACCTGTCCCGGCACGCCCGGTCGGTGACTCTCGTCGTGCGGGCGGCGTCGCTGGAGCAGTCGATGTCGCGCTACCTGATCGAGCAGGTCGAGCAGAACCCGAAGATCGTGGTGCGGGTCCACTCCGAGGTGATCGAGGCGTCGGGCGACGACCACCTCGAGCAGATCGTGCTGCGCGACACCGTGACGGGCGAGAAGGAATCCGCGGACACCGGCTGGTTGTTCGTGTTCATCGGGGCCGCCCCGCTGACCACCTGGCTCGACGGCACCGTGACACGGGACCAGCACGGCTTCGTCTGTGCGGGTCACGACCTGCTGGTCGAGGGCAAGGTGCCGGACACCTGGCCCCTCGACCGGCCTCCGTACCACCTGGAGACGAGCGTCCCCGGGGTCTTCGCGGCCGGCGACGTACGCGCCGAGTCCGCCAAACGCGTGGCCTCCGCCGTGGGCGAGGGCGCCATGGCCGTGATGCTCGTCCACCGCTACCTGGAGCAGCTGTGACCACCACTCAACCGACCGCGGCACCGCTGGCGACGACCACGCGCACGCACCTCGCGTGCGACATCGACGAGCTGCGGACCATGTTCCTGTTCGAGCGCCTGAGCGACGAGCAGCTGCTCTGGCTGTGCGGGCACGGTCACGTCGAGCACATCGACCCCGGCGTGCTGTACCGCGAGGGCGACCCGGCCACCGACTTCTACGTCATGCTCTCCGGCTCCCTGGCGATGTACCGGCGGGTGGGCGTGGACGACGTCGAGATCGCCCGGACCGCGCAGGTCGGCGTCTACGCCGGCGCGTGGGCCGCCTACCTGGGCGACCGGGTGCCGCAGACGTACACGCAGACCCTGCGCGTGCTCGAGCCGTCGCGGTACTACGTGCTCGCCGCCGCCGACTTCGCGGCGTTCATGAACGACTGGTTCCCCATGGCCGTCCACCTGCTCGAGGGGCTGTTCTTCGGGCAGCAGAGCTCGCAGGCCGCGATCGGGCAGCGCGAGCGGCTGCTGGCGCTGGGCTCCCTGTCGGCCGGGCTCACCCACGAGCTCAACAACCCCGCCGCGGCGGCCACGCGAGCGACGGCGACCCTGCGGGAGCGGGTGGCCGGCATGCGCCACAAGCTCGCGATGATCGCCTCCGGACCGTACGACCGCGAGCAGCTGGGGCAGATCATCCACCTGCAGGAGAAGGCGGTCGCGGCCCTCGCCCGGGCGCGCGCGTCCGGGGTCGTGCCGTCGCCCCTCGAGGTGTCGGACCTCGAGGACGAGCTCGGCGACTGGATGGACGACCACGGGATCAGCGGCGGGTGGGAGCTCGCCCCGAGCTTCGTCGCCGCCGACCTCGGCGTGAAGTGGCTCGACATGGTCGCCTCCTGCGTGGGCGACGAGGTGCTCGAGGGCGCCGTGCGGTGGCTCTCCTACACGCTCGAGACCGAGTCGCTCATGAACGAGGTCGAGGACGCCACGGGGCGGATCTCGAGCCTCGTCGGGGCCGCGAAGCAGTACTCGCAGATCGGCCGGGCGCCCGACCAGACGGTGGACATCCACGAGCTGCTCGACAGCACGCTCACCATGCTCGAGCGCCAGCTGGGCGACGGGATCACCGTGGTGCGCGACTACGACCGGACCCTGCCGCCCATCCACGTCTTCGCGGCCGAGCTCAACCAGGTGTGGACCAACCTCATCGACAACGCGGCGCAGGCGATGGACGGGCACGGCACCCTCACGCTCACCACGCGGCGGGTCGAGGACTGGCTGGAGGTCGTCGTCGCGGACACCGGCCCGGGCATCCCCGACGCGGTCGTCGGGCGGATCTTCGAGCCGTTCTTCACCACCAAGCCCGTGGGCTCCGGTACCGGGCTCGGGCTCGACATCTCGTGGCGGATCGTCGTCGGCAAGCATCACGGCGACCTCTCCGTCGCGTCCGAACCGGGCGACACGCAGTTCCTCGTCCGGCTGCCCTACACCTCGACGGAAGGACCGACCCCGTGAGCCAGACCGCCATCGACCCGACCGTCCCGCCCAGCGGCACCGGCTGCGTGGAGTGCGACGCGACGGAGGGGTGGTGGTTCCACCTGCGGCGGTGCGCCACCTGCGGCCACATCGGCTGCTGCGACACGTCCCCCTCCCAGCACGCGACGGCCCACTTCCGGGCCACCGGGCACCCCGTGGTGCGGACGTTCGAGCCGGGCGAGGACTGGTTCTGGGACTACCCGGCCGACGACTACGTCGAAGGTCCCCCGCTCGCAGCCCCCGAGCACCGGCCCGCCGAGCAGACCGTTCCGGGCCCCGCCGGCCGCGTTCCCGACAACTGGCGGCGACTCCTGCACTGACGGCTGTCGACGGGCTGAGCGAGCGATCCTGACGTACGCTGCGGGACGCAGCCGCCGGGCCCGATCGTCCGTCGGACGCACGGGTTCAGCCACGAGCCCACGAGAGAGCTCCCGCCCCGACCGGGGCATCGCGGAGGACGCCGTGCCCATCCCGAACCACACGCCCGCCCAGGTAGGTCGCTTCCGATACACGGCAGCGACGGGTCGGTGGTGGTGGTCCGACGGCATGTTCACCATCCACGGCATGGCTCCCGGCGACGTCGTGCCGACCCTCGCCCTGATGTCGCGACACATCCACCCGGAGGACCGCGGCCGCGTGCTGGACGCCATCGGGCAGTGCGGAGTCGACGGCGCCCCGTTCGGCTGCCAGTACCGGTTGCTCGACCTGGGTGGGGCGGAACGCACCGTCACCCTGACCGGCGCGGGCGAGGACGACGACTCCGGGCTGCGCGCCGTGACCGGCTTCCTCGTGGACGTCACGGCGTCCCAGCGCGACGCGGTCGCGCACCGCGTCAACGAGGAGCTCACCCAGGCACTGCGGTCCCACGCCGTGATCGACCAGGCCAAGGGCGCGTTCATGCTCGGCTACGGGATCGACGGCGATGCCGCGTTCGAGCTGCTCCGGTGGGGCTCGCAGCAGCGCAACGTCCGGCTCCTCACCCTCGCCGAGCGACTGGTCACCGCGGTCGAGGTGGGCGGCGGCCTCGGCTCGGACACGCGGCAGCGGCTCGACGACTTCTTCTTCGCCAGCCTCACCGACGCCCTCGCCGAGACGGTCCCGGCGCGGACGAGCCCGAGCCTCGACGTCACGTTCGACACGGCAGGGGACGTGCCGGTGGTCCGCATCGGCGGACCGGTCGACCTCGCGACCGCGCACGAGCTCACCGCGGCCGTGACCCAGCTGATGATCAAGGCACGGGAGGTGGGCGCGATGGTGGTCGACCTGCGCGACGTCTCCCACCTCGGGTCCGTCGGGGTCTCCGCCCTGACCGCCGCCCACCGGCGAAGTGCGGCCGCAGGTGTGAGGATGCGCATAGTGCTCTCCCCCGGTGCCAGCCTCGGACTCGCGGGAGCGCACGGCCTGGACGTGATCAGCGCGCCGCAGACTGCGACGCCGGCGCGGAGCCAGGCGATCCCCACGAGCTGAGGAGGGCGGATGGCGTCCGACGGGTACGTCGACCAGGACGCTGTCCTTCGTGCGTTCGACGCCTCCCCCGGGTTCCAGATCGTCGTCCGCGCCCCCGACCTGCGCATCGTCGCAGCCAACCGCGGGGCCCGGGACACCTTCCAGCGCGGCGCCCTGCTCGACGTGAGCCTCCACGACCTGCGCGACCCCGGGTTCCAGGCCGTCGTGACGGCGCTCACCGAGGCGCTCCGGACCGGGGAGCCGTCCCACGACGACCAGGTGCCGGTGGTGGCCGACTGGTCCCATCCGGCCTCGGGGATCTGGCTCGACCTGACGATCACCCCGTGGCGCGACGAGGCGGGGGCGGTGGTCGGGGCGGTCGCGGCGGGCGTCGACGTCACGACGCGCCTGCGCGCGACGCAGCTGGAGCGTGCCGGCGCAGCGACGGCCGACCAACGCCTCGCGCGGGCTCGCGAGGTCGTCCTGCGGCTCCAGGGCGCGCTGCTGCCCTCGACGGTCCCACTGCTCCCGCGCGTCGACGTGGCCGCGACCTACCTGGTGGCCGGGCTGGAGCAGGCCGCCGGCGGGGACTGGTTCGACTCGGCGACGCTCCCGGACGGACGGGTGTCGCTGACCGTCGGCGACGTGGTCGGCCACGGCGTCGAGGCCTCCGCGATCATGAGCCAGCTGCGCGCGGTGCTCGCCGCCCGGCTGCTGGAGGGCGCGGGCATCCTCAGCGCCCTCGAAGCCGTCGAGGCCTTCGCCGGGCGGGTCTCGGGCGCCTTCGCGGCCACCCTGTGCGTCGCGCTGCTCGACCCGCACACGGGCGACCTCGAGTACGCCACCCGCGGGCACCCGGCCCCGCTCGTCGTCGGTCCCGAGGGTGCCCACCTGCTCCAGCCGACCGGCGACGGCCCCCTCGGGTCCCGCACCGAGGGCAGGGTGGCCACCGCGAACCTTCCCGACGGGCACGCGATCCTGCTGTTCACCGACGGGCTCGTCGAGAACAACCACCGCCCCCTGCGCGACGGGCTCGCGGAGCTGCGGCGCACCGCGTCCGACGCGTACCGCGACGGCTCGGACGGCGGGTCGGTGGCGGGACGGATCTGCCAGCAGGTGCCCCGGGTGCTCATCGACGACGGCTTCACGGACGACGTGACGCTGCTGGCGGCCCACCGACGCCCGGCACCGGCCCCGCTCGAGCTCACCGTGACCGCCGACCCCGGGCAGCTGGCGGGGGTTCGCGGCGCCATGGACACGTGGGGTTTGGGCTTCGGTCTCGGGGCGAGAGACCGGTCCGCGCTCGTTCTGGGCGTGAGCGAGGTGATGGCGAACGCGGTCGAGCACGCGTACCGCGACACGGACGGCGGCACGGTCGAGATCCGCGCCGTGATCCGCGACGACGCCATGGTCGAGGTCGTCGTGCGCGACCACGGGCGGTGGCGCGAGCCCGACACGGATCCCGGTGAGCGCGGCCGCGGCTTCAGCATGATGGCGTCCGCGGGACTGGAGGTCGCCGTCGAGACCGGACCGGACGGGACCGCGGTGACGCTGGAGTGCCCGGCCCGTCGGCCTGCGCCGGTCGACCAGGCGGACGCCGTCTCGGACGCGGTGACGCGGGCCGCCGCACCGCTCGCGCTCAGCACCGACTCGTCGGGCGGCCACCTCGTCCGCGTCGGCGGTTCCGTCGACCACCGTGCGGCCGCCGCCCAGGTCGAGGCCGAGGTCCTGCGGATGTCGCGGAACGGCCTGGTGCCGGTGACGGTCGACCTGGGCGACGTCGTCCACCTCGGTAGCGCCGGCGTGCGCGTCCTCGAGTCCTTGCTCCGGACCACGGACCAGCTGCAGGTCGTGGCGCCTCCGGGCACGCCCGCGGCGCAGACCCTCGAGGTGGCGGGCACGCCCTTCCTCTCGTCACGGCCCTGATCCGCTGGAAGGATCTCGTATCGACGGCCGCGCTACCGGCTCCTTCACAGCGTCGCGAGGGCGATGAGCGTCGGACCGCAGACGGAGGTTCAGATGGGCGACCAGACCGGCGGCAGGCTCCCGGTGATCTACGTGCGCGGCTTCGCCGGAGGACCGTCCGGCATCAACACCGCCGTCGACGACCCCTTCTACGGGTTCAACGAGGGGTCGGTCCAGGTGCGGGTGGACGACACGGACCGCCCCGCGTTCCACCAGTTCGAGAGCCCGCTGCTGCGCCTCATGATCGACCACGGCTACCAGCTGCTGGTCCAGGGCAACCAGAGCGCGTACCTCGAGCAGCGGAACGACGGCACGATCGACCCGGCGACGATCTGGGTGCACCGGTTCTACGACGAGTTCGCCCCGAACCTCACCAAGGACCCGAACGCCTTCAGCATCGAGCGCGCGGCCGAGAGCCTGTTCGACCTGGTGACGCTGGTCCGGAAGAAGACCGGGGCGCCGCGCGTGTTCCTGGTGGCCCACTCCATGGGCGGCCTGATCGTCCGGTCCATGATCCAGAAGGTCGCACCCGAGAAGACGGACGGGTCACCGGACGCCGCGAAGGCGTTCGTCGACCGGGTGTTCACGTATGCGACGCCGCACGGCGGGATCGAGTTCGCCATCGGGTTCGGCGCCCTGGAGAAGCTGCGCGACCTGACCGGGCTCGCCGGCGCGGACATCTTCGGCCCGGCGCGGATGTACCAGTACCTGACGCCGGAGCGCTCGACGAAGAAGCGCGTGCCGGACGGCTGGGACGCCACGGTCATGCCCGAGGACGGGTTCCCCAAGGACCGGTTCTTCTGCCTCGTGGGCACCAACCCCACCGACTACACGTCCGCCTTCGGGCTGTCCGCCAAGGCGGTCGGGGCGCGCAGCGACGGCCTGGTCCAGATCGAGAACGCGTACGTCAAGGACACCCCCCGCGCGCTCGTCCACCGCAGCCACTCCGGCCGGTTCGGCATCGTGAACTCCGAGGAGGGGTACCAGAACCTGCAGCGGTTCCTCTTCGGCGACGTCGAGGTGCGGGCCCAGCTGACGGACGTGGTGGTGCCGGGGACGCCCGACGACGACACGGTGTGGCAGCTCGAGACGTCGCTGTCGATCCGCGGGCTCCCCGTGGTGCTGCACGAGCAGAGCACCGCGCACCTGTGTCCCATCCAGCTCGAACGGCCGAAGGCCACCGATGCGCCGAGCACGCCCATCCCGCTCGTGCGGACCTACCTCTCGACCGCGGCCACGCGGCCGGACGTGCCGACCATGCGCCACGTCCTCCAGCTCAGGCTGATCTCGTTGCGCAAGAAGGACCACCTGCTCTCGTTCCTCGACCACCTGGAGCAGACGGCCGACTGGTCCGACGTGCTCGTGGTCGACATCGAGTTCCACCCGGACGGCACGCCGCCACGCTCGTGGGCCGTGTGGAACTCGTCGCTGACGACCGCCATCCGCGACTGGGTGCCCGACAAGGCCAGCGACCAGCAGCTTCAGGACCTCGACTCGGCCACCGGGAGCTGGCTGGCGAAGATCCAGCTGCCGGTCGCGGCCCGTCACCTGCTCGGGCAGGAGGCGGCCATCAGCATCGCCGTCAACGGCCGCCTCCCCGCCTGAGCCTCACGTCTGCGCGGCGGCCAGCGGCTCGTCGGAGCCTTCCACGCGGATCTCCACCCGGCGGATGGTGTCCGTGGCGATGCTCGACGACGCACCGAGGCCGCGCGCACCGACGTTGCGGGCGAGCCAGGTCGCGACGACCGTGCTGGTGCCGTCGTCGTCGACCAGGACAAGCTCGTACGTCGGACCGTCGCCGTCCGGCCACGCCGCCACGGGGTAGCGGCACTCCCAGTCGATCCGGGTGCCCCAGCCCTTCTCCTCCAGCGTCAGGTCCGCGCTGACCGCGACGTCACCGACCGGCTCCAGCTCCAGCGCGGTGACCTGGGACGCCGACGACGCCGTGGACGACGGCAGGGCCTCGGGCGTGCCGGCGGGCCGGTCGACCAACGCGCCGGCGACGCCACCGATCACCAGGAGCGCGGCCGCCGCGGCCGCGAGCCCGGCCATGCGGTGGCGCCGGACGCGGTGGGCGGCGCGGGCCAGCGACGCCAGCTCGACGACCTCGGCC
>NZ_JBFUIK010000032.1:0-39764 GCF_056401915.1 Cellulomonas sp. P4_D11 | reverse complement strand
TCGCGGCGACGGTCGGGGCGCCGGGCGCCGACCGGGCGGACGCGGCCGACCCGGTCGCGGACGGCGCGTGCGGGTTGGCGGGCGCAGAGCTCCGAGGACCTGCCGGGGCCGTCGATGCCGACGGGGACCAGCCCAGGGTGGGGACGGCGCCGACGGCGGCGGCGGTCGCGCTGGATCCGGTCTGTCCGGCGGGTGTCGGGGGGACGACGGGCACCTGGCCGGTCGGCGTGCGCAGCGCGCGACGGCTCGTCGGCGCCGCGACGGCAGCGGTCGACGCTGCGGCCGCCGTCGCCGTCTCGTCGCCAGACCCCTCCGGACGCTGGTCCGCCGTCGCCGGCACGGGGACCTTCGGGACGGAGCCCGTCCTCGGGCGCGACGCGCGAGCCTGGGCGGCCTCGCGCAGCTGGCGGCGGGTGAGGACGGGGATGTCGTCGACGTCGCCGACCGCGACGGAACCGGCGGCCACCGCGGGGATCGCGCCGGTGTTCACGGGGTGCCAGACGGGCTCGTCCAGACCGGCCCGGCGACGGCGCACGTCGCGCAGGAGCAGCCAGCCCGCGAGGAGCACCAGCAGGACGCCGACGACCACGCACGGCCACAGCCACGGTGTCGTCACGACCCTCGGCCACGCGAGCGACAGGGTGGGGGCCGACTCGCCGGTGCTGACCGCGATCAGGCTCCAGCGTCCCTCCTGCGCGGGCCACTCGAGCTCGGCCGTGCCTGTGCCGCTGACCTCGGCGACCCAGAGGTCGGAGCCGGTCGGGTCGGCGGCCGTCGGCGCGGCATCGGCTGYGGCCGCAGAGGACTCGGTCGGTGCGGGCGCCGCTGGGTCCGCCGGGGGCACGGCGGCGGCGTCGGTCGGGGTCGGCGTCGGCGTCGGGGCGGGTGCCGCGACGTCGTCGACAGCCAGCGTGTGCCAGCCCGACAGACCGGTGACGGTGCCGTGCGCGTCCGTCCCCACCCAGCCGGCGACGTCGGTGTCCCGGCCGACCGCGAGCACGACGTTTCCCTCGTCAGGGACGCTCACCTTCACGGTGACGGGGTCTCCGCCGAGCTCGAGGACGCCCGGCTCCGTCACGAGCGTGTGGGGTCCACCCGACGTCGTCGCGACGAGGACGTCGTCGGCCCGCCACACCGTCGCGGACGCGATGCCGAGACCGATGACGACCAGTCCGACGACGCCGACGGCGGCGATGATCAGTCGCTTGAGCACGCAGGATCCTCCAGGGGACGAGAAGCCCCAGGATAGGCAGAGCCCCACCTCACGGCCGAACCGGGATCGAGTGGACGGATCGGCTCCGGTGTGCGTGGAGGGCCAAGCGGCCGTCCGCAGCGCCGTGAACACGCGTATCCTGACCGGCGGGCTCCGGAAGTCGACGAGCGCCTCGACCGAGGCAGCTCCGCGGAGCCACCGTGCCCAGGAGGACTGCTCGTGCCCGACGCCCGGACCCCTTTCCCCGTCGTCAACTTCCGCGGATACGAACGCGAAGCCGTCGACGCCCGCATCGCCGGGCTGGAGAAGGCCCTCGCCGACGCCCGCTCCCAGGTCGAGTCCCTCGACGGCCGCGCCATGCAGGTCGCCGGCGAGCTGTCCGAGGCCCACCGCCAGCTCCGCGAGGCCGAGCGGCCCACCTACTCCGGCCTGGGCTCCCGCATCGAGCAGCTGCTGCGGTCGGCCGAGGAGCAGTCGTCCGACGTCGTGACGCAGGCGAACGCCCAGGCGGCCGACGCCCTCGCCCGCGCCAAGCTCGCGTCCGGCCAGCTGCGTGCGCGCGCCGAGAACGAGGTCGCCGAGGTCGTCGCCACCGCTCGCCGCGAGGCCGACGAGGTCAAGACGACGGCGGCCGCCGAGGCCGAGAGCACGCTCCTGGCCGCCCAGCGCCGCGCGGAGGAGCTCGTCGGGTCCGCGGAGCGCGAGGCCGCACGGATCCAGAGCGCGATCACGACCGAAGAGTCGGAGCGCCGCAGCTCGCTCGAGCGCGAGCTGGGCACGCTGCGCGCGAGCGTCGAGCACGAGGCCACCCAGCTGCGCATCGCGACCGAGCGGACCGCGAGCGAGCTCCGGTCGCGCGCCGAGGTCGAGACGGCCGCCCAGCGCGAGGAGGCCGAGCGCTACGCGCAGGACCTGCGCCAGGGCGCCGACGCCGACACCACCGAGCTGCGCCAGCGCGTCGAGGCCGAGCTGGCCGCGGCCCGCGTCGAGGTCGACCGGTACGTCGCGCAGCAGCGCAGCGACGCCGCAGCCGAGGTGGGCGCCGCCCGCCAACAGGCCGCCGAGGAGGTCACGTCGCTGCGCGTGCAGACCCAGGAGTACGCCGACGGCGTGCGGGCGGCGGCGGAGCGGGATGCCGCCGCGTTGCAGCAGCGCGTCGCGGCCGAGGTCGCGGCCCTGCGGGTCGAGGCCGAGCAGTACGCGGCGTTCGTCCGCGCGCAGGCCGAGCGGGAGACCGGCGAGCTGCGCTCGAAGACGTCCGACGAGCTGGCAGCCCAGCGGGCCGAGGCCGAGCAGACCGTCGTCGCCCTGCGCGGCGACGCCGACCGGTACGCCGCCGACCTGCGGGCGCAGGCCGAGCGGGAGACCGGCGAGCTGCGCGAGCGGACGGCGACCGAGACCTCGCACCTGCGGGACGTCACGACGCGCGAGGCTGCGGAGCTGCAGGAGGTCACGGCGCGCGAGACCGGCGAGCTGCGGGCAGCCGCCGAGCGCGAGACCGCGGAGCTGCGCGAGCGCACCCGCCTCGAGACCGAGCGTGCCCTCACCGACGCCCGACGGGCGGCCGCCGAGCTCACCGCATCCGCCAAGACGCACGCCGACGAGATGGTGCGCTCCGCGGAGCAGCAGCTGGCCGACGCCGAGCTCAGCATCGCGTCGCGTCGCGAGGCCGCCGAGCGTGAGGACGCCGAGCGCCACGAGCGCGCCCGGTCCGAGACGGAGCACCTCGTGCGCGACGCCGAGGCGCACGCCGCCGAGGCCGAGCAGCGCGTGGCCAAGGCGCTCGCGCAGGCCGACAAGGTCCGGACCGACGCGGAGCAGCACGCCAAGGAGCTCATCTCCAACGCGCGCAAGAACGCCGACCGCGTCGTCGCCGAGGCCCGCGAGCACGCCGAGAAGCAGATCTCCGACGCCATGATCGAGTCGGAGCGCGAGCGCACGTCCGCCACGCGGCAGGTCGAGGACCTCAACCGCCAGCGCGAGTCGATCACCTCGTACCTCGACGAGCTGCGCAACCTGCTCGGGCACAACCCCGACCGCGCGACGCTCGAGCGGGCGACGCGCGCCGAGGCGGCGTTCGAGAAGGAGCAGAAGTCGGCTCCGGCGGCGGGCAAGGCGCCGGCCAAGGGCGGCGACGCCGCTGCTCCCGGGAAGCCCGCCCGCCCCGCGTCGCGGCCCACGAAGTCGCGTCCGGCGCCCGTGTCGGCCGCCGTCCCGGTCGTCGCCGAGGCGTCCGCGCCGGACGAGTCGTCGCCGGCCTCCGACGAGCCGGCTGCCGAGGTCCGCGACGACGAGAAGGCGGACGTCGTCGAGACGACCGACGCCACGGTGGAGACGGCGGTGGAGAAGGTCGACGTCAAGGACGAGCCCGCCGCTGCCGATGCCCAGGACGAGCAGCCCGCCGAGAAGGACGACGCAGCCGCGCCGACCCGCTGACGGGCACGTCGGAAGGGCCATCGTGACTGATCAGACGTCGTCGGACGCGACCGCCCGCTGGCGCGAGGAGCGCCGTGCGGCTGCGGCCGCGCACGGTGAGCTGCTCGCCGAGCGGCAACGCGCCGAGTCCGCCCGGGCGCAGGAGCTGATCGACGCCTTCCTGGTCCGGGTGGCCCGGTTCGGGCCGCAGCCGGTCGAGCTCTCGGCGCGCAGCTACGACGGCCGGGCCCGCTACCGGACGCCGCTGACCGGGTGGTACCTGCGGCGGGACGAGACCGTCGCGATCGACACGGCCGGCAAGTTCTACGTGCTCACGACGCCGTCGAGCCTCGCGGCGCGCTTCCGCGGCGTGACCCCCGAGCCGTCCGCTCCCCCGCTGGTGATCGGCGCGGGCGGCAAGGACGGCGAGTCGCTGGACATGTCCGAGGCGCTGGCGCGGGTGCTCGGCCGGTAGCGCTACGCGGAGTCGACGGCCTGGGCCAGCTCGGCCAGGGCGGCGGCGACCGCGCCGGGCTGCTCGACGGCCGACAGGTGGCCGGCGTGCGGGATCACGACGAGGCGGGCGTCCGCGGCGGTCGCGACCAGGTGCTCAGCCGCCTCGACGGGCGTGACCGTGTCCTCGTCGCCGACGACGACCACGACGGGCCCGCGGTACGCACCGAGCACGTCCGAGCGGTCGGGGCGTGCCGCCATCGCCCGCTGCGACCAGGCGATGCCCGCGGGCGGCTGCTGGTCGATCCAGGCGGCGACCTCGTCGGCGAGCCCGGGCCGGGCGGCTCGGGTGGTCTCGCCCAGGAGCGACGACGACATGGGTCGGACCGCGTCGACCGAGCGGGTGGCCTCCACCTCGGCCGCGATGCGGAGCCGGTTGGCGCGCGCCTCGGGAGCATCGGCGGTGGACTTCGTGTCGACCAGCGCAAGCCCGGCGACCAGGTCGGGGTGCCGCTCGAGCAGTGCGAGGGCGACGTAGCCGCCCATCGACAGGCCCACGACGACCGCGCGGTCGATGCCGGCGCCGCGCAGGGTCGTCGCGACGTCGTCGGCAGACGCCTCGAGGGCCGGCTCCGGCAACGCGTCCGCGTGGCCGGGCGTGCCCGGGAGGTCGACGGCGTGCACGGCCCGCCCCTCCGGGATCGCCGCGGCCGCGTGGTCCCACATCCGGTGGTCGAGGGGGAACCCGTGCAGGAGCACGACGGGGACGCCCTCGCCGCCCTCGCGGTACGTGTGCAGGCTCATGCGTCGCCCTCCGCGGTCGTGCTCGGGCCGGCCCAGTGGGTGGGCAGCGGGACCGGGTGGCCGGGGAGCACGTGGGCGACGATCTCGTCGAGGACGCGGCGCACCGCCGTCTCCCCCACCCAGAGGTGCTTGGCGCCGTCGACGCCGATGACCTCCGCCTGCGGGACGCGCGCGAACCGGCGTCGCGCCTCGTCCGGGCGCAGGTAGTCGTCGAGCTCCGGGACCAGGACCACCAGGGGCTTGCCGAACTCCGCCCACGCGTCGAGGTCCGCGTCCGTGGCCCGGTGCAGCGGCGGGGACAGGAGGATCGCACCCTCGATCGACGGGTCGCGGCCGTGCATGAGCACCAGCTCCGTGCCGAACGACCAGCCGACGAGCCAGCGCTTCGGCAGGTCGTGGAACTCGGCGAACTCGATCGCGGCATGCACGTCGAACCGCTCCGCGACGCCGCCGTCGAACGCGCCGCCGCTGGTGCCGCGCGGGCTGGCCGTGCCGCGCGTGTTGAACCGCAGCACGGCGAGGTCGGCGAGGGCCGGGAGCCGCCACGCGGCCTTGCGGTAGACGTGCGAGTCCATGTAGCCGCCGTGCGTCGGCAGCGGGTGCAGCGTGACGAGCGTGGCGACCGGAGGCCGGTCCACGGGCCGCGCCAGCTCGCCGACGAGCGTCAGACCGTCCGCGGTGTGCAGCTCGACGTCCTGGCGGACCGCCGGCAGGACGGTGAGCGAGCGGATGAGACCGGGGTCGGTCGTGTTCGTGGTCATCGGGTCGAGCCTAGGCCGCGCGCCGCGAGGGCACCGGCAAGGTCCAGGACGTCGGCCACGCCGTCGTCGGCGTTGGAGGCGCACCGCCGGGTCGCGGCGGCGAGGACCGACGGGTGCGCATTGGCCATCGCGAACGACGTGCCCGCCCAGCCGAGCATCGACAGATCGTTCGGGGCGTCGCCGACCGCCCAGACGTCGGCGGGGTCGATGCCGCGCGCCGCGGACCAGTCGGCGAGCGTCGCGGCCTTGGTGATCCCCGGCCCGGAGATCTCCCCCAGTCCGACGGCGCCGGAGTCGGCCACGACCGCGAGGTCGCCGACGACGGCCGCCAGGTCGGTGGCGAACGCGTCGGTGGTGGGCCGCGTGCTGCGCACCAGCAGCTTGTACGTCGACGGTCCGAGCACGTCCTCGATCCGGTCGGCCGTCGGGCTCCCGGGCGGCACGGGG
Organism: Cellulomonas sp. P4_D11; assembly: GCF_056401915.1. Taxonomy (NCBI): domain Bacteria; kingdom Bacillati; phylum Actinomycetota; class Actinomycetes; order Micrococcales; family Cellulomonadaceae; genus Cellulomonas; species Cellulomonas sp. P4_D11. The sequence goes on along the minus strand of NZ_JBFUIK010000032.1, from coordinate 33,671 downwards.
TGCGTGGAGCGGAACCGGGTCTCGTGCGCGAAGCCGTCGCCGCTCTCCGCCGCGAGGTGCACCGCGGCCGGGCCGCCCCAGGCCGCGCGGACCCGGTCGGCGATGGTGCCGACAACCTCCGGCGGCATGCCGTGCTCCGCGAGCACCCGTCCCGTGCCCACCTCGAGCACCGCCGCGCCGTTCGCGCAGATGGCGACGCCGTGCCCGGCGACGTGCACCGCGAGGTCGCGCAGCCAGCGCGGCGGCCGCGCCGTCACGAACACGACCTCGATCCCGGCGTCCGCGGCCCGGACCAGTGCCTGCGCCGTGCGCTCGGACAGCGACCCGTCGGGACGCAGGAGGGTGCCGTCGAGGTCGGTCGCCAGGAGCCGCGGCGCGGGTGCCTCCGTCATCGGCGGGTCGGTCCGCGCCGGCCGCGGGCCTGCCAGCACGACGTGTGCCAGTGCCGGCGGTCGTCGAGCGCCTCGCCGAACAGACCGTCGGTGCGCCAGGCGACGACGTGGGCCGTGCCGGCCGTGACCAGCTGGTCGCAGCCCGGGCAGCGGAACTCGCGGTCGGAGCCGCGGACCTGTTGGACGACCCACTCGCCGTCCGGCGCGGTCTCCGAGCGTCGGCCGCCGGTGGCCCGGTCGACGTCGAGCTCGATGTGCTCGGCGCCGTACGGCCGCTTCGTCGATCGTCGTCCCACGTTCCCATCCTCCCCCACGGGCGCGGGACGTCCGCACTCGTGGGGGCCCTGGGCCCACCCAGTGCGGACGTTGCCGGGGTGGGGACAGCAACGTCCGCACTCGTGGGGGTCGGAACCCGACCGAGTGCGGACGTTGCGCGTGGTGAGTGAGTGGCGGGGCGGGCGTCCACGGGAGTGAGTGGAGACGGCGACGGCCGGGCTCCCGGGTGGGGGCTCGGCCGTCGGGACCGGCGGAGGGTGGCCGTCAGAGGGCGGCGGACTCCGGGGTCGGGATCGTGCTCGTGCGCAGGAGCTCGCGGTACCAGAGGCCTGAGTCCTTGACCGTGCGCTCGAGGGTGTCGTAGTCGACGCGGACCACGCCGAAGCGACGGTCGTAGCCGTAGGACCACTCGAAGTTGTCCATCAGCGACCAGACGAAGTAGCCGCGCACGTCGGCGCCGCGCTCGATGGCCTCGCCGACGGCGTCGATGTGGTCGTGCAGGTAGGCGACGCGGTCGGCGTCGTGCACCCGGCCGTCCGCGCTGACCTCGTCGTAGAAGGCCGCGCCGTTCTCCGTGATGGCCATCGGGATGCCCGGGTAGCGGTCGTGGACCTCGAGGAGCAGGTCGACGAGGCCCTGGGGCTCGATGTTCCAGCCCATCGCGGTGTGCGGGCCGGGCTGCGGGAGGAACTCGACGTTCGTCGCGCCGACCCAGGGGCTGTTCTCCGACGAGCGGTGCCCGTCCGGACCGGGGGTGCCGTCGCCGCCGGCGGGCGTGCCCTGCTGCACGCGCCCGGTCGAGTAGTAGTTGATGCCCAGCAGCGCGAGCGGGACCCGGATGAGGTCGAGGTCGCCGTCGAGGACGAACGACCAGTCGGTGATGTGCTCGGTGTCGGCGGCGACCTCCTTCGGGTACTCGCCGTCGAGCATGGGTCGCAGGAACACCTCGTTGGCGATGGTGTCGATCCGGCGCTTGGCCTCGACGTCCTCGGGGGACTCGGACGCGGCGCGCGTGACGTGCAGGTTGAGGGTCACCGAGATCGGGGTGTCCTCGCCGAGCACGTCCTTGATCGCGCGGCCGGCCAGCCCGTGGGCGAGGTTGAGGTGGTGGACCGCCGCGAGCGCCTTGGCGTCGTCGGTCACGCCCGGGGCGTGCACGCCGGAGGCGTAGCCCAGGAACGCCGAGCACCACGGCTCGTTCAGGGTGGTCCAGAGGTGGATGCGATCGCCCAGCACCTCGGCGAGCTTGCGCGCGTACACCTCGAAGTTGAGGGCCGTCTGGCGGTTGGCCCAGCCGCCCTTGTCCTCGAGCGGCTGCGGGAGGTCCCAGTGGTACAGGGTGGCAACGGGCTTGATGCCGGCGGCGATGAGGCGGTCCGCGAGGTCGACGTAGAAGTCGAGGCCGGCCTGGTTGAACTCGCCGGAACCGGTCGGCTGCACGCGGGGCCAGGCGATGGAGAACCGGTACGCCTGCAGTCCCAGGTCCTGCATGATCGCGACGTCCTCGGCCACCCGGTGGTAGTGGTCCGCCGCGACGTCACCCGTGTCGCCGTCGAGCACCTTGCCCGGTGTCCGAGAGAACGTGTCCCAGATCGACGGCCCGCGACCGTCCTCGTCGAAGGCGCCCTCGATCTGGTACGACGCGGTGGCCGAGCCCCAGAGGAAGTCGGCGGGGAACTGGCGGCCAGAGGGGCGCGAGGTCGTCATGTGCGGGTCCTTCGGGTCGAACGGACTGGTACGGGCGGGCGGCTGCAGGTCTGGCGCAGCCGGTCTGCGTGGGCTGGTCGGCGGGCCACGAGCGGCGTCCGTGCCGCGCTGGCGCGCCCTTCACCCCGATTGTCGAAACGATACGATACACGTCGTGGGAACGCTCCCGCCACCCCCGCTGCCCGGGGATGACGGGAGCCCTACAACGCGAGCTCGAGCGCGGCCTGCCCCGCCGTCGCGCTCGCGGCGGGTCCGTCGAGACCGACCTGTACGTTCCACGGGCCCGTCGCTCCGCGCGCCGTGACCCGCACGGTGTCTCCGTCGCGCTCGACGACGAACGTCGTCGGGTCCCCGTCCGACGCGGGCACGGTGACGACCGACCGGTGACCGTCGGCGAGCTCGAAGAGCCGCAGCGTCACGCCGTCCGCCCAGTCGTAGTCGGGCCGGTCCGTGCGCGCGCCGACCGGCAGGACCGCGCCGGGTCGCACGTAGACGGGCAGCGACGAGAAGCCGTGCCGCTCGCGCACCCAGCGGGGGCCCGTGACCTGCTCGCCCGTGAGCAGCGAGGTCCAGGTCCCCTCGGGCACGTACACGTCGACCTCCCCGTCCGCGGAGAACACCGGAGCGACGAGCACGTCCTCGCCGAGCATGTACTGGGTGTCGACGGTGGCGGCGCCGGGGTCGTCGGGGAACTCGAGCACCATCGGTCGCATGACCGGGAGGCCCTGCTCGTGCGCGTCGGCGCCGAGCCGGCCCAGGTAGGGCATCAGCGCGAGCTTGAGCTCGGTGAACGTCCGCGTGACGTCGACCGACTCCTCGTCGAACGCCCACGGGACGCGGTAGGAGTCCGAGCCGTGCAGGCGGCTGTGCGACGACAGCAGCCCGAACGGGAGCCAGCGCTTGAACACCGCGGCGTCCGGGGCGCCCTCGAAGCCGCCGATGTCGTGGCTCCAGTAGCCGAAGCCCGACGACGACAGCGAGAGCCCACCGCGCAGCGACTCCGCCATCGAGACGAAGGTCGACTCGCAGTCACCGCCCCAGTGCACGGGGAACTGCTGGCCGCCGGCCGTGGCCGACCGCGCGAACAGCACGGCCTCGCCCGCGCCGCGCTCGGCCTCGAGCAGGTCGAACACCGCGCGGTTGTACTGGTGCGTGTAGTGGTTGTGCATCCGCTCGGGGTCCGAGCCGTCGTGCCACACCACGTCCGTGGGGATCCGCTCGCCGAAGTCGGTCTTGAACGCGTCGACACCCTGGCCGAGCAGGCGGCGCAGGTGTCCCTGGTACCACGCGACCGCGTCCGGGTTGGTGAAGTCGACGAGGGCCATCCCCGCCTGCCACTGGTCCGTCTGCCACACGGAGCCGTCGGCGCGCCTCACCAGGAAGCCGCCCGCGCGACCCTCCTCGAACAGGCTCGAGCGCTGCGCGATGTACGGGTTGATCCAGACGCAGACCTTGAGGCCCTTGGAGTGCAGCCGCGCGAGCAGGCCCTCGGGGTCCGGGAACGTCGCCGGGTCCCACGTGAAGTCGGTCCAGTGGAACGCGCGCATCCAGAAGCAGTCGAAGTGGAAGACGCTCAGCGGGAGACCGCGCTCGGCCATGCCGTCGACGAACGACATCACGGTCGCCTCGTCGTACTGCGTGGTGAACGACGTCGACAGCCACAGGCCGTACGACCACGCCGGGACCTTCGCCGGGCGGCCGGTCAGGGCGGTGTAGCGGCGCAGGACGTCCTTGGGCGTGGGCCCGTGGATCACGTAGTACTGCAGCGACTCCCCCGGGACCGAGAACTGGGTGCGCGAGACCGCCTCCGAGCCGACCTCGAACGAGACGCGGCCGGGGTGGTCGACGAACACGCCGTAGCCGGCGTCGGACAGGTAGAACGGGACGTTCTTGTACGCCTGCTCGCTCGCGGTGCCGCCGTCCTCGTTCCAGATGTCGACCGACTGGCCGTTCTTCACGAACGCGCCGAACCGCTCGCCCAGGCCGTAGACGTGCTCGCGCACGCCGAGCGCCAGCTGCTCGTGGACGTAGCTGTCGCCGCTCGCGTCCGTCGCGATGCCGACCGAGCGGGCTCCCGACGAGGTGAGCACCCGCCCCGCCGCCTCGAACTCGACGTTCCACTCCCCGTCCGTCGACACGCGCGCCGTGAGGTCGCCGGACCGGAACGTCGCCACGCCGTCGGCGTCCGCGCCCGTGACCTTGACGTCCGCGCTGGTCTCGGCGACGTCGAACCACGGCCCACGGTCCACGCCGCCGCTGTGGTGCTCGACCCGCACCCGGACGACGTCGGGCATCGGGCTCGTGAACGTCACCGAGACCATCGGCCGGTTCAGGGTGTCCCCGCGCCGGGCGATCGCCTTGGTCGCTGCGTGCACGGTGAGCACCTGCTCGCCGACCTGGACGTCGACCACGGATCTCGGGTGCAGCACCGTGACGCCCGGGAGCGTCTGCCAGTAGCCGTCGGTGAACTTCATCGTCGTCCTCTCGAGCCTGCGCCGCGTGTGGACCGCAGTGTCGCAGGCGCTCGCCGCATCGTCGAAGCGCTTCGGTGGCTGAGCGTACGGCATGACTGTGGAAATGCGCACCCACCTTCGGCGAACGCGTAATCGAAGCGCATCGATTGACCTCGTCGAACCACGCGGGACTCCCTGCCGCTACCCTGACGCCATGGCGACAATCGGCGACGTGGCTCGCGCGGCAGGGGTCTCGGTCTCCACGGTCAGCTACGTGCTGAGCGGCAAGCGGCCGATCTCGCAGCCGACCCGCGAGCGCGTCGAGCGGGCGATCCGTGAGCTGTCGTTCCACCCGCACGCCGGCGCGAGGGCGCTGGCGTCGAGCCGGAGCAACGTGATCGCGCTGATGGTGCCGTTCCGTCCCGGGATCAACGTGGCGATCATCATGGAGTTCGTGGCCGGGGTGCTGACCACGGCACGCCAGTTCGACCACGACGTCCTGCTGCTCACGCAGGAGGACGTCGGCGGCATCGACCGCGTGGCGGCGACGTCGCTCGCCGACGCCCTGATCGTCATGGACATCGAGTCCGAGGACCCTCGGCTGCCGTACCTGCGGGCCCTGACGCGCCCGGCCGTGCTCATCGGAGTGCCGGCGGACACGAGCGGACTCTCGTGCGTCGACCTCGACTTCGCGGCGGCGGGCAGGCTCGCCGCGCACCAGCTCACCGTGCACGGCCATCGTCGGCTCGCCCTGATCGGCGCCTCGCGCGACAGGTTCGAGCACCGGGCCAACTACGCGGTCCGCATGCGGGACGGCGTGGTCGAGCAGGCGACGACCGACTCGGCGTCCGTCGTCGTGGTGCCGTGCGAGCCGAGCTACGGCGGCGGCGTCGCCGCCGTGGACGAGCTGCTGGCCGCGCATCCCGAGACGACGGGCCTGGTGGTCCACAACGAGGCCGCGCTGGCCGGGGTGGTCGAGGCCCTCGATCGGCACGGGCGGGGGACGGACGAGTCGATGTCGATCGTGGCGATCAACGCGGCGCACATCGCCGAGTCGATCGAGCGCCCCCTCGACGCGATCACCGTGCCGGGGCACGACATCGGTCGGATCGCCGTCGAGATGGTGATGGCCCGGCTCGAGGGCAGCGGCGTCGCCGAGACCCGGCTGGTCGCGCCGACGCTCGAGGAGCGCGGGAGCGTCGTCGCGGCGGTCTGACGCAGCCCGGATATCGTCGAAGCGTTTCGAAATCGTCGGACGAATCCATCGGCCTGCCGGGTTTCTCGTCGCCCTTTTCGTCTTGACATCCGGAGAGCGTGCCGTCAAGACTTACGGCCGTGGGCGCATCGAAGCGCTTCGCCTAGCAGCGGAGCGCACGCCCGGGAACCCGAACACGTCGAAGGAGATGTGACATGCGTTCGAGACTGCTGACGGCGGTCGGACTGGTCGCCGCAACGAGCCTCGCCCTGGTCGGCTGCTCGAGCGGCTCCGGCGACGACACCGGGTCGGAGGGGTCCGCCGGCGGACCGGTGACCCTCGAGTACTGGGCCTGGGGCACCGCGCAGGACCCGCTGGTCGACGCCTGGAACAAGGCGCACCCGGACATCCAGGTGAAGCACACGGACGCCGGCGGCGGGACGGACTCGTCGGCCAAGCTGCTCACGGCCACGCGCGCCGGCAACGCCCCCGACCTGTCGGTGGTCGAGTACCAGACACTCCCCGCCATGATCGTCGGCGACGTTGCTGCCGACATCACGAAGTACGTGGGCGACGACGTCAAGAAGTCCTTCACCGACTCCACCTGGGGCCTGACGACGTTCAACGACGCGATCTACGGCGTCCCGCAGGACGTCGGCCCCATGGCGTTCATCTACAACCAGGCCCGTCTCGACGCGCTCGGCGTCAAGGTGCCCACCACGTGGGCGGAGTTCAAGACCGCGGCCGAGGCGGTGCACACGGCCGACCCGAGCACGTACCTGGCCACCTTCAACACCACGGAGTTCGGCTTCTTCGCCGGCATGGCGCAGCAGGCGGGTGCCAAGTGGTGGTCGGTCGACGGCGACTCGTGGACCGTCGGGATCGACGACAAGGCCTCGCAGGAGGTCGCCGACTACTGGCAGGACCTCATCGACAACGACCTCGTCAAGGTCGAGGACCTGCTCACGCCGCAGTGGAACCAGGAGGTCAACGCCGGGCAGGTCCTGTCCTGGCCGTCGGCCCTCTGGGCGCCCGGCGTGATCTACGGCGTCGCACCGGACATGGCCGGCCAGTGGGCCATGGCCCCGCTCCCCCAGTGGACGCCGGGCGACAGCGCGGTGGCCTACCAGGGCGGCTCGGCGGTCGTCGTGACGACGTCGTCGAAGCACCCCAAGGAGGCCGCCGAGTTCGCCGCCTGGATCAACTCGAGCGACGAGGGAGCCGGCATCCAGCTCGACACCGGCCAGTACCCGGCCTCGACCCTGGGCCAGACGAAGGCCGAGACGTCCGCGCCGCCCGTCCTGATGCCGCAGCAGACGGACTTCTGGAAGCTCGCGTCCACCATCGCGTCGGACACGATCCCCTCGATCACCTGGGGTCCGAACGTCAACGTGGCGTCGAGCGCGTTCCAGGACGCGATGGCCAAGGCCGTGGAGAACGGCACGCCCCTGCGTGACGCGTTGACCGCCACCCAGAAGGTGGTCGTCGACGACATGAAGACGACCGGGTTCACCGTCAACGAGTGAGGCAACCGACCCCGACGCCCCGGCACGCCCCGGGGCGTCGGGGTCGGCCTCGCGCTGGAGAGTGACATGACCATCCCCACCACGCTCACGCCGCCGGTCACCGAGACCGTGACGGCACCGTCGGCGAACCGGACCCGGCGCCGGACCATCGCCCCCTACGTCTTCCTCGCCCCCGCGGTCGTGCTGTTCGTGGCCTTCCTGCTGGTCCCGATGCTGTACTCCGTCTGGCTGAGCTTCCGCGGGCTGCGCCTGGTCGGCGGCGGCGCGTTCGGCAAGCGGACCGAGGTGTTCGTCGGGCTGCACAACTACGTCGCGGCGTTGACCGACCCCGACTTCCTGGCCGGCTTCGGACGGCTCGCGATCTACGGCGCCATCGCCATCCCGCTGACCCTGGGACTCGCGCTGCTGTTCGCGCTCCTGCTCGACTCGACGGTCACCCGCGCGAAGCGCTTCTCGCGGACCGCGATCTTCATCCCGTACGCGGTCCCCGGAGTGGTCGCCTCGCTGATGTGGGGCTTCATGTACCTCCCCGCCACCAGCCCGTTCAGCTACATCACCCGGGCGCTCGGCTGGGGTTCGATCCCGTTCCTCGAGAACCCCGAGATCTTCGGCTCCGTCGCGAACATCGCGATCTGGGGCGGCGTGGGCTTCAACATGATCATCATCTACACCTCGCTGCGAGGGATCCCCTCGGAGATCTACGACGCCGCCCGGATCGACGGTGCCGACGAGCGGCAGATCGCGTGGCGGGTCAAGATCCCCCTGGTGTCGCCCGCGCTCATCCTGACCGGCCTCTTCTCGCTGATCGGCACCCTGCAGGTCTACGGCGAGCCCACCACCCTGCGCCCGATGACGAGCGCCATCACCCAGACATGGGTCCCCCTCATGACGATCTACCGTGACGCATTCACCCGCGACGACCTGCCGCTCGCGGCCGCGTCGTCGGTGATCCTCGCCGTCCTGACCGTGCTGCTCTCCGTCCTGCTGCTGCGCGTGACGCAGAAGCGCGCCTTCGGGGAGGACTGATGGCGACGATCACCGCCGTGCGTCCGCTGCAGACGCGGACGTCGTTCCTGACGAAGGCCGTGCCGACCGGCGTGATCGTGCTGGGCGCGGTCTATTGCCTGATCCCGGTCCTGTGGGTCATCACGGCCTCGACCAAGTCGAAGTCGCAGCTGTTCACCACCTTCACGTTCGCTCCCGGCAACGGGCTCGTCGACAACCTGCGGGACCTGTTCGCCTACGGCGACGGGCAGTACGTGACCTGGGCGCTGAACAGCCTCCTCTACGCGGGCGTCGGCGCCATCCTGTCCATGCTCGTCTCGACGATGGCCGGCTACGGGCTCGCGAAATACCAGTTCCGCGGTCGGAACGCGATCTTCTTCGCGATCCTGGCCGGCGTGCTCATCCCGGGGATCACGCTCGCGATCCCGCAGTACCTGCTGATGTCGAAGATCGGGATGGCGGGCTCGTACCTCTCGGTGCTGGTGCCCGCGATCATCTCCCCGTTCGGCATCTACCTGTCGCGCGTCTTCGCCGCCGCGTCGGTGCCGATGGAGACGATGGAGGCGGCGCGGCTGGACGGCGCGAGCGAGGCCCGCATCTTCACCTCGATCGGGCTGCCCATGATGCTGCCGGGCATGGTGACGGTGTTCATGCTGCAGTTCGTCGGCATCTGGAACAACTTCCTGCTGCCGTTCATCATGCTCTCCGACCAGAGCAAGTACCCGATCACCGTGGGCCTGTACACGCTCCTCTCGAAGGGGTCCGGGGAACCGGCGCTGTACAGCATCGCGATCGTCGGCGCGGCCCTGTCGATCATCCCGCTGGTCGCGCTGCTGCTGTTCCTCCAGCGCTTCTGGCGGCTCGACCTGCTGAGCGGGGGCCTCAAGGGATGAGCCTGGCACCCGACCCCGGCCGGGGGGTCCAGCTGGGCGGCGTGCCGGTGAGCGTGCTCACCGTCGGTGCGTCCGCGCTGGGCCGCGAGTCGCTCGCGGACGACATGGCCGACGCGACGATCGAGGCCGCCCTGACGGGCCCGCTGGCCCTGCTGGACACGAGCAACAACTACGGCCTGAGCGAGCGACGGATCGGTCGGGTGCTGCGCCGGCTGGCAGGGGTGCCGGCCGGGCACGCGGTCGCCACAAAGGTGGACCCGCTGCCCGGCTCGGCCGACTTCTCCGCCGACCGCGTGCGCCGCAGCGTCGACGAGAGCTGTGAGCGGCTCGGCCTCGACCACCTCCCGCTGGTCCACCTGCACGACCCCGAGCGCACGACGTTCGAGGAGGCGATGGCGCCCGGCGGGGCCGTCGACGCGCTGCTGCGGCTCCGCGACGAGGGCGTGATCGGGCTGGTCGGGGTCGCCGGCGGCCCGTCGGCGATGATGGAGCGGTACGTCCGCACCGGGGTCTTCGACGCCGCGATCACCCACAACCGGCTGACCCTGCTGGACCGGTCCTCGGACGGCGTGCTCGACGCCTGCGCCGAGCTCGGCGTCGCCGCGTTCAACGCCGCGCCGTTCGGCGGGGGCATCCTCGCGGGCCGCCGCGCCGAACCGCCGCTGTACGCGTACCGGCCGGCCACCGCGGAGCACCTCGCGTCGCTCGAGCGGATCGCCGCGGCGTGCGCCCGCCACGGCGTCGACGTCCCGGCCGCCGCACTGCAGCTCAGCACGCGCGACCCGCGCATCACCTCGACGATCGTGGGCGCGAGCCGGCCCGCGCAGATCGAGCAGGCGCTCGCGTGGGCGCGGCAGGACATCCCCGACGAGCTGTGGGACGAGCTGCGGGCGTATTTGCCCCGCCGCGACGTGTGGCTCGGGCCCGACGGCCGCTGACGACGACAGGAGCACGATGAGCAAGGCACCGCTGCGCACGGACCGGTTCTGGTTCGGCGGCGACTACAACCCGGAGCAGTGGCCGCGCGAGGTGTGGCAGCAGGACATCGAGCTCATGCAGCGTGCCGGGGTCAACACGGCGACCGTGGGCGTGTTCTCCTGGGCGCTGCTCGAGCCGGAGGAGGGCCGGTACGAGCTCGGCTGGCTGGACGACGTGCTCGACCTGCTGCACGACGGGGGCATCGGCGTCGTGCTGGCGACCCCCACCGCGTCGCCGCCCCCCTGGTTCTCGCTCGCGCACCCGGACGCTCTGCCGGTGCTGGCCGACGGGACCCGCCTCACGCACGGGAGCCGCGACACGTACTGCGCGTGCGCGCCCGCGTACCGCGCCGCCGCGCGCCGCATCGCGGCGGTGCTGGCCGAGCGCTACGGCGACCACCCCGCGCTCCGGGCGTGGCACGTGCACAACGAGTACGGGACGTTCTGCTGGTGCGACCACGTCGCGGAGTCGTTCCGCACGTGGCTCCGGGGCCGCTACCGCACGCTCGACGCGCTGAACGACGCCTGGGGGACGGCTTTCTGGAGCCAGCACTACGGCGCCTGGGAGCAGATACAGCCGCCCCGCGCCACGCAGTACCTGCACAACCCGACGCACGCGGTCGACTTCCGCCGGTTCTTTTCCGACGAGCTGCTCGACTGCCTGCGGGAGCAGACCGAGGAGATCCGCGGCGCGGGCTCGGTCGCCCCGGTGACGACGAACTTCATGCTCCCGACGTGGAACCACCTGGAGCAGTGGAGCTGGGCCGCCGAGCAGGACGTGGTCTCGATGGACCACTACCTCGACACGACCGGCCCCGACGGCGAGGCGCACGTGGCCTACGCGGCGGACCTCACGCGGTCCTGGTCCGACGGGCGGCCGTGGCTGCTCATGGAGCAGTCGGCGAGCTCCATCACCGTCGACGGCCGGATCGCGTTCAAGGACCCGCAGCGCGCCGTGCGCAACTCGCTGTCGTACGTCGCCCGCGGCGCGCAGTCGTCGCTGTTCTTCCAGTGGCGCGCGTCCGCCGCCGGCTCCGAGGCGTGGCACGGTGCGATGGTGCCGCACGCGGGAGCGGACTCGGCGACCTACCGCGCGATGTGCGAGCTGGGGGCCGCCCTCGACTCGATCGCGGAGATCACCGAGCCGCCCGCCGACGGCCCGGTGGTCGCTGCCGACGTCGCCGTCTGGTGGCACGCCGAGGGGTGGTGGGCGCTGGAGAACCGGTCGCTCCCCTCCGACCACCTGACCTACTCGGACGCCGTCCGTGGGGTCCACCGCGCGCTCTGGCACACCGGCGTCGCGGTGGACTTCGTACCGCCCGGCCGCGACCTGTCGCGCTACCGCCTGGTCGTCGTCCCGAGCATGTTCGCGATGGACGACGCCGCGGTCGCCTCTCTCGAGGCCTACGTGCGCGGCGGCGGGCACCTCGTCGTCGGCCCCTTCACCGGGGTGGCCGACGAGAACCTGCACGTGGTCACCGGCGGCTACCCCGGCCGGCTGCGCGACCTGCTCGGCGTGCGCGTCGAGCACCTCGCTCCCCTCGCGCCCGGGGAGCACGTCGAGCTCACCGGCGGCCTGAACGGACAGACCTGGTCCGAGCTCGTGCAGCCGACGACGGCGACCCCCGTGGCCACCTACGTCGGCGGCGACCTGGCGGGCGAGCCGGCGATCACCCGGGCCGCCGACCCGTCGGGCGGCACCGCGACCTACGTGTCGACCGTCCTGGACGAGGCGTCGAGCGCCCGGTTCTTCGGGTCGGTCGTCACGAGCGCCGGCGTCGCTCCCGTGCTCGACGATGTGCCCCCGGGCGTCGAGGTCGTCCGCCGCCGCGGCGCCGCGTCGACGTACCTGTTCGTGCTCAACCACACCGACCGGCCCGTGGTCGTCCGCGGCCCCGGTGAGGACCTGCTGGGCTCCGCCACGACGGACGACGGGCTGTCGGTCGCCGGTCTCGGGTACGCCGTCGTGCGCGAGCGCTCGACCGACGGGTGGACGGTGCGCGCCGGTTAGCTAGACCCAGGCGCCCCCGCGCAGGACGCGGACCGGCCGCAGGTCGTCGTCGGTCACGACGAGGTCCGCGCGCCGGCCGGCGGCCAGCGCGCCGAGGTCGCGCCGCCCGAGCACGTCGGCCGGGGTGGTCGCCGCGGCGAGTACCGCGTCCTGGAGCGGGATGCCCGCCGCGACGACGGTGCGGACGACGTCGAGCAGGTGCGCCACTCCCCCGGCGATCGCGCCCGTCTCGTCGGCGATGCGCGCGACGCCGTCGGCCACCGTGACCTCCACCGGGCCGAGCCGGTACGCGCCGTCCGGCATGCCCGCGGCCGCCATCGCGTCCGTGACCAGCGCGATCGAGCCCGGGCCGACGAGGTCGAAGACCGCCCGGACCGTGCCGGCGGCGAGGTGGGTGCCGTCCGCGACGAGCTCCACGACGAGCTCGCCCCGGGCGGCCGCCGCCAGGCAGGCGGCGATCGGGCCCGGGTCGCGGTGGTGCAGCGGGCGCATCCCGTTGAACAGGTGCGTGGCCGTCAGCCGGCCGTTCGAGCGGGCCGCGAGCAGGTCGAAGCCGCGGTCGACGGCCTCGTCGACCTGCTCGGCGGACGCGTCCGTGTGCCCGATCGAGGGCACGGCGCCGGCATCGACCAGGGCGGCGACCACCTCGTCGGCACCGTGGATCTCCGGCGCGACGGTCATCGTCACCAGGTGGCCCCCGGCGGCCTCGGCGAGCCGGCGGACCAGCTCCGGGTCGCCGTCGAGCATGTCCGCCGGGTTCTGCGCACCGCAGCGGTCGGCCGACAGGAACGGCCCCTCGAGGTGGATGCCGACGAGCTCGCCCGCGTCCGCGAGGCCCGCCAGCAGGGCCGTGCGCTCGAGCAGCGCGTAGGTCGGGGCGGTGACCAGCGAGGCAACCAAGCTCGTGGTGCCGTGCCGGCGGTGCTCGTCGACCGCGCGCTGGGCGTCGGCCGCGTCGACCGCGTCCGGGAAGCTGGCCCCGCCGCCGCCGTGGCAGTGCAGGTCGACCAGCCCGGGCAGGATCGTCGCGTCGCTCGGGTCCGGCAGGGTCCACGCCTCCGGGAGGCCGCCGGCCGGGCCGACCCAGACGATGGTGGTGCCGTCGACGACGACCGCACCGTCGTCGAGGATGCCACGGGGGGTCACCAGCCGGCCGCGCAGGATGAGGTTCACGGGGTCATCCTTGCGCACCGGTCGGCGTCGGCCGCACCGGGTCCGCAGCGGCGATCCCGGGCCCGGTGGCGGCGCCGGACGGCTGCGGTAGCGTGCCGAGCGGTGACCCGCGCACATCGGCGTGCGCGACCCGGCGCGAGGAGCGGCGATGAGCATCGCGAGTCCCTACCCCGACGTCGACGTCCCGGACGTCTCCGTCTTCGACCACGTGCTCGCGACCCTCGCACCCGACGAGCTCGACACCGTCGCGGTGGTCGACGGCGACACGGAGCTCACCTACGGCGAGCTGGTCGACCGGGTGCTCGCGGTGGCCGGGGCGCTCGCCGCCCGCGGCATCCGGCCCGGCGACGTCGTGGCCCTGCACGCACCGAACTCCGCCGCGTTCGTGGCCCTCTTCCACGGCATCCTGCGCGCAGGCGCGACCGTCACCACCGTGAACTCCCTCTACACCGCCGACGACATCCGGCGGCAGCTCGCGGACTCGCGGGCGTCGTTCGTCGTCACCGTCTCGGCGCTCCAGGAGCCGATGCTGGCCGGCGCGCGGGCAGTCGGCATCGGCGACGACCGCATCGTCGTGGCCGACGGGTCCGCGGGGCACGAGTCGCTCGCCGACCTCCTGGCCGAGAAGCGCGCGGCGCCCGACATCGCGATCGATCCGGTGACGCACCTGGCGGTCCTGCCGTACTCGTCGGGAACCACGGGGCTGGCGAAGGGCGTGATGCTCACGCACCGCAACCTCGTGGCCAACGTCGAGCAGTCACGGCGGCTGATCCGGCTCGGACCCGACGACGTGGTCGCCGCGGTCCTGCCGTTCTTCCACATCTACGGCATGACGGTGCTGCTCAACCTGTCGTTGCGGGCGCGAGCCCGGCTGGTGACGCTGCCGCGGTTCGACCTTGCGCAGTTCCTCGCCACCGTCGAGCGCCGGCGTTGCACCTACCTGTTCATCGCCCCGCCGATCGCGGTGGCGCTGGCCAAGCACCCGGCGGTGGCCGAGCACGACCTGTCGAGCGTCCACACGATCCTCTCCGGCGCCGCTCCGTTGGACGGCACCCTCGCCGACGCCGTCGCACAGCGCCTCGGGTGTCGCGTCGTGCAGGGCTACGGCATGACCGAGATGAGCCCGGTCTCGCACGCGGTCCCGGCCGACCGGGACGACTTCCCCCGCGGCTCCATCGGCCTGGTCGTCCCCAACATGGTGTGCCGCGTCGTCGATCCGGGGGACGGCCATGACATCGAGGTTCCGGCCGAGGGCATGAGCGAGCCGGGCGAGCTCTGGTGCCACGGCCCGAATGTCATGGTCGGATACCTGGGCGACGAGGCCGCGACCGCCGAGACGCTGGACGCCGACGGCTTCCTGCACACCGGCGACATCGTGACCGTCGATGCGAGCGGCGCGTTCTACGTCGTCGACCGCCTCAAGGAGCTGATCAAGTACCACGGCTACCAGGTCCCGCCGGCCGAGCTCGAAGCCCTTCTGCTGACGCACCCGGACGTGCAGGACGCGGCGGTCATCGGCGTCGCCGACGACGAGGGGCAGGAGACGCCGAAGGCGTTCGTCGTGCCGCGGACGTCCCTCGACGCCGACGTGCTCATGGCGTGGGTGGCCGACCGCGTCGCGCCGCACAAGAAGATCCGCCAGGTCGAGTTCGTCGACGCGATCCCGAAGTCGACCTCCGGGAAGATCCTGCGCAAGGACCTGCGCGCGCGCTGACGACGTCACCCCTGCGCGCCGTCGAGGATCGCGTCCTCCACGTCCTCGTCGGTGGGCGCGCTCGGTCGGGTGGCGCGACGCCGGAGCGTCCACCCGGACCACCAGCGCGCGCCGCCCGCGCCGACCGCCCCCTCGAGCGAGGCGAGAAGGCTGTGCGGGCCGACGAGCTCCACGACACCGAGCACGACGCAGATCGCGACCGACAGCGTCGCGCCCACCACGGCGAACGCGCCGACATGGACGGCCTCTCGCCGGCTCCGGCGCAGCAGGTGCGCGATCACCACACCCGCCGGGAAGCCGATCAGCGCGACCGGGATCGTCGCGACCAGAAGGACGTAGCAGAGGAACGCGATGCCCTGCGACCACCCCTGCCCGGCCAGCGCCGACGGATCCCGCACCAGCTGGACGGCGAAGATCACCGGCACGTTGACCGCCACGAGCACCACCAGGCACCGGACGCACAGCGCGGCGATCGCCGCCGGACCTCGGACGGTCACGACGCGGTCCGGACGGCCGTGTCGCTCGTCGCGAGCACCCGGCGCGCGCCCCGGGCCAGCAGGCGCAGGTACAGGTGCTGGCCCGCGACGGTCAGGGGCCCGAGCGCACGGACCCACCAGCGGTCGGGGACCGAGAACGCGGTCGCGACGAACCACAGGTCCGCGGCCTCGTCGCGCTCGATCGTGAACGCCTCCTCGCCGCGGAACAGGTGCCCGGGCAGCGTGCCGTAGCCGAAGCCGGTACGGGTCTCGGTCTGTTGGACCCACACGACCTCGCACGGGACGGACAGGTGCAGCGGGCCGATGCCCGGCCGGCTGACGACCCGCACGCCGACGGCCGCCTCGCCGGCGTCGGGTCGCACGTCCACGCCCGCCGCCGCGTGCACGCGCCATCGCAGGAGCGCATCCCCGACGCGCGTGACGTCCTGCGGCAGCGAGTCCGGCGCCAGCAGGTGCCGGACGCGCAGGTGCCGGTAGCCCGCCGGCATCCCGCCGCCGTGCGTCGCGCCGACCTCGGCATACGTGAGGCAGGCGGGCTCGTCGGGACGACCGACGAGCCGCAGCCCGAGCAGCGTGCAGAGGACGAACCCGAGGGCGTTGGCGACGCCGTGCGTCGCCGCCATCCACGACAGGCTCGGGTGGGCCACGCCGGTCGCCTCCCCGACCGACCACCACAGCGCGAGCACCATCGACGCCGCGATCGTCACCGCCCCCACCCGCAGGAGAAGGCGCGCGACGCGGGAGGCGTCCAGCGCGACCGTCGCGGCGGCTCCCGCCCACAGCCCCACGGTGAGGACGACGGCGCCGCCCAGCTCGGCGACGTCCGACTCGAAGTACCCGACCAGCACGAGCAGCACGCCGAGGGGCACCGCCGACGCTGCCAGCCGGGCCGCCCGAGCGTGGGTCGCCCGGGCGACGAGACCGACGACGAGGCACGCACCGAACCCGGCGAACAGCATGTGCGGCACGGTGAGCGCGAGGTACTCGCCCGAGAAGTCCAGCAGCCCCCACCCGGCCCGCTCCGCCACCAGCGCCGCGGCACCGACGGCGGGCGTGGCCAGCGCGACGGCGGTCGCAAGGTCCCTGGCCCGCGGCGCGGACGCGAGGAGCACCACGCAGGCCAGCGCGAAGGGCAGGGCCGCGAGGGCGGCCACCG
This sequence comes from Cellulomonas sp. P4_D11, assembly GCF_056401915.1. Classification (NCBI taxonomy): domain Bacteria; kingdom Bacillati; phylum Actinomycetota; class Actinomycetes; order Micrococcales; family Cellulomonadaceae; genus Cellulomonas; species Cellulomonas sp. P4_D11. The sequence continues at coordinate 16,696 of NZ_JBFUIK010000032.1, read as the reverse complement.
TCCCGACCGGCAACCAGACGCTGAGCGCGGCGGCGGCTCCGGCGGCCGGCCAGGCGAGCGACCGGGCGCGCGGGACGAGGTGATCGCCGAGCAGTCGCAGGCCGAGCGGCAGCACGAGGACCGCCCCCACCCCGACCACCAGCCGCACGGCGTCCGCAGCGGCGGCCGAGAGGTGGCTCACGCCCGCACCGCGCGCACCAGCGCGAGCACGTCGTCGGCGGCACCGCGCAGCACCGGCAGCCGCGACAACCGCACCAGCCGGCCGATCAGCGGCGCGATCCCGTCGATGAGCGTCCGGGTGCGGCGCTGGCCCTCCGAGCCGTCGTAGACCCAGAACAGCGTCACCCCCAGCTGCGCCAACCAGAGCAGCTCGGGCAGCTCGTCGCGCAGGACGGGGGGCACGGCGGGAGACGCGCTCTCGACGAGCTCGCGGAAGATGCCCTGGCTGAGCTCGCGCGCCTGGCCCGACTCGGCCGAGAACGGGCTCGCCGCCGACCCGGGCCGGATGGCGACCGTGACGAACTCGCCGCCGAACGCGTGGTACTCCGCGAAGGCGTCGACGCCCGCGAGCAGCACGCCGCGCAGGCGCTCGGTCAGGTCCCCGCCCCGGGCCAGCACCTCCGTCGCGCGCAGCGCCTGCTCGCGGTTCACGTCGAGGTAGAGCTCCTGGACGAGGTGGTCCTTCGACGCGAAGTGGTAGTACGCGTTGCCGGTGGCCACCCCGGCCTCCTGCGCGATCGCGCGCATGGTCGTCGCGGCATACCCGCGCTCGCGGAACAACCGGAGGGCCGTGGCCCGCACGAGGGCCTTGGTGTCATCGCTCATGACCTTATTTGAACACGTTCAGTTGAACGTGTTCAAGGTTCCGATCGAGTGAATGACGGGCGATGCGCGCCCGGTTTGGTGCGACGACGCGATACGGCAGTGCGGTGCAGGCCGTTTCGCGCAGGCCGCCTGGCGCATCGCGCTCAATGCAGGTTGCTCAGTGCAGGTCGCTCGGCGCAGGCCGCTCGGCGCAGGTCGCTGGACGCACGTCCTTGGGTGGGTGCAGCGATCGGTGCAGGAATGGTGGGCTCGGGCGCGACGGATCCTGCACCCATCGGTGCACCCACACCTCGCCGCCGATGCGCGGCTGCGCGGCGGCCGCCCCCGGAACCGCCGGCGAGGGCGGTGCGGCTCGCGGCCGCACTCGGAACCGCCGGCGAGAGCAGTGCGGCTCGCGGGAGCCTGCGGGGGGTCAGAACAGGCGGGAGCCGCTGTCGTCGACACCCTTCATGGCGTCGTAGTCCAGCACCAGGCAGCCGATGCCGCGGTCGGTGGCGAGCACCCGCGCCTGCGGCTTGATCTCCTGGGCGGCGAACACCCCGCGGACGGGGGCGAGGTGCGGGTCGCGGTTGAGCAGCTCCAGGTAGCGGGTCAGCTGCTCGACCCCGTCGATGTCGCCGCGGCGCTTGATCTCGACGGCGACGGTGCCGCCGGACGGGTCCTTGGCCAGGATGTCGACCGGTCCGATGGCCGTCGGGTACTCACGCCGCACCAGGGTGTGGCCCGTGCCGAGCAGGATGATCTGCGCGGCCAGCAGCTCCTGCAGGTGCGCCTCGACGCCGTCCTTCACCAGTCCCGGGTCCACCCCGAGCTCGTGCGCGGAGTCGTGCTGGACGCCGTAGAGGTCGATCTCGAGCCGGTCGTCGGACTTCTGGTGCTGCACGGTCCACACCTGGGTCACGCCGGCCGCGCGGGCCTCGTCGGACGGCTCCGACACCGCCAGGGTGCAGGGAGGGCTCATCCAGTTCAGCGGCTTGTAGGACCCCCCGTCCGAGTGCAGCAGCACGCTGCCGTCGGACTTCACCACGAGCAGGCGAGTCGCGAGCGGGAGGTGGGCGTTCAGGCGGCCGGTGTAGCGGGCAGCGCAGGACGCGACGACGAGGCGCATGGGAGCTCTTCCGGGTCAGATGACCGAGCCGACGCGCGACGGCGTCGCCTCGATCCACGACGTGAGGCCGGCGTAGGCCTCGGCGCTCATCAGCAGGTGGACGGTGTCCGCAGAGGATCCCGGCCGGCAGGTGACGACGACCTGGCCGGCGCCGTGCTCGTGCCGCTCCAGCACCGTGAGGCCCACGCGCTGCCAGCGCGCCCGGGGCCGGGTGGCCAGCGAGCGGTACCGCCACCAATAGAGGCGGTCCGACCCGTACTGCGCGACGCCGGACGACCAGGGCCCCTCGGCGGCGCGGCCGACGGCGCAGTGGAACGACCCGACCCGGCGGTTGAGCGTGTGCACCCGGGAGAACCAGAGTGCGGCGGCGACGAGCAGCAGGACGACGACGACACACCCGAGTGTGACGACGACCCCGCTCACCGCGTGGCGACCTAGTGCGCGGCCGGCGTCGTCGCAGGGCGGGCGCCCTCGACGACGTTGTCGGCGACGATGGTCAGGTGGTTGGAGTCGAAGGACAGGAAGCCGCCCTCGACCTGCCAGCGCTTGGGCTGGGCGCCCTGCGTGGGGAACACGCGGAGCTCGCCGGGCTGGAGCACGGACAGCACGGGCTCGTGCCCGGCCAGGATGCCGATGTCACCCTCGCCCGCCTTGGCCGAGACCATGTAGGCCGTACCGGACCACAGCTTGCCGGCGGTCGCGACGATCTCGACCTCGATCTCAGCCACAGGACCCTCCTTCGATGATGTGCGGGACTACTGGCGACGCAGGGCGCCGTCCGTGACGGCGCCCTGCGTCGGGCGTCATCAGACGCCGTAGTCCTTCTGGATGCGGGCCCAGTTGCGCTCGAGGTCCTCGAGGCCACCGATGTTGAAGAAGGCCTGCTCGGCGATGTGGTCGAACTCGCCGTCGGCGATCTTGCCGAAGGCCTCGACCGTCTCGGTGAGCGGGACCGTCGAGCCGACGACACCCGTGAACTTCTCGGCCATGTACGTGTTCTGCGAGAGGAACTGCTGGATGCGGCGGGCGCGTGCGACGACCGTCTTGTCCTCCTCCGACAGCTCGTCGACGCCGAGGATCGCGATGATGTCCTGGAGCTCCTTGTTGCGCTGCAGGATCGACTTCACGCGGGTCGCGGCGTCGTAGTGCGCCTGGCCGACGTAGCGGGGGTCGAGGATGCGACTGGTCGACGTCAGCGGGTCGACAGCCGGGTACAGACCGCGCGACGCGATCTCGCGCGACAGCTCGGTCGTCGCGTCGAGGTGCGCGAACGTCGTGGCCGGGGCCGGGTCGGTGTAGTCGTCGGCGGGCACGTAGATCGCCTGCAGCGAGGTGATCGAGTGACCACGGGTCGAGGTGATGCGCTCCTGGAGGAGGCCCATCTCGTCGGCGAGGTTCGGCTGGTAGCCGACGGCGGACGGCATGCGGCCGAGCAGCGTCGACACCTCGGAACCGGCCTGCGTGAACCGGAAGATGTTGTCGATGAAGAGCAGCACGTCCTGCTTCTGCACGTCGCGGAAGTACTCCGCCATCGTCAGGGCCGACAGGGCGACGCGCAGACGCGTGCCCGGCGGCTCGTCCATCTGGCCGAAGACGAGCGCCGTCTTGTCGAAGACGCCGGCCTCCTCCATCTCGACGATGAGGTCGTTGCCCTCACGGGTGCGCTCGCCGACACCGGCGAACACCGACACACCGCCGTGGTTGAGCGCGACGCGCTGGATCATCTCCTGGATGAGGACCGTCTTGCCGACGCCCGCTCCGCCGAAGAGGCCGATCTTCCCGCCGAGCACGTAGGGCGTGAGCAGGTCGATGACCTTGATGCCGGTCTCGAACATCTGCGTCTTGCTCTCGAGCTGGTCGAAGGCCGGGGGCTTGCGGTGGATGGGCCAGCGCTCGGTGATCTCGAGCTTCTCGCCCTCCTTGAGGTTGAGCACCTCGCCGATGACGTTGAAGACGTGGCCCTTGGTGATGTCGCCGACGGGCACGGAGATCGCCTCGCCGGTGTCGCGCACGAGCGCGCCGCGGACCAGGCCGTCGGTCGGCTTGAGCGCGATGGCACGGATCAGCGAGTCACCGAGGTGCTGCGCGACCTCGAGGGTCATCGTCGTCGAGCCCTCGGCCTCGCCCTCGCCCTGCGCCGACAGGTCGATGTCGACCTTGAGGGCGTTGTAGATCTCGGGGATCTGGTCGGACGGGAACTCGATGTCGACGACGGGGCCGATGACCCGCGCGACCCGACCCACGCCGGGGCCGGACGCGTGCTCGACGGCCGCTTCGGTGGTGGTAGCAGTCATGGTTTCTCCAGTGTTAGGAGGCGAGCGCGTCGGCGCCCGACACGATCTCGCTGATCTCTTGGGTGATCTCGGCCTGGCGGGCCTGGTTGGCGAGCCGGGTGTACATGCGCACCAGGTCCTCGGCGTTCTCGGTGGCGGTGTGCATCGCCCGCTGCCGGGCGGCGAGCTCGGAGGCCGCCGCCTGCAGGAGGCAGGTGTAGATGCGGCTGCGGACGTACATCGGCAGCAGCGCGTCCAGCACGGCCTCCGGCGACGGCTCGAACTCGTACAGCGGCGGGATCTCGTTCTCGTCGCGCGCCTCGACGCCCTCGACGATCTCGAGCGGGAGCAGCCGGATCACGCGCGGCGTCTGCGACACCATGTTCCGGAAGTGCGTGAACACGACGTGCAGCTCCGCGACGCCACCCTGGTCGGCCGGCGCCTGGAACGCCGCGAGCAGCGTGTCCGCGATCTCCGTGGCGGTCTCGACGGACGGCGCGTCCGAGTTGCCCGACCACTGCTCTGCGAGCTCACGACCGCGGAACGCGTAGTACGAGATGGCCCGGCGACCGACCGCGTACACGACCGGCTCCTTGCCCGCCTCGGTGAGCCGACCGATGAGGCGCTCGGCCTCCCGGATCGCGCTCGCCGAGTAGGCACCGGCCATGCCGCGGTCCGACGTGACGACGAGGACCGCGACCCGGTTGGTGTCCGACCGCTCGGTGACGAGCGGGTGGGTCACGTTGGAGTGCGTGGCCACCGCCGACACCGCACGGGTCAGCGCCCGGGAGTACGGCGTCGCCGCCGTCACCCGGTCCCGCGCCTTACCGATGCGCGAGGCAGCGATGAGCTCCATCGCGCGGAAGATCTTCTTCAGCGACTGTGTCGACCGGATCCGCTGCCGGTAGACGCGCTGCTGACCTGCCACGGTCAGCCCTTCTTCTGCCGGACGATCTGCTCCTGCTCGACCTCGACCTCGGCGCCGTCGTCGACGGAGCCGACCAGCGTCGAGCCGTCACCCACGAGGAACCCGTTCCGGAACTCGTCGATCGCGTCGCCGAGAGCCTTCTCGGTGTCGTCCTCGAGCTTGCCGGTCGACGCGATGGTCGACAGGACCTCGGTGTTGCGGCGCAGGTGGTCGAGCAGCTCGGTCTCGAACCGACGCACGTCGGCCAGCGGGACGTCGTCCAGCTTGCCCTTCGTGCCGGCCCAGATCGACGCGACCTGGTCCTCGACCGGGTACGGCGAGTACTGCGCCTGCTTGAGCAGCTCCATGAGGCGGGCGCCACGGGTCAGCTGGGCGCGCGAGGCCGCGTCGAGGTCGGACGCGAACATCGCGAACGCCTCGAGGGAGCGGAACTGCGCGAGGTCCAGCTTCAGCGTGCCGGAGACCTTCTTCATCGCCTTGACCTGCGCGGCACCACCGACGCGGGACACCGAGATGCCGACGTCGACGGCCGGGCGCTGGTCGGCGTTGAACAGGTCGGACTGCAGGAAGATCTGCCCGTCCGTGATGGAGATGACGTTGGTCGGGATGTACGCCGACACGTCGTTGGCCTTGGTCTCGATGACGGGCAGACCCGTCATCGAGCCGCCGCCCAGCTCGTCGGAGAGCTTGGCGCAACGCTCGAGCAGGCGGGAGTGCAGGTAGAAGACGTCACCGGGGTACGCCTCGCGGCCCGGCGGGCGGCGCAGCAGCAGCGACACGGCACGGTAGGCCTCAGCCTGCTTCGACAGGTCGTCGAAGACGATGAGGACGTGCTTGCCCTGGTACATCCAGTGCTGGCCGATGGCCGAGCCGGTGTAGGGCGCGAGGTACTTGAAGCCGGCCGGGTCGGACGCGGGGGCCGCGACGATGGTCGTGTACTCGAGCGCGCCGGCCTCCTCCAGGGCGCCGCGGACGGCGGCGATGGTGGAGCCCTTCTGGCCGATGGCGACGTAGATGCAGCGGACCTGCAGCTTCGGGTCGCCCGTCTCCCAGTTGGCCTTCTGGTTGATGATCGTGTCGATCGCGATGGCCGTCTTGCCGGTCTGGCGGTCGCCGATGATGAGCTGGCGCTGGCCGCGGCCGATCGGGATCATCGCGTCGATGGCCTTGAGGCCGGTCTGCAGCGGCTCGTCGACCGACTTGCGCGCCATGACGCCGGGGGCCTGCAGCTCCAGGGCGCGGCGGCCCTCGGTCTTCAGCTCGCCCAGGCCGTCGATCGGCTGGCCCAGCGGGTCGACGACGCGGCCGAGGTAGCCGTCACCGATCGGGACGGAGAGGACCTCGCCCGTGCGGCGGACCTCCTGGCCCTCCTCGATGCCGGTGAACTCGCCGAGGACGACGACGCCGATCTCGCGGACGTCGAGGTTCAGCGCGAGGCCGAGCGTGCCGTCCTCGAAGCGGAGCAGCTCGTTCGCCATCGCGCCGGGAAGGCCCTCGACCTGCGCGATGCCGTCAGCGGTCAGCGTCACACGGCCGACCTCTTCGGACACGACGCCGGTCGGCTCGTAGGACTTCACGAAGCTGTCCAGCGCGGCCCGGATCTCGTCCGGCCGGATCGTCAGCTCAGCCATTGCTCTTCTCCTGTCGTGACCACCGGTCGGGCGGTCGAAGTGTCGTACACGCGTTCGGCCTGGGGCCGACCGTCAGCTGGCAAGTCGTCGTCGTGCGTCGGCGAGCCTGGCGAGCACGGTCGAGTCGACCACGTCCGCGCCCACCTGGATGCGCAGTCCCCCGAGGATCTCGGGGTCCACCGTCACGTTGAGCTGCAGGTCCTGCCCGTAGGCCTGCTGCAGGATCGCGCCGAGGCGGTCCAGCTGGGCCTGCGAGAGCTCGCTGCCCGAGGTCACGGAGGCCACGAGGCGCTCGCGACGTGCGGCCGCGAGGTCGGCCACGTGGCCGAGCGTCGCGACGAAACGTCGTCCGCGCGGAGCCGCCGCCGCCCGCCGGGCCACCGCGAGGGTGGCGTCGGCGACCTTGCCCTCGAGGAACCCCGACGCCAGGTCCGCGCGCTTGTCGCCCGAGACCCGAGGATCGAAGAGCGCCTGGCGCACCTCGCGCTGGCCGACGAGCGACCGCGTGATGCGGAACAGCTCGTCCTCGACCCGCTCGAGCTCGCCCTGGGCCTGCGCCGACACGAGGAGGGCGTCGAAGCCCAGCTGCTCGACGGCGTCGACCAGGTCCTCGGCCGACGACCAGTGCGCCTGCGCGAGACCGGTGACGGCGTCGACCACCCGCTTGTCGGATCGCGCGAGCACACCCGCCACGAGGCCGGCCTTGGCGCCCGACTCGATGGACTGGTCGGACAGCGTCCGCCGCAGCGAGCCGGACGAGTCCAGCGCGTCCACGACGGCGAACAGCTGCTCGCCGAGCGTGATCGCCTGCGTGCCCGCCGCAGCCAGCACCGGCTCGAACCGGACCTGTGCCGCGGACAGGGACGCCAGACTCGTGCCGCGCATCAGTTCTCCTTGCTCGCGCTCGTCGCCGCCGTGGACGCCTCGAGCTCCTCGAGGAAGCGGTCGACGACGCGTGACTGGCGCGCGGTGTCCTCGAGCGACTCCCCGACGATCTTCGACGCGAGCTCCGTGGCGAGCGCACCGACGTCGGCACGCAGCGAGACCGCCGCCTGCTGACGCTCGGCCTCGATCTGGCGCTGGGCCGTCTCGACCGTGCGCGCAGCCTCGGAGGCCGCCTTGGCCTTCAGCTCGGTGACGATGGCACCGCCCTCGGCGCGGGCGGCCTCCTTGATGCGGGCGGCCTCCGTGCGGGCGTCGGCGAGCTGCTGCTCGTACTCGGCACGCAGGGCAGCGGCCTCGGCCTGGGCGGCCTCGGCGTGCTGCAGCCCGCCTTCGATCTTCTCGGTGCGCTCATCGAGGATCGCCTGGAACTTCGGCAGGGCGTACTTGATGAACACGAAGCCGATGATCACCACGATGACCAGGGACCAGACGATGTCGTAGGTCTCCGGCAGGAGGGGGTTGATGTCCTCCGTCTCGGTGGCCGCCGCCACGCTGTGCGCGGCAGCGACGAGCTGCGCGGTGATCACTTCAAGAAGAACGGCGTGGCGATGGCGAGCAGCGCGAGGATCTCGATGAACGCCAGACCGATGAACATGGTGGAGCGGAGCTGGCCCGACATCTCAGGCTGGCGTGCCATGCCCTCGATCGTCTTGCCGAACAGGATGCCGAGGCCGATGCCGGGGCCGATAGCCGCGAGACCGTAGCCGACGAGGGCGAGACCGGTGATTTCCACTGGATCTGGTTCCTTTCATCTGCGCGCCGCGCGGCGCGTCCGTTGCGGGCGACGACCCGGGGATCAGGCCGTCGCGGGGTCGATCAGTGCTCTTCGACGGTCGCCATCTGCAGGTAGACGGCCGTGAGGATCGAGAAGACGTACGCCTGCAGCGCGGCGACGAAGACCTCGAGCAGGAAGAACCCGAAGCCGGCGACGAAGGTCACGGCGCCGAACGCCTTGAGCCCGGCCGAGGCCTCGAAGAGGAGGAAGGACGTGGCGGAGAAGCACAGCGCCAGCAGGAGGTGACCCGCGAGCATGTTGGCCAGGAGCCGGATGACCAGCGTGGCGGGCCGCAGGATGAAGACCTGCAGGAACTCCACGGGCGTCAGCAGGATGTAGATGGGCCACGGGACGCCCGGGGGGAACAGGCTGTGCTTGAGGTAGCCGCCGACGCCGAACTTCTTGACGCCCTGGTACTGGTACATCACGTACACCCAGAGCGCGAAGATGATCGGGAGGCCGATCACCGAGGTGCCCGCGATGTTGAGGAACGGGATCACGCCGGTGATGTTGAAGACGAAGACCGCGAAGAAGATCGTCGTGATCATCGGGACGTACTTCTTGCCGTCCTTTTCACCGAGGATCTCGTAGGCGATCGAGTTGCGGCAGAAGTCCAGGCCCATCTCGAGGACGCTCTGGAACCGACCGGGGACCAGCTTCGCGCGCCTGGCTCCGATGACGAACACCAGCAGGAGGGCGATGACGGCGACGAAGCGGACCAGGATGATCCGGTTGATCTCGAACGGGGTGCCCTCGAACCAGATGGCCGGCGGGAAGAAGTCGATGAGCGAAGGGGCGTGGAAGCCCCCGCTGCCGTCTTCCTCCGCGGCGAGCGGCAGGATCGTCGCAAGGCTGAACAGGGCGGTCTCCTGTGGTCGTGGGCGCCGAGTGCCGCATCAGTGCGGGCACGAGCACGGCGTCGGGCCGTCTTGGATGGGAGGAAGCCTAACCTATGAACCGGCTTGGTCCGGACCCGCCCCGGCGTTGCCCGAGGGCCCCGGGGAGGGCGTCGGACCCGCCGCCGGCTCGAAGTACCCGACCCGTCCGCGCGACACCGCGCGGGCGTCCAGGACGGCCGACCCGATGACCCCGGCGAGCATCACGACGGCCAGCACCTGGGGGTTGTAGAAGTCGAGCGGCTTGAGGGCCACGAGCAGCGCGATGACCACGATGATCTTCACCAGCCAGGCGCCCAGGATGACCGCCATCATGGTCGCCGGGGCCGAGTGGGTGGTGCGCTGGACCGAGATCACGGTGGTCCCGGAGAAGAGCAGCGCTACGCCGACGCCGACGAGCGCGCCCCACACCCCGGGCAGGCCGTCGACGAGGTAGCCGACGAGGACGCCGACCACGGTGAGCACGCCGAGCAGCAGGAACATGTCGCGCAGCGCCTGGCGGAAGACCAGGTCGGTGGAGGACGGTGCGGCGGGCGGGGTGGTGGTCACGAGACGGGCTCCAGGGGCGGTGTGGCGGCTCGGCCGCGCAGCGGTCCGAGCGTCAGCAGGGTGGCGGCGAGCACGGCGGCGCCGAAGGCGATGAGCACCGCGGTCGTCGACCAGCGGACCAGGGCGGCGACCCCGAAGGCGAACACCGCCGTCCAGACGTACATGATCGCGACGGCCCGGCGGTGGGAGTGGCCGAGCTGCAGCATGCGGTGGTGCAGGTGCATGCGGTCGGGGTGGAACGGCGACTTGCCGGCGCCGACGCGGCGGACGATCGCGAGCCCCATGTCGAGCAGCGGGAGCAGCAGCACCGCGAACGGCAGGAGCATCGGCAGGAACGCGGGGAACCGCTGGCGCTCGAGCACCTGCTCGGGGTCGATCTGCCCGGTGACGACGATGGCGGCCGCGCTGAACACGAAGCCGAGCAGCATCGCGCCCGAGTCGCCCATGAAGATGCGCGCCGGGTAGACGTTGTGCGGCAGGAAGCCGATGCAGGCGCCGACGAGCACGGCGAGCACGAGCGTCGCCAGGTTGGCGTTCGCGTACGCGCCGGGGTTGGCGCCCTCGGTCAGCAGGTAGGCGTAGAGGAAGAAGGCCGTGCCGCCGATGGCGAGCACGCCCGCCGCGAGCCCGTCCAGGCCGTCGACGAAGTTCACGGCGTTCATCGCGATGACGACGGTCAGCACGGTGAGGAACATCGCCATCCGCGTGGACCCGAGCGTCGGCATCGAGCCCGTCGGCAGCTGGTAGACCAGCACGCCCTGCCACGCGAGGAACCCGCCGGCCAGCACCTGCCCCATGAGCTTGGTGAGCCAGTCGAGGTCCCAGATGTCGTCCGCCACGCCCAGGGCGCAGACGATCGCGGCGCCGCCGACGATGCCGACGAGCGGTCGGGGGTTGGCGTACACGCCCTCGAGGAACGGCAGCCGGCTGGCCATGACGATCGCGACGAGGATGCCCGCGAACATCGCCATGCCGCCGAGGCGGGGCGTCGGGATGGCGTGCACGTCCCGGTCCCGGACCGCGGTGATCGCCCCCCAGCGCAGCGCGCACCAGCGGGCCACCGGCGTCATCAGGTACGCGACGGTGGCGGAGATCAGGAGGGCGAGCAGGTAGACCCTCACGCGGCGGGCCCCTCGACGGGAGTGATCTCGCACAGCTGCTCGAGGCTCAGCGCGCCCGCGCGGACGAGCCGCAGGGTGTCCGTGGTGCAGTCGACGATCGTCGAGGCCACCTGCCCGGGGGCGTCGCCGGCGTCGAGGTAGACCGCGACCGACTCCCCGAGCTGGTCGAGGGCCGCCTGGGCGGTCACGGCCGCGGGCGAGCCCGTCGTGTTGGCGCTCGAGACCGCGAGCGGGCCCGTGCGGCGCAGCAGCGCCAGGGCGGTCTCGTGGTCCGGGACGCGCAGCGCGACCGTGCCGCGGGTCTCCCCCAGGTCCCAGGCCAGCGACGGCTGCGCGCGGACGATGAGCGTGAGCCCGCCGGGCCAGAACGCCTCGGCGAGCGCGCGGGCGCCGGCCGGCACGTCCGTGGCCAGGCCGTCGAGCGTACGCACGTCCGGGATCAGCACCGGCGGCGGCATCTGGCGACCGCGCCCCTTGGCGTCCAGGAGCGCCTGCACGGCGGGCGGGGTGAAGGCGTCGGCGGCGATCCCGTACACGGTGTCCGTCGGCAGCACGACGAGGCCACCGCGGGACAGGACGTTGACCGCCTCGTCGAGCGCCGGGCCCCAGGTCGTGGGGTCGCTCGCGGGGGTGATCCGGTCGTTCACGGCGCCGAGTCTGTCACGAGAGCATGTGCGGCCCGGCGCGCGACGAGCATCCGGGGCCGGCCGGTGAGGTCCGGCCGCGACTCCACGTCGACGAACGCGCCCGTGCCGTGGGCCGCGGCGCGCGCGGCGGCGTCCTGCACCTCGGCGTGCTCCATGACGAGCAGGCCGCCCGGCACCAGCAGCCGCGCGGCGGCGGCCAGGACCGCGCGCGGCACGTCGAGGCCGTCGAGGCCGCCCCCGTACAGCGCGAGGTCGGGGTCGTGGTCGCGCACCTCGGGGTCGACCGGCTCGGCGTCCGGCGGGATGTACGGCGGGTTGGCGACGAGGACGTCGACGGTGCCGTCCAGCTCGTGCAACAGCGCCGGGTCGGTCACGTCGCCGTGCTCGACGCGCAGCGTCGCACCCGACCGCTCCGCGTTCCGCCGCGTCAGGTCGACGGCCTCGGGCGAGAGGTCCACGGCGACGACGCGCGCGGCCGGGACCTCGGTGGCCACCGCGACGGCGATGCCGCCGGCGCCGCAGCAGAGGTCGACGACGAGCGGGCGCTCGAGGCGCAGCGCCTCGTCGATCGCGACCTGCGCCACCACCTCGGTCTCGGGCCGCGGGACGAAGACGCCCGGCTCGACCAGCAGCGTCAGGTACCGGAAGCCGGTCGTGCCCACCAGGTGCTGGAGCGGCTCGCGGTTCCGGCGGCGCTCGACCAGGCCCGCGAACTGCTCGGCGAACCCGTCGGGCACGGGCGGGGCCACGACGAGCTCGAGGCGCTCCTGCCCGAGCACGTGCGCCGCCAGCGCGGTCGCGTCGTGCCGCGGGGACTGCACGCCCGCCTCGGCCAGGAGCCGCGTGGCGCCCTCGACCAGCGCGCGCAGGTCCGGGCCCGTCATGCGGAGCCCGCCGACGCCAGCCGAGCCGCCTCGTCGGCGTCGATCGCGGACTGCACGACCGGGGTCAGCTCGCCGCCCAGGACGACGTCGAGGTTGTAGGCCTTGTACCCCGTCCGGTGGTCGGCGATGCGGTTCTCCGGGAAGTTGTACGTGCGGATCCGCTCCGAGCGGTCGACCGTGCGGACCTGCGAGCGCCGGGCCTCGCTCGCGGCGGCCGCGGCCTCTTCCTGCCGGGCGGCCAGGATCCGGGCGCGCAAGACGCGCATGCCGGCCTCGCGGTTCTGGAGCTGCGACTTCTCGTTCTGCATGGACACGACGATGCCCGTGGGCAGGTGCGTGATCCGCACGGCCGAGTCGGTGGTGTTGACGGACTGCCCGCCCGGACCGGACGACCGGTACACGTCGATGCGCAGGTCGTTCGGGTCGATCTCGACCTCGGCCTCGTCCTCGACCTCGGGGAACACGAGCACGCCGGCGGCGGAGGTGTGGATCCGGCCCTGCGACTCGGTGACGGGCACCCGCTGGACCCGGTGCACGCCGCCCTCGTACTTCAGGTGCGCCCATACGCCGTCCTCGGGCGCCACGGTCCCGCGGGACTTGATGGCGAGCTGCGCGTCCTTGTAGCCGCCCAGGTCCGACTCGGTGGCGCCGAGCAGCTGCGTCGCCCAGCCCATCTTCTCGGCGTACCGCGTGTACATCCGCAGCAGGTCCGCGGCGAACAGCGCCGACTCCTCGCCGCCCTCCCCCGCCTTGACCTCGAGGATCACGTCCCGGGCGTCGTCGGGGTCGCGCGGGATGAGGACCTCGCGCAGGCGGGCGGCAGCGGTGTCCGCGGCGTCCTGGAGGCCGGGCAGCTCGGCAGCGAAGCTCTCGTCGAGCTCGGCCAGCTCCGCGGCCGCGGCGGCGTCGTCGGACGCGGCCCTCCACGCCGTGTAGGCCTGGGCGACCCGGCCGAGCTCGGCGTACCGGCGACCGAGCCTGCGCGCGTTCGCGGCGTCCGCATGCACGGCAGGATCCGCCAGCTGGGCCTCGATCTGCGCGTGCTCGGCGAGCAGCGGCTCGGCGGCGGCGAATGCCTCGCTCATCCTGGGTGTCCTCCGGCTGGCAGTGGCTCGATCAGGCTCCGACAACGACACAGCGCCGGTGCCCTCGCGGACACCGCCATGGAGGGCGGTCGTCCGCGCCGGGCACCGGCGCTGCGGGGTTGCTAGGCGTCGGCCTTCTTGCCGTACCGCGCCTCGAACCGGGCCACGCGGCCACCGGTGTCGAGGATCTTCTGCTTGCCGGTGTAGAACGGGTGGCAGGCGCTGCAGACGTCGGCGTGGATCTTGCCGCTGGTGACCGTCGAGCGCGTGACGAAGGTGCTGCCACAGGTGCAGGTGACCTCGGTCAGGACGTACTCGGGGTGGATGTCAGCCTTCACGAAACTTCTCCTTGGGTGGATGTCTCCGGGTCCGGACGCGCGAGACGGCGCCGGTGAACCGCAGACCAGCGAACCATTGTGCCAGAACAGCGGGACCCCCCGAAATCATCCCGCGGCGGGCGTCCCATGAGGTGCGTCACGCGCGAGGCGGGCTCGGGCTCAGAACGGTTGGGCGTCGAGCCGCTCCCGCTCGGCCTCGACATCGAAGTCCGCCGGCGGCCAGCCGAGGTGCAGCCCTTCCAGCGCGTCGCGCAGCAGCCGACCGACGGCCAGCCGCGCATACCACTTGTTGTCCGCCGGGACCGCGTACCACGGGGCGTGCTCCGTGCTCGTGCGGTCCAGCACCGCCTGGTAGGCCTCCCGGTACCGTGGCCACTTCGCGCGCTCGTCGATGTCGCCGGGGTTGAACTTCCAGTACTTGTCGGGTCGCTCGAGGCGCTCGCGCAGCCGCGCCTTCTGCTCGGCGGCCGACACGAGCAGGGCCACCTTGACGATCACGGTGCCCGAGTCGACGACCTCCTGCTCGAACGCGTTGATCTCGTCGTACCGCGGCTCCCACACCTCGCGCGCGACGAGCTCGTTCACGCGCACGACCAGCACGTCCTCGTAGTGCGACCGGTCGAACACGCCGATGTGCCCGGGGGTCGGCAGCGCCTCCCGGATCCGCTGGAGGTAGTGCTGCGACCGCTCCTTCTCCGTCGGCACGCCGAACGAGTGCAGCTGCACGCCCTGCGGGTCGACCAGGCCGAGCACGTGCCGCACGATCCCGCCCTTGCCGGAGGTGTCCATGCCCTGCAGGACCAGCAGCACCGAGCGTGTACCGCCAGAGCGCCCCTGCGCGAACAGCCGCTCCTGCGCATCGCTCAGGTGCTCCCCGTCGGCGACCAGCCGCTTGTCCGCGGCCTCCTCGCTGTGCTCCCAGCCCGGCGTCGCGGACAGGTCCGCCGTCGCCAGGTCGAAGCCCGCGCGGACCCTCAGGGCCTCCCGCGGGGGTGTGCTCCACGACTTCGCCATCGAATCGCCTCCAGGGTGCGCAGCGGACGACTGCACGCTAGCGGGACGACGACGGCCCCGCCCTCCGGTGGGAGGACGGGGCCGCGGTCGGTGCTCAGGCGGTCACTCGCCGCCGGGCGTCGTCTTCTGCACCTGGAGCAGGAACTCGACGTTCGACTTGGTCTCGCGCAGCTTGCCGATGAGCAGCTCGATGGCCTGGGTCTGGTCGAGCGCGCCCATGACGCGGCGGAGCTTGTAGATGATCTTCAGCTCGTCGTGCGGCATGAGGATCTCCTCGCGGCGGGTGCCCGACGCGTTGACGTCGACCGCCGGGAAGATCCGCTTGTCGGCCAGGCCGCGGGAGAGCCGGAGCTCCATGTTCCCGGTGCCCTTGAACTCCTCGAAGATGACCTCGTCCATCTTGGATCCGGTCTCCACCAGCGCCGAGGCGAGGATGGTGAGCGAGCCGCCGTGCTCGATGTTGCGGGCCGCGCCGAAGAACCGCTTGGGCGGGTACAGCGCCGAGGCGTCGACACCACCCGACAGGATGCGCCCGGACGCCGGGGCGGCCAGGTTGTAGGCCCGCGAGAGGCGGGTCAGCGAGTCGAGCAGCACGACGACGTCCTGGCCCAGCTCGACCAGGCGCTTGGCGCGCTCGATGGCCAGCTCGGCGACGATCGTGTGGTCCGAGGCGGGGCGGTCGAACGTCGAGGCGATGACCTCGCCCTTGACCGTCCGCTCCATGTCGGTGACCTCTTCGGGGCGCTCGTCGACGAGCACGACCATGAGGTGGACCTCGGGGTTGTTGGTCGTGATCGCGTTCGCGATCTGCTGCATGATGATCGTCTTGCCCGCCTTGGGGGGCGCGACGATGAGGCCGCGCTGGCCCTTGCCGATGGGCGCGACGATGTCGATCACGCGCGGCGACAGCTTGCCGGAGTCGCTCTCGAGGCGCAGGCGCTCCTGCGGGTACAGCGGCGTCAGCTTGTTGAACTCGGGCCGCACGCGGGCACCGTCCGGCTCCAGGCCGTTGACCGAGTCGAGGCGGACCAGCGCGTTGAACTTGCTCGGCCGGTTGCCCTGCGGCGGCTGCTGCTCGCCCTCGCGGGGCTGGCGCACCGCGCCGGTGACCGCGTCGCCCCGGCGCAGGCCGTAGCGCTTCACCTGGTTGAGGGAGACGTACACGTCGTTCGGGCTGGGCAGGTAGCCGGTGGTGCGGACGAACGCGTAGCTGTCCATCAGGTCGAGGATGCCGGCGACGGGGAGCAGGACGTCGTCGTCGCTGACCTCGATGTCGTCGAGGCCCGCGAGCTCGCCGGCCCCCGGACGGCCGCGCGTGCCCCGGCCCTTGCGGTCACGGTCGCGGTCGCGGTAGCGGTCGCGCGAGCGCCGACGACGACCGCCGCGCTCGTCGAGGCCGTCCTCGTCCTGGTCGCGGCGCGGCTGGGTGCCCTGCTGGGCCCCCTGCTGCGGGTTCGCCTGCGGCGCGCTGCCCTGCTGGCGGTTCCCCTGCTGGCCGTCGCGCTGCTGGGCGTCGCGCTGCTGGCCGTTGGCCTGCTGACGGTCCTGCTGGCCGTCCCGCTGGGTGGTCCCCTGCTGGCCGGTGGACTGCGCGGCCTCGTCGCCCTGCGGAGCACCGGCCCCGCGGCCGGCCCGGCGCGAGCGCCGCTCGCCGGTCACGCCGCCGACGGCGTCGGC
>NZ_JBFUIK010000031.1:0-45345 GCF_056401915.1 Cellulomonas sp. P4_D11 | reverse complement strand
GCATCGCGTCCAGCCGCTCGAGCACCGGCCGCGGGCCGCCGCGCGTCTCGAAGTCGCACTTGGCCAGCTCGATCAGCGCCCGGCCCCGCCAGTGCGCGACCTCGGGCGACGCCGGCATCGCGTCCAGCGCGCGCAGCGCCGGGCGGAGCCGACGGCGCGCGCGCGTGGGCCGCCCCTCCGCGTTGTCGTCGTCCGCCCGCTGGACCTGCTCGACGAGGGCATCGAGGCTCGGCGGCCCGGACGCCGCCGGACTGCCGGGTTCGGACATCTGCGCTAGAGCTCGATCTGTGGCGTGACGATGGGCACCGTCGGGTCCGACGGGCGTCGCAGGACCAGACGAGCCGGGCCGCGCTCGATGTCGGAGAACGAGAACCGACCGTCGGCGTCGGACGCCGTCGTCGTGACCTCGCCGCCCTGGTGGAGCTCGACCGACAGCTCCCCGGCGGGGGCCGCCCACCCGTCGACCCGCACCTTGCCGGCCTCGGCGTGGACCGAGATCATCACGGTCAGCACGTCCGTGGTGAACGTGATGGTGCCCGCCTCGATGCTGGCTTCGTCGGCGCGCACGGCGAGCGCCGGCTCCCCGACCAGGTGCAGCTCCGCGAGCTCGGCGTGCATGGCCTCGATGGTCAGCGCCATCCCGATGCTCTCGACCAGACCGGCCGGGACCGGGTCCGCCTCCTCGACCATCGCCGCCAGGCGCCGCAGGATGCGGGCGTCGTCCAGGTCGAGGCCGCCGGCGGCGACCAGGGCGAGCGTCCTCTCGTCGGCGCTCATGACATGCTCCAGGCGGGGTCGGAGGCCAGCGCGACGCGCAGCTTGGCGAGGCACCTTCCTCGGGTCGGTCCGATGCTCCCGACGGGCATCCCGAGCGACCGCGACACGATGGAGTAGTCGGGGCGGTCGACCAGCGCGACCAGCCCCAGGAGCCGACGGCACCGGTCCGGCAGCTCCGACACGTGCCGCCAGAGCACCGCGTCGCGCTCGGAGCGCACCGCCACGGAGTCGGGCAGGTCGTCGGCCGGCGCGGCCAACCAGTCGGTCACGTGCTCGTCCTGCTCGTGGCGGACCAGCTCGTCGCGGCTGCGGCGTACCGACCTCCACGCGGCACGCTTGGCCGTGACGAGCATCCACTGGAGGGTCGCGCGCGGGTCCCGGATCGACTCGATGTCCCGCACGAGGGTCAGCCAGGTGTTCTGCACGATGTCCTGCGCCAGCTCGGGATCCGCCCCTTGGGCGCGCACGGTGTGCCACAGCAACGGCGTCATCACCTGCACCAGGGCGGCGAGCGGAGCTCGGTCTCCGTCGCGGTAGGCCACCACCGCGCGGGCCGCCTGCTCGGCGAGCCCCTCACCCTGGCTGCGGAGCTCGGTGTCCACCGGCTCCACCAGGTCGTCACTCATCATGGACCCCTCACAGGCAGGCCTCGTCGGGCGGCCGCCCCGCACACAGTAAGGCGACCCGGACAACCCCGACAAGGACGATACGGCCGCCGTCGGGTGCCCCCGGACCGCCCGCGTCGCGGACCGTCCCCCCGCGAGCACCCGCGGGCGGCCCCACCGATCGGGGTCGCCCAGGAGGAGCATCGACCCCACGGCCAGATACATCTCTGCGAGTGTTCTGCCGGATCGATGTATCTGACCCGTTCTCACCCGCTCCTGACCAGCACCCGACCCCCCCTGAGGAGAAGCGCGCCATGACTGAGCAGGACCCCGCACCCGCCTCGCACACACGCGACGAGATCCGCACGACGAAGCGCACGATCGAGGACGCCCTCATCGCGCGCCCCGGGGTGGTCGGGGTCGACATCGGCGAGAAGTGGTCCGACGGGTCGCCCACCGGCCGGCAGGCGATCGTCGTGCACGTGGAGCGCAAGCGCGCCGACGACGACCTCTCGGACGGCGAACGCATCCCGAGCGAGATCGACGGCATCCCGACGGACATCGTCGAGCACCGCGTGCGGCTCCTGGCCGCCGGGGGTCCGGCACCCAGCAAGCGCATCCGGCCGCTCGCCGGCGGGATCAGCCTCGGGCCGGCCACCCCCGTGACCGTCCCGATCGACGGCCAGGCGCAGCTGCGGTCGGTCAACGGCACGCTCGGCGTCCTGGTCTACGAACGGCACACCGGTCGCACGCTCGGCCTCACCAACTGGCACGTCGCCGCAGGTGACGGCCTCGAGGACGTCGCCAGCACCTGGATCCAGCCCGCGCTCGCCGACGGCGGCGACCCCCGCCGCGACCGCATCGGCGCCCTCGTGCGCGGCGCGCTGACCGACCGCATCGACGCAGCCGTCGTCGCGCTCGCTCCCGGCGCGCCCTGGCTGCCGGGGATCGTCGGCATCGGCGCCGTCACCGGGTCCGCACCGGCCGCCGAGGACACTGCCGTCCGCAAGAGCGGGCGCACCACCGGCCTGACCAGCGGCACGATCACGTCCACCGACTACACCACGTCCGTCGACTTCGGGCCCGGCATCGGGTGGAAGACCCTGCGCGACCAGATCCGCATCGAGCCCGCGGAGGGCGTCGACGCCTTCTCTGCCGAGGGTGACTCCGGTTCCGCGATCGTCACCGAGGACGGGAAGGTCGTCGGGCTGCTCTGGGCCGGCGAGGACGACGGCAGCTTCTCCGTCGCGAGCCCCATCGCCGTCGTGCTGGGCACCCTGGGCGTCGACGTCCTCACGCCGACCGCTGCGCGCGCCCTGGCGGCCCGCCGCACGCGGCAGGCCCGTCCCGCCCGCCCGGCGGCCGCACGGTCGCTCTTCCCGCCGGTCGAGGCCGCGTTCGGGGGCCGACGAGCACGCCGCCGTCCCGCCGCCGGCGACCCGCGCACCGCGAACGGGGCCCCCGGCCGACCCGCGTCGCCGCAGCCGCAGCCGTCCGGCCCGGCAGCCGCGCACGCCGCCAGCCGTGGCGAGGCGGAGGCGCAGCCGTTCACGGAACCCTTCACCGAACCGTTCACCGAGCCGTTCACCGAGCCCTTCACCGAGCCGTTCACGGAGCCCTTCACGGAGCCGTTCACCGAGGCGCTCGGCGCGAACCCGTTCACGGAGCCTTTCACCGAACCGTTCACGGAGCCCTTCACCGAGCCGTTCACGGAACCGTTCACCGAACCGTTCACAGAACCGTTCACCGAGCCGTTCACCGAGGCGCTCGGCGCGAACCCGTTCACGGAACCGTTCACCGAACCGTTCACGGAGCCCTTCACCGAGCCGTTCACGGAACCGTTCACGGAGCCGTTCACCGAGCCCTTCACCGAGCCGTTCACCGAGGCGCTCGGCGCGAACCCGTTCACCGAGCCGTTCACCGAGCCGTTCACGGAACCGTTCACCGAGCCCTTCACCGAACCGTTCACAGAACCCTTCACCGAACCGTTCACCGAGCCGTTCACGGAGGCGTACGCGCGCCAGCAGGCCGCGGGCGGCGCCGGCGCGGCCCGTGCCCGGGCCTACGCGACGCTCCGCCTGCGCGAGGCGTTCTGGGCCGGCTACGTCACGGCGATCGTCCGGGGTCGGGCCCGCTGACCGTCGCCACCACCGCAACCGTCCACGCACGAGGGAGCCAGCAGACGATGTCCGTCGAAGTCGAGAGGACCGCCACCGGTCCGGGCGCCGGCCGTACGGCGGTCGACCGGAGCCCGTCGGCGCGCGTCGTGGCGTTGCGTCCCCAGGTCGGTCGCCACACGGCGGACGGCGCGTCACCCGAGGTCGCCCCGCTGGTCGACGAGGTGCCCGCGGCCCATGCGGCTCGACACCTGACCGACCCCTGGGCCGGGCAGGAACCCGACGGGCGACCGCTGGTGCGCGAGCTCGAGGACCTTGTCGGCCGGATGCACGGGACCGGGCCGGCTGCGACGCTCCGCGCGGAGCTCACCTCGCTGCTCGGCGCGTGGGCGGCCGCCCTGGTCCGGCTGCACCGGACGCCGGTGAGCGCACTGACGCCGTACGCCCCGCGGCCGTGGGTGCTGGACGAGCCGCTGCCCGACTGGCTCGACGAGCTGCCCGCGCAGGCCGGCCCCGTCTGGGCGGTGCGCGCGCACCCCGCGGTCCGGCGGGCGCTGGTCGAGGCCGGCGCCTCGTGGACGGCGGCGCAGTGGACGCACGGGGACCCCACCGGCGACGAGGTCGCGATCACGCGGGCGCACGGGGCGGTGCGCGCCGTGCTCTTGGGCGGGCCGCACTCCGACGACCGCTCGTCGGCCGGGTGCGGCGACCCGCGCTGGGACGTCGCGACGGCCCTGGACTGGATCGCCATCGCGCTCGGGCCCGTGCTCGAACCCGCCTGGGACCTCGACCCGGTGGCGCTCTTCCTCACCGAGTACCGGAGCCTCGGGGGCGATGCGACGCCGACGCGCGCCACGGCGGTCGCCCGCACCCTGGCCACCGCGATCGAGTGGAGCGCTCACCTGGCCGTCGCCGGTGACCCGAGCGACGACGAGCTCACCTGGCTCTCGGGCCTGTGGACCCGCCCGCTGGAGCTGGTCGGGGCAGCACGTCCGGGGGCGGCGCGGCGCATGCGCTGAGCCCGGCTGTCGGGGGAACGACGAAGGCCCGGTCCGCAGGGGGGACCGGGCCTTCGTCGTGCTGGGGCTACCGTCAGGCGGCGTCGTCCTCGAGCAGGTTCCGCGTCTTGTTCTGGTCGACGAGGATGCCGGGGCCGTTCGTCGTCGAGAAGGTCGCCTTCGCGATGTAGCGGCCCTTCGAGGCGGAGGGCTTGAGGCGCAGGATCTCGTCGAGCGCGGCGGCGTAGTTCTCCACGAGCGCCACCTCGGTGAACGAGGTCTTGCCGATGATGAAGTGCAGGTTCGCGTGACGGTCCACGCGGAACTCGATCTTGCCGCCCTTGATGTCGGACACGGCCTTGGCCACGTCCATCGTCACGGTGCCGGTCTTCGGGTTCGGCATGAGACCACGCGGGCCCAGGACCTTGCCCAGTCGACCGACCTTGCCCATGAGGTCGGGCGTCGCGACGGCCGAGTCGAAGTCGGTGTAGCCGGCCGCGACCTTGTCGATGAGCTCGTCGCCGCCGACCTCGTCGGCACCCGCGGCGCGGGCCTGCTCGGCACGCTCGCCCGTCGCGAAGACGATGACGCGAGCGGTCTTGCCGGTGCCGTGGGGCAGGTTGACCGTGCCGCGGACCATCTGGTCGGCCTTGCGCGGGTCCACACCGAGGCGGAACGCGACCTCGACGGTCGCGTCGTACTTGGTGGTGGACGTCTCCTGCGCGAGACGCACGGCCTCGAGCGGGGTGTAGAGGCGGTCGGCCTCGATCTTCTCGACCGCGGCGCGGTACGCCTTGCTGTGCTTCGCCATGCTGTTCTCCTGTCGTGGTCAGTCGGGCCGGTCAGGCCCTTCCACATTCCTCAGCGGGCCGGACTCGGCCCGCTGTCGTCGTGCTGGTCGCTCAGCCCTCGACCTTGATGCCCATCGAGCGGGCCGTGCCCGCGATGATCTTCTCGGCCGCGGCCAGGTCGTTCGCGTTGAGGTCCTCGAGCTTGGTGCTCGCGATCTCGCTGACCTGGGCCTTGGTGAGCGTGGCGACCTTGACGGTGTGCGGGGTCGGGGAACCCTTGGCCACACCGGCGGCCTTCTTGATCAGCTCGGCGGCCGGCGGCGTCTTCGTGATGAAGGTGAACGAGCGGTCCTCGTACACCGTGATCTCCACGGGGATGACGTTGCCGCGCTGCGCCTCGGTGGCAGCGTTGTACGCCTTGCAGAACTCCATGATGTTGACGCCGTGCTGACCCAGCGCCGGACCGATCGGCGGCGCAGGAGTGGCCGCGCCGGCCTTGATCTGGAGCTTGATCAGGCCGGTGACCTTCTTCTTCGGGGGCATTGCTACTTCCGTTCGTGTCGTGGGCCGACGCCGTGGGCGATGACCCGGTTGCAGTGCTGCACCGTCGAGCGTGTTCGCCCGACCGTCAGCCCAGTCAGATCTTGGCGACCTGGCTGAAGGACAGCTCGACCGGGGTCTCCCGGCCGAAGATGGAGACGAGGACCTTGAGCTTCTGGTTCTCGGCGTTGATCTCGGAGATCGTGGCCGGCAGCGTGTCGAACGGGCCGTCCGTGACGGTGACCGACTCGCCGACGGTGAAGTCGACCTTGATCTGCGACGCGGCCTTCGCGGCGCCCGCGGCCGTGGTCGGCTGCTTGGGCTCGAGCGACGGCGCGAGCATCGAGAAGACCTCGTCCAGCGTCAGCGGGACGGGCTGGTGCGTGTGGCCGACGAAGCCGGTGACGCCCGGCGTGTGCCGGACCGCGCCCCACGACTCGTCGGTCAGGTCCATGCGGACGAGGACGTAGCCGGGGATCCGGACGCGCTTGACGACCTTGCGCTGCGCGTTCTTGATCTCGACGACCTCCTCCATGGGGACCTCCACCTGGTAGATGAAGTCCTCCATGTTGAGGCTCTGGCGACGGTTCTCGAGGTTCGCCTTCACGCGGTTCTCGTAGCCGGCGTAGGAGTGGATGACGTACCAGTCGCCCAGCTGGCTGCGCAGCTGCGACTTGAACGCCGCGACCGGGTCCTCCTCGACGTCGGGCTCGTCGTCGACCTCGGCCTCGTCGTCGGCCTCGGCCTCGGCGTCAGGCTCGGCAACCTCGTCAGCCGGCTCGTCGCTCTCGGTGGCGTCGACGGCGTCGTCGACGACGACCTCGTCAGCCGACGACTCGACGGCCTCGACCGACGCGATGGCGTCCTCGAGCTCCGCCTCGGCGCCCGTGGTGGGCTCCTGCGACTCCTGCGACACGTGCGAACCTGCTTTCTCCAGCGTGTGCGCCCGGCGAACCGGCGCGGTGGTTGCTCGACCTGGTGGGGCGACTGCCTGGCTGTCGGGGCGGGACCCCGAGCGGGCCGTCAGCCTCCGAAGACCCAGAACGTGAGCTTGCCGATGCCCAGGTCGATCACGGTGACGAAGGCCATGATCACGGCGACGAACACGAGCACGACGCTCGTGTAGGTGATCAGCTCCGACCGGGTGGGGCGGACGACCTTCTTCAGCTCCGCGATGACCTGGCGGACGAAGAGTGCGATGCGGGCGAACATGCCACGAGACTCGGACGAGCCCTTCCGGGCACCCTTGGGCGTGGACGGGCGTGCCGCCGAACCCTCGGCGTCGGACGCCGCAGCCGGTGCTGTCTCGCTCACGTCTGGCCCCTACGTCTCGTGGTGGTCAGGCCCCGTGCGGGGCCCGACATGACGGACGGGCCGACGCGTCGCGCCGGACCGACCGGCGGTCCTGCTCGCCTCCCGGCCCCCCGGGGTGACCCGGACGACCAGACGCGTGCGCAGGGCAGACAGGACTCGAACCTGCAACCTGCGGTTTTGGAGACCGCTGCGCTACCAATTGCGCCACTGCCCTACGGCGGCCTGGGCCTCCACGACGATCCGTACGCTCGAGGGCGCGCACCGACGGACACCACCCGCAGGGGGTCCGCGCAGGCTCCCGGAGACCTCCGGGGCACGGCTCATCATGGCGGACGTCAACCGCCGGGGGTCCACTGTACGCGACGAGCGCCCGTGGGTCGAACCGTCCCAGGCACCCTGGCCAGCCACCGATACGGCCGGCGAAATGACGAGCCCGGGGCCACGTGACCTCTGCCACTATGGGGGCCGTGAGCGAGCAGAACCCTCCCCGTGCCCGTGTGTCCGCCCGACTGGCCGCCATCGCCGAGTCCGCGACGCTGGCGGTCGACGCCAAGGCCAAGGCGCTCAAGGCCGCCGGCCGGCCGGTCATCGGCTTCGGTGCCGGGGAGCCCGACTTCCCCACGCCGGCCTACATCGTCGACGCCGCGGTCGCCGCGGCCAAGGACCCTGCCAACCACCGCTACACGCCGGCCGCGGGGCTCCCTGCGCTGCGCGAGGCCGTCGCGACGAAGACGCTGCGCGACTCGGGCTACGAGGTGAAGCCGTCGAGCGTGCTGATCACCAACGGCGGCAAGCAGGCCGTCTACCAGTCCTTCGCGGCGATCGTGGACCCGGGCGACGAGGTGCTGCTGCCGGCGCCGTACTGGACCACCTACCCGGAGGCGATCCGGCTGGCCGGCGGCGTGCCGGTCGAGGTGTTCGCCGGCGCGGACCAGGGATACCTGGTGACCGTCGAGCAGCTCGAGGCGGCCCGCACCCCGCGGACCAAGGCGCTGCTGTTCTGCTCCCCGTCGAACCCCACGGGCGCCGTCTACTCCCCCGAGCAGACGGCCGAGATCGGCCGCTGGGCGCTGGAGCACGGCATCTGGGTCATCACCGACGAGATCTACGAGCACCTCACCTACGACCACGCGGTGTTCACGCCGATCCTGCGCGTCGTCCCGGAGCTCGCGGACACGACGATCGTGCTCAACGGCGTCGCCAAGACCTACGCCATGACCGGGTGGCGGGTGGGGTGGATGATCGGGCCCGCCGACGTCATCACCGCCGCGACGAACCTGCAGTCGCACCTCACGTCCAACGTGGCCAACGTGTCGCAGCGGGCGGCGATCACCGCAGTCAGCGGCGACCTCGCCGCCGTCGAGGAGATGCGGACCGCGTTCGACCGGCGCCGGCGCACCATCGTCGAGATGCTCGCGACGATCGACGGCGTGCAGGTCCCGACGCCGCAGGGCGCGTTCTACGTGTACCCCTCGGTCGAGGGCGTGCTCGGGCGCACCATCCGTGGCGTGACCCCGACGACGTCCGCGGAGCTGGCGACCCTCATCCTCGAGCAGGCCGAGGTGGCCGTCGTGCCCGGCGAGGCGTTCGGGCCCAGCGGCTACCTGCGCCTCTCGTACGCGCTCGGCGACGACGACCTGGTCGAGGGCATCAGCCGGATCCAGTCGCTGCTGGCCGAGGCCGAGTAGCCCGTGCCCGACGCCGTCGAGGTTGCCGGCCTGCGCAAGGTCTACGGCGAGAAGAAGGCGGTCGACGGCCTCGACCTGCGCGTCGCGACCGGCGAGGTGGTCGCGATCCTCGGACCCAACGGCGCGGGCAAGACGACGACGGTCGAGATCCTCGAGGGCTACCGGTCCCGGGACGGCGGCGACGCCCGCGTGCTCGGGCGGGATCCGCAGTCCGGCGACCGGGCCTGGCGCACGCGGCTCGGCATCGTCCTGCAGAGCAACAACGACCTCGCCGAGGCGACCGTCGGCGAGCTGGTCCGGCACTTCTCCCGGTTCTTCCCGGACCCGCGCGACCCCGACGAGGTGATCGTCGCGGTCGGGCTGCAGGAGAAGGTCTCGACCCGCGCGCGGCAGCTGTCGGGCGGACAGCGGCGTCGGCTCGACGTGGCGCTCGGCATCGTCGGCAGACCCGAGCTGCTGTTCCTCGACGAGCCCACGACGGGCTTCGACCCGCAGGCCCGGCGCTCGTTCTGGGACCTGGTCGAGGCGCTGGCGGCGGAGGGCGCGACGATCCTGCTGACCACGCACTACCTGGAGGAGGCCGAGCGGCTGGCCGACCGCGTGGTCGTCGTGCGTGACGGGCACGTCGTGGCCGAGGGGCCGCCCGCCGACCTCGGCGGCCGGACCGCGCGGCAGGCCGTGGTGCGCTGGACGCAGGACGGGCAGACGCGCGAGGTCCGCACCGACACCCCGACGCGGACGGTGGTCGAGCTGACCGCGAGCCTGGGCGGCGAGGTGCCGGGCCTGCAGGTGCTGCGGCCGACCCTCGAGGACGTGTACCTCGGGCTCATCGCGGACGAGGCCCGGGTGTGAGCGCCGACTCGACCACGCGGACGGCGCTGCCGGGGGTGCTGCGCCTCGGGCTCGCGCGCACGGGCTACGAGGTCCGGACGTTCTTCCGCGAGCGCGACGCCGTCGTGTTCATCTTCGCGTACCCGATCATCATGCTCGCGATCTTCGCGACGGTGTTCGGGCAGGACGGCGCGACGGTGGGTCCGGCGCCCGGGATCCCGTTCGCGCAGTACTTCCTCCCCGGCATGCTGGCGACGGGCATCATGCTCTCCAGCTTCCAGAACCTCGCCATCACCATCGCGGTCGAGCGGGACGACGGCGGGCTCAAGCGGCTGCACGGGACGCCCCTGCCGCCGGCGGCCTACTTCCTGGGCAAGACGGGCGAGGTGCTGGTCACCTCGCTGGTCCAGACGGCGCTGCTGCTCGCGGCCGCGGCGCTGCTCTTCGACGTCCCGCTGCCGACGGCCGCCGCCGCGTGGACCACGTTCGCCTGGGTGTTCCTGCTGGGGACGGCGGCCGGCACCCTCTGCGGCGTGGCCTTCTCGTCGGTCCCCCGCTCCGGGAAGTCGGCGAGCGCCGTGGTCACGCCGATCGTGCTCGTCCTGCAGTTCATCTCCGGGGTGTTCTTCGTCTACAACGACCTGCCCACGTGGATGCAGCAGATCGCGTCGGTGTTCCCGCTGAAGTGGATGGCGCAGGGCATGCGGTCGGTCTTCCTGCCGCCGGGCGCGGAGTCGTGGGAGGTCAGCGGATCGTGGCAGCACGGCGCGACGGCCGTCGTCCTGCTGGTGTGGGCGGTCGCGGCCCTGCTGGTCGGCATCCGGACCTTCCGCTGGCAGCGCCGGGACGACGGCTGACCTCTTGCCCCTCACGCGGCGTGAGGTCCTAGCGTCCTTGTCCATGGGCACCGGGCACCGCGTGGGCGAGCTGGCGGAGGCGAGCGGGCTGACGGTCCGCACGCTGCACTACTACGAGCAGATCGGGCTGCTGACGCCGTCGGCGCGCACGGACGCCGGGCACCGGCTCTACGACGCGGCCGGCGTCGAGCGGCTCTACCAGATCTGCCTGCTGCGCCGGCTCGGCATGGGGCTGGGCG
This sequence comes from Cellulomonas sp. P4_D11, assembly GCF_056401915.1. NCBI lineage: Bacteria > Bacillati > Actinomycetota > Actinomycetes > Micrococcales > Cellulomonadaceae > Cellulomonas > Cellulomonas sp. P4_D11. Next base: position 34,588 of record NZ_JBFUIK010000031.1, on the reverse strand, counting down.
AGGTGCGGCGTGCGCTCGACGACCCCGCGTGGGACCTGGCGTCGGCGATGCGCACCCACCTGGCGACCCTCGACGAGCGGCTCGAGGCGACCGCCCGGCTGCGGTCGCGGGTCGCCGGCGCGCTGGCGTCGGAAGGCTCGGACCTCCTGGGCGTCGTCGAGGCGATGACGACGCTGGAACCGGCCGCGCACCGGCGCATCACGCTGCTGGTGTACGCGGACATCGGCGCCGCGCACGCGTGGCTGGTCCGGACGTTCGGCCTCGTGCCCGGCGAGCTGGTGCACGGCCCGGACGGTCGGGCGGTGCACGGCGAGCTCCACGCGGGCGACGGCGTCCTCTGGCTGCACCCGGAGCAGGAGTCGTACCGGCTGGCGTCGCCCCGGTCGCTCGGCGCCTCGACGGCATCGGTGGCCGTGCTGGTGGACGACGTCGACGCGCACCACGCGAGCGCCGTGGAGGCCGGCGTCACCGTGCGGCAGCACCCCGTCGACCAGGACTACGGGTACCGCGTCTACAGCGCGTGGGACCTCGAGGGGCACCTCTGGTCGTTCATGCGCGCGCTCGACTGAGAGGCCTGCGCCGGGCGGGGGGTGGCGGACATACTGTCCCCCATGCCACGCAGCGCCAGGGCCGGCGGCCGCGCCGAGCTCCCCGGCGCCGTGACCGGTGCGATCCCGATGCACCGGCGCTCGCTCGCGCACCTGACCGTGCGGGCCCGCCTGCTCACCGCGGTCGTCCTGCTCGCGGCGCTCGCCGTGATGATCGCGGGAGCCTCGGCGTTCGCCCTGCAGGCCCGGGCCACGGACGCGCGCATCGACAACTCGCTCGCCCGGGCCGTGGCGGCACTCAGAGCGGTCCAGGCAGGCGTGGACCCGAGCACCAACCTGCCGTTCGATGACGTCAACGCGGTGCTGCTGGAGAGCGTGCGCAAGCGCGTGCCCGGCAAGAACGAGGGCGTCGTCGCGCTGCTCAACGGGCGCCCCGCGTGGTGGGCGCAGCCCGAGACGCGCGCCGTGCACCTCGAGAAGGACCCCGACCTGATCGCGGCGCTGGCCGCCGTGCCGACCGACGCCCCCGCCGTCCCGCAGACCGTCTCGACGCCCGTCACGCAGTACCGGCTCATCGCGGTCCCCGTGCTCCTGGCCGGCGACCCAGGCACCGGCATGTTCGTCGTCGCGTTCGACCGGTCCGCCGAGCTGGCGAGCCTGCGCGGCACGTTCATCACGTACTCCGCGGTCGGGCTCGGCGCCCTCGCGCTCATCGCGGTGGTGGCCTGGTTCGTCGTCGGACGTCTGCTGCGACCCATCCGCCTGCTGCGGGACACGGCCCGCCGGATCACCGAGTCGGACCTGTCGGAGCGCATCGCCGTGACCGGCAAGGACGACCTGTCCAACCTCGCCCGGACCGTGAACGCCATGCTCGACCGGCTCGAGCGCGCGTTCGGGTCGCAGCGTGAGCTCCTCGACGACGTGGGGCACGAGCTGCGGACGCCGCTGACCATCGTCCGCGGGCACCTCGAGCTGCTGGACCCCGACGACCCCGACGACGTCCGCGCCACGCAGGCGCTCGCGCTCGACGAGCTTGACCGCATGCAGCGCCTGGTCGACGACCTCATGACGCTCGCCACGGCGGACCGCCCCGACTTCGTCCGCTACGCCGCGACGGACGTCGGCCGACTGACGGACGACGTCCACGAGAAGGCGCGCGGGCTGGGCGACCGGCGGTGGGTCGTGGCCGCTCGGGCGGACGTCACCGTGCAGCTCGACGCGCAGCGCATCACGCAGGCGTGGCTGCAGCTGCTCGCCAACGCGTACCGGTACTCGTCGCCCGGCTCCACGGTCCGCCTCGGCAGCGAGGTCGCGGGCGACCGTCTGCTGCTGTGGGTCCGCGACGAGGGCCTCGGGGTCCCGCCCGAGGAGGCCGACCGCATCTTCGAGCGGTTCCACCGCGGGCAGGCCGACCGGATCTCGCACGGCGCCGGGCTGGGCCTGCCGATCGTCGCCGCGATCGCACACGCCCACCACGGACGGGTGTTCGTGGAGCATCCACCGGCTAACGTCGGGCCCGGCGTGGTCTTCGTGCTGGACCTGCCGGCCGTCGACCTCGTGGACGGCGAACCCCGCCCCGTCCCCCAGCTGCTGGAGAACCGATGACCCACATCCTCATCGCCGAGGACGAGGAGCGCATCGCCGCGTTCGTGGCCAAGGGCCTGCGCGCGTCCGGGTTCGAGACCAGCGCGGTGACGTCGGGCGAGGAGGCGATCGCGCGCATCGGGGACGGCGACGTCGACCTGCTCATCCTCGACCTGGGCCTGGTGGACATCGACGGGTTCGAGGTGCTGCGCCGCCTGCGCGCCGACGGCCGGACCCTGCCGGTCATCGTGCTCACCGCGCGGTCGTCGGTGACCGACACCGTGACCGGCCTGGAGTCCGGGGCCGACGACTACATGGCCAAGCCGTTCCGGTTCGAGGAGCTGCTCGCCCGGGTCCGGCTGCGCCTGCGCGCGCAGACCACGTCGTCGTCGGAGGCCTCCGTGCTGCGCCACGGGGCGCTCCAGCTGGACCTGCGCACGCGCAGGATGAAGGTGGGCACTCAGGAGGTGGACCTGTCCGCGCGGGAGTTCGCGCTGGCCGAGACGTTCCTGCGGCACCCCGGCGACGTCCTGACCCGCGAGCGCCTGCTGTCCGAGGTGTGGGGCTTCGACTTCGACCCGGGGTCGAACGTGGTCGACGTGTACGTGCGGTACCTGCGCCGCAAGGTGGGCGCGGAGCACTTCGACACCGTCCGCGGGGTCGGGTACCGGCTCATCGACGCGACCACGGCAGGCGTGTGACCCCCCGCGATCTGGCCCTCCTCCCGAAGGCCCACCTGCACCTCCACTTCACCGGCTCGATGCGGGTGTCGACGCTGGCGGAGCTGGCCGCGACCCACGGGATCCGGCTGCCGTCGGCCCTGCTCGACGACGACGCCCTCCACGTCCCGGCGGACGAGCGCGGCTGGTTCCGGTTCCAGCGTCTCTACGACGCCGCCCGCGCCTGCGTCCGGGGCGAGGCGGACATGCGCCGGATCGTGATCGAGGCGGCGCAGGACGACGCGTCGGAGGGGTCGGGACGGCTCGAGATCCAGGTGGACCCGACGTCGTACGCGCCCTTCGTCGGCGGCCTGACGCCCGCGCTCGAGATCGTGCTCGACGCGGCACGCGACGCCGCGGCGAGCACGGGGGTGGACATCGGCGTGATCGTCGCCGCGTCGCGCATGCGGCACCCGCTCGAGGCCCGCACGCTCGCCCGGCTCGCGGCGCACCACGCCGGGGACGGGCCCGGCCAGGTGGTCGGATTCGGGCTGTCCAACGACGAGCGGCGCGGCGAGACCGCGGACTTCGCGCACGCGTTCGCGATCGCCCGCGACGCCGGCCTGGCCTCCGTGCCGCACGGCGGGGAGCTGCTGGGGCCGGCGCACGTCGAGGACGTCGTCGACCACCTGCACCCCGACCGGCTGGGGCACGGCGTGCGGTCGGTCGAGGACCCGCGGGTGCTCGAGCGCGTCGTCGGCGAGGGCGTGGCTCTCGAGGTGTGCCCCGCCTCGAACGTGTCGCTCGGCGTGTACGACCGGGCGTCCGACGTCCCGCTGCGCGCGCTGGTCGACTCCGGCGCGACCGTGGCGCTCGGTGCGGACGACCCCCTGCTGTTCCGCTCCCGCCTGGTCGACCAGTACGTCCTGGCGCGCGAGGTGCACGAGTTCTCCGACGACGAGCTCGCCGAGCTGGCGCGGTCCTCCATCCGGACAAGCCGCGCGGCCGACGGCGTGCGGGCGCGGCTGCTGGCCGGGGTGGACGAGTGGCTGGCGTCTTGACGACACCACGCACCGAGGGCCATTGTATCAATTAGTTGATTAATTGATACAGAAGGAGAACCCGATGACCGCCCTGCCTCCCCTCCTGGCGGTCCTGCTGCTCGCTGCGGCGGTCGGCTGGGCCCTGCGCCCGACCCGCTCCTCCGGCCCGGTCAGCCCGTCCGAGGCCTGGCTCACGGCGACGCGGCACGCCCGCCGTGTCACGGCCGTCGCCTGGTCGGTCCTGGTGGGGACCCAGCTCCTGGTCCTGATCGTGGCCACCACCCTCGTGCGCGGCTCCGGCCTCGGACTCGTCCCTGCGGCGAGCGGCCTGGCGTTCGTCGCGGTGCTGGCGGTGGGCGAGCTCACGTGGCCACGCCCGACCGGCGTGGTCCGGCGCGCGCCGCTCGCCCCTCGGGGGGCGCGCGACATCGCGCCGCGCGGCCTCGTCCGCCTCACGGCGGCGTGGTCGCTCTCGCTGGGTGCGCTGCTCGTGATCTGCGGAGCTGCGGCCGACGACGACGGCCGGTCGCTGACCTGGCGACTCTCCGACGTGGCGACGTCCGGTGCCGGCCCGTTCCCCGGCTGGTTCTACGGCGTCCCGCTCGGGCTGGCCGCACTCGTCGTGCTCGCCGGGTGCGGCGGGGTCCTCCTGCTGATCGCGCGTCGCCCGGCGGTGAGCGACACGGCGGCGAGCGACGACGCCGCGCTGCGACGCCTCTCGGCCCGTCGGCTCCTCGGGGGGGTCCAGCTCGTCCTCGCGTGGACGCTCGGCGGCTGCCTCTTCTTCGCCGCCGACAGCCTCCGCCGCACCCAGGGCGGCGTGTTCGACGGCGTCACCCTCGGCAACCCCGTCCTCGTCGCCGTCGCGACGCTGGGGATGTGCGCCGCGCTCGCGGTGGTGATCGTCAGCGCGGTGGTCGCCTGGCGCTCGACGGGGGCACCCCGCCGCGACGGCGCCGACCAGCGTCCCGACGCCTACCGCCAGCCCGCGGCCCAGCCGCAGGCGTCATGACCGCGCAGCTCGAGGTCGACCTCACCTCGGGAGTCCCCGCGTTCGAGCAGATCCGCGCGCAGGTGGTCGCGCACGTGGCGGCCGGGCGGCTCGTCGCCGGCGACCGGCTGCCCACCATCCGCGCGCTGGCGACCGATCTGGGCCTCGCCGCCGGGACGGTCGCGCGCGCGTTCCGGGAGCTCGAGGCCGAGGGTGTCGTGGAGACGCGGCGCCGGGCCGGGACCGTCATCGCGGCGGGGGCGTCCGTGCCGACCGACCTCGCGCGCCGCGCCGCCGAGACCTACGTGGCCGCGGTCCGTGCCGCCGGCCTGACCGACGACGAGGCGCTGGTGCTGGTGCACGGCGCGCTGCTCGGGCGTCAGAGCGTGACGCCCACCAGCACCGGTTCCGGCTCGAGCTCGACCCCGAAGGACGACCGGACGCCGTCGCGCACCTGACGGGCGAGCGCGAGCAGGTCCTCGGCCTTCGCTCCCCCGCGGTTGGTCAGGGCGAGCGCGTGCTTGGTCGAGAGGGTGGCCGGGCCGGGGGCGCCGAACCCGCGGGAGAACCCCGACCTCTCGATGAGCCACGCCGCGCTCGACTTCACGCGGCCGTCGTCCGTCGGGAAGCGGGGAGCGTCCTGCGGCAGGGCGGCCGCGGCGTCGGGCGAGAGGATCGGGTTGGTGAAGAACGAGCCGGCGCTCCACGTGTCGTGGTCGGCGGCGTCGAGCACCATGCCCTTGCGGGCGCGCAGGGCGAGCACGGTGTCGCGGACCTGAGCGAGCGGAGCCCGGCCGCCGACCCCGACGCCGAGAGTGCGGGCCAGCTCGGCGTAGACGATCGGGCGGGACAGGTCGCCGGGGCGCAGCTGGAACGTCACGTCGAGGACGACGTAGCGGGGCGTGGGCGACCACGGCGCCTGGGGGTCGGCAGGGTCCACCTCGCGCATCGACCGCTTGAGCAGCGACGTGCGGTACCCGAAGGCGAGCGTGACCAGCGGCAGCGTGCGGACCTTGCCGCGGCCGCGGTCCCAGACCCGGACGTTCGCGATGCTCTGCGAGACCTCCTGGCCGTAGGCGCCGACGTTCTGCACCGGCGTCGCGCCCGTCGAGCCGGGGATGCCGGAGAGGGTCTCGATGCCCGTCAGCTCCTGCTCGACGGCGTACCGCACGACGTCGTCCCAGGGCGTGCCCGCCGGCACGGTGAGCGTCGCCCCGGCGCAGGCGGAGGCGTCGGGGACGTCGATGCCGCTGCGCACGTCGCGCACGACCACGCCCTCGAAGCCCGCGTCGGCCACGAGGAGGTTGGAGCCGCCCCCGACGACGAGCAGGGGCTCTCCGGACTCGTCGGCGTCGCGCACGGCCGCGATGAGGTCGGCCTCGGTCGTCGTCTCGACGTACCGGGCCGGGGCCCCGCCGACCCGCAGGGTCGTGAGGTCCGCGAGGGCGGAGGACGGCGCGGTCCGGCCCGGCCAGACGATCGACGGGGGGACGCTCGCGGGCGAGCAGTCGTCCGTGCTCAGCTCGGTCTGCACCCGATCAGGCTATCTCTCGGGACTTGAGCGGGGCCGCGGCGTTCACCACGAGCAGACCCAGGACCACCGGCACGATGATGACGAGCAGCGCGTGCCGGTAGCCGACGTGCTGGGCGAGGAGGCCGAGCAGCGGCGGGCCGGCGAGGAACGCGCTGTAGCCGATGGTCGACACGACGCTGACGCGCGCGGCGGCGCGGATGGGGTCGTCGGCGGCCGCGCTCATGCCGACCGGGAAGCCGAGCGCCGCCCCCGCGCCCCAGGCCACGATGCCGACGATCGAGAGCCAGAGCTGGCCGGCGAGCGCGAAGGTGAGCAGCCCGACGATCGAGAGCCCCGCGCACAGGCGCAGGATCGTGACGCGGCCGTAGCGGTCCAGCAACGTGGTGCCGAACCAGCGCATCGCCGTCATCGCGGTGACGAAGATGGCGAACGCGAGGGCGCCCAGCGCGTGCGGGACGTCGAAGCCGTCCACCACGGCGAGGCTGACCCAGTCGTTGGCGGAACCCTCGGTGAGGGCCGCGGCCAGCACGACGAGGCCGATGAGCAGCGTCCGCGGCTCGAGCCAGGCGGCCAGCGCGCCGCGCGCACCCTTCTCCGGGCGGTCCGACGGGTGCCGCAGCTCGGGCTCGTCGGCCGCGGGGAGGAACGCGCGGACCGCGAACGCGACGCCGATCACCGACAGGACCACGGCGATCGGGATGTGCACGACGACCGGGACGTGCAGCCCGGCCGCCACGGCGGCGACCCCGGCGGCGGCCACCGTGCCGAACGAGAAGCCGGCGTGGTACCGCGGCATCACGGTGCGTCCGAGGTGCTGCTCGACGACCGCGCCCTCCACGTTCATCGACGCGTCCCACACCCCGGTGCCGACGCCGAACAGGACGAGCCCGAGGCCGACGACGGCCACCTGCCCGAGCGCCACCCCGATCGAGGCGACGACCAGACCGAAGGCGTTGAGGATGGCGAACGCGAGCACGGTCCGGCGGGCGCCGAGGCGCTCGATCACCATGCCGGACAGCGGCAGCGCGACCAGCGAGCCGACCGCCCCGACCAGCAGCAGCAGGCCCATCTGGGCCGGCGAGAAGTCGAGGCCGTCGCGGATCGCGGGCAGGCGCGCGGCCCAGCTGGCGAAGTTGAAGCCGTTGAGGAAGAACACGAGGAAGACCGCGACCGACGCCTTCGCGACCACCCGGTCCCGCGCGCCCGTCCCGATCAGCTCGTCGTCCTGTCCCGCTGGCGTCGTCATCGGCCCTCCGGTGCTCATGATGTCGTCCGATCTGGGTCAGGTCACGCGCACGAGGCGGCGGCGGGAACGGCGGCGGCGGTCGGCCGCCAGATGGTCGGCGTGCCGGGCGGCGATCGCACCCAGCGGGTCCGGGTCGGCGTCCGCAAGGTGGACGAACGGCTCGTCGCTCTCGTGACGCTCGGGCGCCTCCGAGATCGACGCCTTCTCGGGGGCCACCCGGCCGGCGAGCAGGACGCTCGCCACCATGGCGACGGCGATGAACACCAGCGCGTGCCGGGCGCCGGTCGAGGCCGCCGCGATGCCCAGCAGCGGCGGGGCGGCGATCGACGCGACGGACGCGAACGACGACACGACCGCGACCCGGCCGGCCGCGCGCATCGGGTCGTCGGACGCCGCGGCGATGCCGACGGGGACAGCGAGCGCGGCGCCGAAGCCCCACAGCACGGTGCCCACGCCGGCGAGGGCGAGGCTCGGCGCGAAGCCGAAGAGCAGGAGGCCGACGAGGGAGACGAGCCCCGACGCGCGCAGGACGGCCACGCGGCCGAACCGGTCGATGAGGCGGGTGCCGAGCAGCCGGACCAGCGTCATGGCGCCCACGAACACGCCGAGCATCGCGCCACCGACCGCCTCGGGCTGGTCGAAGCCGTCGACCACGGCGAGCGACAGCCAGTCGTTGGCCGAGCCCTCCGAGAGGGCGGCGGCCATGATGACGACGCCGATGAGCAGCGTGCGAGGCTCGCGCCACGAGTCGAGCGAGCTGGCGATCCGCCGGCGTCGGCCCATCGTCGGCGTGCCCGCGGGCGCGACGGTGTGCGCGCGAGGTCGGTCGCTGGGCGCCCCGGCGAGGACGACGCCGCGCAGCGACGCCAGCCGCCAGACGACGGCGAGCACCGCGACGGCGGTGAACTGCGCCGCGACCGAGATGCCGAGGTGCGACGCGGTCGCGCCCAGCGCGGAGCCCGTCACGGCGCCGATCGAGAAGGCCGCGTGGAACTGCGGGATGACCGTGCGGCCCATCGCCCGCTCGATGCGGGCCGACTCGACGTTGAGCGGCACGTTGCCCAGCGCGACGGCCACGCCGTTGAGGAAGATGCCGACCCCGAGCAGGGTCAGCGAGCCGATGGTCGGCCCGATGCCCATGAGGACGAGGCCGACCGCGAGCACGCCCGTCGACGCGACGATGCCGACGCGGCTGCCGAACCGCTGCACGACGACGCCCGAGACGGTGACCGTGAGCAGGGCACCGACCGACCCGATGAGCAGCATCACGCCGAGCTCGGCGGTGGACAGGTCGAGCAGGTCGCGGACCGTGGGGATGCGGGCGAGCCAGCTGGAGAAGGTGATGCCCGTCAGGGCGAACAGACCCATGAGGAGCCAACGGGCTCGACTCACGGCGGTGGCGGGGTGGCGCACGGGCTTGCTCCATCGGATCTGACTGACGTATCGAATCGATTCGACCGGGCGCCGTCGGGATCGGTCGAATCGATTTGAGGGACGGTGTCATTCTGCGGGTACGCTTGCCGCTGCGTCAAACCTGCGCGCGCGTCCCGCGCGTCGCGTGCCTCGGCCCCGCGACGCCGACTCGGAGGTCCGACCCCTGTCCCCGCACCGTCCCACCCTGGCCGACGTCGCCGCCGCCGCGCACGTCTCCGTGTCGACGGCATCCCTCGCGTTCTCCGGGGCCGGTCCGATCGCGGCGGCCACCCGCCAGCGCGTGCTCGACGCCGCCACCGCGCTGGACTACTCGGGGCCCAACCCCCTCGGCCGCCAGCTGCGCCGCGGGCGGTCCGGGATCGTCGGCGTCGTGGTCGGCGACTCGCTGCGCCGCTCGTTCCGCGACCCCGTGTCCATCCAGGTCCTCGACGGCCTGGTCAGCACCCTCGGCCCGCTCGACCTGGGCGTCCTGCTCATCCCCGGCTCGAGCGACCCGAGCGGCCCGGCGGTCGACCCGTTGCTCGAGTCCGCCGCGATGGACGTCGCCGTCATCATGTGGGGCGGCACGACCGACGACCCCATGCTCGGGGCCCTGCGACGCCGCGGGATCCCGACCGTCCTGGTCGAGGGGCAGCACCAGAGCGACGTCAGCTCCGTGGGGATCGACGACCGCGGCGGGATGCGGCAGGCGGCCGAGCACCTGCTGGCGCTGGGCCACACCCGGATCGCCACGGTCACGCTGCCGTTCGACCGCTCGCGCGGCGAGGGCCTGGTCGCGCCGGAGAAGATGGGCCACCTCGACTGGGAGATCACGCGTCGCCGCCTGGCGGGGATCACCGACGCGGGCGTCACACCGGTCGCGATCTGGGAGACGCCGGCCTCGCTGGTCGAACACGGCCGCGCGGCCGGCACCGCGCTGCTCTCCACGCCCGACCGCCCGACCGCCATCGCGTGCCAGTCGGACCTGCTCGCCTCGGGCGTCGTGCTCGCCGCCCGCGAGCTCGGCCTGCGCGTCCCTGAGGACGTGTCGGTGAGCGGGTTCGACGGGCTCGACCTGCCCTGGCTCCAGCCGGACGTGCTGACCACCGTGGTGCAGCCGCTCGAGGAGAAGGGCGCCGCCGTCGGGCACGCCGTCGAGGACTTCCTCGCCGGCGAGGGCCCGTCGACGCGGGAGCTGCCTGTCGAGCTGCGGATCGGGACGACGACCGGCCCGGCGCCGGCCGACCTCAGCTGAGGCGGACGACCGCCTGCGCCTTGCCGAGGACCCGGACGCCGTCGACGGCGACGGTGAGGTCGATGCGCGCGGTGCCGGCCTCGGGGTCGATCGCGCCGACGACGGCGACGACCTCGATGGTGGCGGCGCCGGGGTCGGGCACGGGCACCGGACGCGTGAAGCGGACCTGGTAGTCGAGGACGGCACCGGGGTCACCGATCCAGTCGGCGACGACGCTCGAGGCCGCACCCATGGTCCACATGCCGTGCGCGATGACGCCCGGGAGGCCGACCGAGGTGGCGACGCGGTCGTTCCAGTGGATGGGGTTGAAGTCCCCGCTCGCGCCGGCGTACCGGACCAGGCGCGCGCGGTCGACGGTGATCTCGCGGCGGGCGACCTCGTCGCCGACGGCCAGCTCGGTCATGACTCCTCCGGGCGCACGGCGAGCGTCGACACGACGGTCGCGACGGGCTCGCCGTCCTGGGCCGCGATCTCGGCGCGCGTGGTGATCATGGCCAGCCCGGCGCGCACCGTGATCGCGTCGACGTGCAGCACGGTCACCAGGCGGTCACCCGCGTGGATGGGCCGGTGGTGCGTGAAGCGCTCGTCCGCGTGCACGACCCGGCTGAAGTCGATGCCGGCGGCGGGGTCCTCGAACAGCTGGGCCTCGGCCCGCTGGGCCACCACGACGGCAAACGTCGGCGGCGCGATGACGTCGGGATACCCGAGCGTGCGCGCCACCGACGGATCCGTGTGGGCCTGGTGGGAGGCGCCGACCGCGTCGGCGAACTCCCGGAGCTTCTCGCGGCCTACCTCGTAGGCCTCGGTCGGCGGGTACTGGCGTCCCGCGTACCCGACATCGACCGGCATCGCGGCGAGGTCAGCGGGTCTCGCGGTGCAGGGTGTGACGGTTGTCGCGCGGGCAGAACTTCTTCATCTCGAGACGGTCGGGGTCGTTCCGACGGTTCTTCTTGGTGATGTAGTTCCGCTCCTTGCACTCCGTGCACGCGAGCGTGATCTTCGGACGGACGTCCGAGCTCTTGCTGGCCATGGTCTTGCCACCTCTCGCACCCGGTACGGGATGCATGCGATCTCGTCATTGCGCGCCGGCCGACGCGCTGTTGTGTCACTGGCGGTAGCGGGAGCGGGACTCGAACCCGCGACACCACGATTATGAGCCGTGTGCTCTAACCACCTGAGCTACCCCGCCATGTCGATGCGCCCGCGGTCCGTGCCGCGCAATCACGGCACTTCTTCGAACACACCACAGAGCCCCGAAAGGGAATCGAACCCTTGACCTTCTCCTTACCATGGAGACGCTCTGCCGACTGAGCTATCGGGGCAGCGCGAGCAAGGTTACACGGGCCCTGGGGTGGTCGCGAAATCGGCTGCTCCGACCGGTCCCGGAGCGCCCTGCCTAAACGTTTCGCCTCATGGTCGGCGCCCCGCGGTGCGTGCCACGCTCCCGCCCATGCGCCCGCCTCGACGCAGCACCGCTGCTGCCCTCACGCTCACCGCCGCCCTCCTGCTCGGCACCGCCGCGTGCACGGGCGACAACCGCGGCGCCACCGCCGAACCCGCCCCCACGGGCACCCCGACCCCGTCCACGTGGCCCACCGCGATCGACCCGACCGCCACCTCCGCGCCCTTCTGGGTGGTGTGGACCGAGGTCACCGAGACCGGCGACGGGGACACGACGACGCTCCAGCCGTCGATCGACTCGCTGTCCGCGCTGGGCTACCAGACGCTGCCGTGGGACCCCGCGTGCCAGAGCGGCGCCGAGGAACAGCTGGCCGGCCTGACCGGGATCGCCGACCCGCTCGGCGTGGGCGTCGCGTTCGCGTCGGAGCAGGACGCCGGGACGTTCTTCACGCTCTACGAGGGATCGATGGTCTCGCTCACCGAGGGGACGTACACCTGCGGCGCCTCGTCCTGACCGCATGCCGCTCGGGCCGCCTCGACCGGGGCGGCCCGTTCGTCTGCCCGGGAACGACGGACGGCCGCTCTCTCGAGGAGAACGGCCGTCCGGACGTGGCGGGTGAGGGATTCGAACCCCCGTAGGCGTTGCCAGCTGATTTACAGTCAGCCCCCTTTGGCCACTCGGGTAACCCGCCAAGGGTGTGCCCACCGACCGAGAGGACGCCCCAGGGGCGAACGCGCGTGCAGCGTGCGGGTGGAAGGATAGCAACACCCGGGCGGTGCTCGCGAAAGCGGTCCCCCGGAGCCAGCCGCCCGTCCATCAGACGAGTCCCGGCAACGACCGGGCAGCAGGAGGAGAGCCATGGCGAGCGAAGCCTCGTTCGACGTCGTCAGCAAGGTCGACCACCAGGAGGTGGACAACGCCCTCAACCAGGCCTCGAAGGAGATCGCCCAGCGGTACGACTTCAAGGGCGTGGGCGCCTCGATCGCGTGGAGCGGCGAGAAGATCCTGATGATCGCCAACTCGTCCGAGCGCGTGCTCGCCGTGCTCGACGTGTTCCAGTCGAAGCTCATCCGCCGGGGCATCTCGCTCAAGTCCCTCGACACCGGCGAGGACGGCCCCGAGCCCAAGCCGTCCGGCAAGGAGTACCGGCTCGAGGCGCTCATCAAGGAGGGTCTGAGCAGCGAGACCGCCAAGAAGGTGGCGAAGATCATCCGCGACGAGGGGCCGAAGGGCATCAAGACGCAGATCCAGGGCGACGAGCTGCGCGTCTCCGGCAAGAGCCGCGACGAGCTGCAGGCCGTGATCGCGCTGCTCAAGGGCGCCGACGTCGACGCCGACCTGCAGTTCACCAACTACCGCTAGTCGCGGCGACCCCCTCGGGCGGCGCGCCGGTCGTCCGGGGGGCTCGTCCTCGCATCCTCGCGCTGCTGGCGCTCGACGACACGCAGGGTGTGCGGGTACCCGACGATCTCGTGCCCGACGACCTCGACGACCGCGCTGCCGGCGACGAGGGCGACGATCGCGGTCAGGGCCGTGAGGTCCGAGGCGCTCTCGGCGTCGAACGACGCGCCCTGGCCCGCGGCCACGGCCACCACGACGGCGGCGACGAGCGGCACGAGCGACACCAGCAGCAGGGGGACGTGCGTCAGGTCGTAGGAGCGCACCAGAACGCTCCACAGGACGAAGATCAGCACGAGGACGGCCGCGACGGGGACGGCGAGCGAGAGCGCGATCTGCAGCAGCGTCGGCGCCCCGCCCTCGAGCGCGTCGGCCGCGACGCGCAGTCCTGAACCGACGGCCGGGATCGCGGCGAACAGGAGCAGGTGGGTGTACCTCCACGCGAAGACGCGTTCGGGCCAGAGCCGCAGGAGCACCTGGGACGGGACGAGGTAGTAGGCCCACCACAGCCCCGCCGCCAGGACGAGGCCGGACGTGGCGATGACCACCGCGGGCAGCGACCACCCCTGCTCCTGCGTCAGCGCGCTCACGGTGCGGGTCGTGGCGAAGATGATCTCGCCGAGCGTGATCAGGGTCAGGAGCCCGAACCGCTCGGCGATGTGGCTGGCGTTCCACGGCGTCCAGCCCAGCACGTTCTCGATGACGACCCTCGCCGTCATCTCTGCGGCGACGAGCGCGCCCAGCGCCAGGACGGCGATCCCCGTCGTCATCGGGATCACGGCGGTCAGCAGCCACCCGAGCTGGGCGATCGAGATCGTGATCGCGTAGGCGAGCGTCGTCCGGCGGTGGGCCGGGTCGTGGACCGCGGCACGCAACCACAGGGCGATGAGCGGCACGCGCATGACCAGGTACCCGACGACCAGGAGCAGGTTGTTCGGGCTCCGGCCGTCCGCCGCGTCCTCGAAGCTCTGCGGCAGGCCGAACACGAGGATCAGCGCGCCCACCATCTGCACGATCGTCGCGACGCGGAACAGGGCGTCGTCGTTGCCGTACGCGGAGGTGTACCAGGTGAAGTTCAGCCACGCCCAGCCGACCGCGAAGATCGCGAAGAGGTACGCCGCGACGCCGGCGGTGAAGTGGCCGTCGGCGAAGGCGGCTGCGAGCTCCTCCGCCGCCGCCCCGAACGCGATGACGTACGTGAGGTCGTACAGCAGCTCCAGCGGGGTGACCCGGCGGGCGGCGCCCGGCGCGACGAGGCCCGTCAGCGGTCGCACCCGGTGCCGCAGCTCCCGGCGGAGCTCCGCTCTCAGGTCCTCGTCGTGACCGGTCATGCCCCGCGTCCCGTCTGCGTCGGATCGAGGTCCGCCCACCGCCGTGGTCGACCGCAGACGAGTCTGCTGCAGAGACGCGGTTCGTGCGCCCCGGCGAGCGCTCGCCTCCGGGCCTCTACTCGACGACGTCGACGACGGTCGCCCAGTCGGCGTGGTTGTCGCACCAGACGCGGTCGCCGACCCGGGCGAGCGGGTCACGCACGGCGACGGGCTCGCACGTCAGGTGCACGCGCCGCAACGGGTTGCGGGCGGTGCGCCGGGCGATGCGGCGCCGGGCGCGCTCGGCGTCCTGCGCGGAGAGCTCCGCGTGCGAGGCGATCAGGGACTGGTTGACGAGGCGGACCATGTCGGTCTCCTTCCGGGCGTGGACGGGGATGGATGGGCGTGGACGGGCGCGGGGTTGCGGGCAGAGGAGTCGAACCTCTCCGGCGGGGCTTATGAGACCCCTCGGGCACCTGCGCCCGCAGGGGGAACGCGAAGGGCCGCTCCCCGCGTGCGGAGAACGGCCCTCGACGACCTGTGGTCAGGTCACGACGGCGTCACCGCGCGCGGCAGGTGGACGACCACACGGGCCGCGGGCATCGCGCGGCGTCGGTCGTCGATGGACCTCATCGTGGGTTCTCCTCCCCGTGTGCTCGACTGCCGTACCTTGCCGGGCGCCGCGGCACCCACGCCAGCCAAATACGTCAGTAGCGCTCGATGCCGCCCTGCGCGCCGGCCTGCGCCTGGAGCCGCGCGATGCGTTCGGCCATCGGCGGGTGCGTCGAGAAGAGGCGCCCCATACCGGCCCCGCGGAACGGGTTGGCGATCATCAGGTGCGAGACGTCGACCAGCTGGCGGTCCTGCGGGAGCGGCCGCGCCTTGGTGCCCTGCTCGAGCTTGCGCAGCGCCGAGGCCAGCGCGAGCGGGTCGTTGGTGAGCCGGGCGCCGTCCTCGTCGGCGTCGAACTCGCGGGTGCGGCTGATGGCGAGCTGGATCATCGTGGCCGCCACCGGGGCAAGGATCGCGAGGAGCAGGCCGGCGATCGGGTTACCCCCGCGGTCGCGGTCGCTGCCGCCGCCGAAGAACAGGGCGAACTGCGCGAGCGAGGTGATGACGCCCGCCACCGCCGCCGCGACCGACGACGTGAGGATGTCGCGGTTGTAGACGTGCATGAGCTCGTGCCCGAGGACGCCGCGCAGCTCGCGCTCGTCGAGCAGCTGCAGGATGCCCTCCGTGCAGCAGACCGCGGCGTTCTGCGGGTTGCGGCCGGTGGCGAAGGCGTTGGGCGCGGCCGTCGGCGAGATGTAGAGGCGCGGCATGGGCTGCCGCGCGGCCGTGGAGAGCTCGCGGACGATGCGGTACATGCCCGGCTGCTCGATCTCGCTGACCGGCCGAGCGCGCATGGCCCGGATCGCGATCTTGTCCGAGTTCCAGTAGCTGTAGGCCGTCATCACGAGGCCGAGGCCGGTGAACAGGAGCAGGTACTTGGACGTGCCGCCGCCGAGCAGCCAGCCGATGCCGAGGAGGACGGCCCACATCGCCCCGAAGAGTGCCGCCGTCTTCACGCCGTTGTAGTGCTGGTGACCCATCGTCCTTCTCTCCCTCTGCGCACGTGCACCCGTGGAACGCGCGCCGCCGCACGCAGGTTCCCTCGTATCCTGGCCCCCACGTCCCGACCACACCCCTCCGGAGATCGCCGTGCGCACAGCCCGCTGGACAGCCCTCGCCGCCCTCGCCGCCCTGGCGCTCGCGGCGTGTGCGCCGACCGACGACGATGCGGGAACCACTCCGAGCGACGGCACCCTGGCCACCGTGACCGAGGGCGTGCTGACGATCGCGACCTCCGACCCTGCCTACGAGCCGTGGGTCGTGGACAACGACCCGTCGAGCGGCAAGGGCTTCGAGTCCGCGGTCGCGTACGCGGTGGCCGACCAGCTGGGCTTCGACAAGGACCACGTGAAGTGGGAGGTCGCCAGCTTCGACCAGATCATCGCGCCGGGAGCCAAGAAGTTCGACTTCGCGATCAACCAGGTGTCGATCAGCGACGAGCGCAAGGCCAACCTCGACTTCTCCTCGCCGTACTACACGACGTCGCAGGCCGTGGTGACGCTCGAGGGCTCCGCCGGCGCCGCCGCGAAGACCCTCGCGGACCTCAAGGCCCTGAAGATCGGCGCGATGGTGGGCACCACGAGCCTCACCGCCGCCCAGGAGGTCATCGACCCCACCACGCCCGTGTCGCCGTTCAACGACAACGACCAGGTCAAGCAGGCCCTGACGTCCGGGCTCGTCGACGCCATCGTCGTGGACCTGCCGACCGCGCTCTACATCACCGCCGCCGAGCTGGACGGCGGGATCCTCGTCGGCACGCTCCCGGAGAGCGCCGGTGGCGACCAGTTCGGCCTGGTGCTCGACAAGGGCAGCTCGCTCACGAAGCCGGTGAGCGACGCGGTCGACGCGCTGGACCAGGACGGCACGCTCGGCGACCTCGAGGCCGAGTGGCTCACCGACGCCGCGGGTGCCCCGGTCCTCAAGTGATGCTCCAGTGAGCTCGCCCGTGAGCCCGGCGACGAGCTTCGTGCCCTCGGCGCGCCAGCAGGAGCGGGACGCCTACCGGCAGGCCCGCACCCGCAGGTCGACGGCCGTCGCCGTCGTCTCGACGATCACGCTGGTCGCGGTCGCGGTCCTCGCGCTCAGGTCGTCGCCGGGGTGGCCGCGGGTCAAGGCGTCGTTCTTCGACTGGGACGTCGCGACGGCCTCGTTCCCGGCGATCCTGCAGGGGCTGTGGCTGAACATCCGCGTCATGGCGGTCAGCGCCGTGTTCATCGTGGTCTTCGCGCTCGCGCTGGCGCTCGTGCGCACGCTGCGCGGCCCGGTGTTCTACCCGCTGCGCGCGCTGGCCACCGGGTACGTCGACATCTTCCGGGGCCTGCCGCTGATCCTCGTCCTGCTGCTCGTCGGGTTCGGGCTGCCCGGCCTGCGACTCCAGGGGATCCCGACGTCGGCGGTGGTGCTCGGCGGGCTCGCCCTGGTGCTCACGTACTCGGCGTACGTGGCCGAGGTGTTCCGGGCGGGAATCGAGTCGGTGCACCCGTCGCAGGTGGCTGCCGCCCGCTCGCTCGGCCTCACCCATGCGCAGGCGATGCGGCACGTCGTGCTCCCCCAGGCCGTGCGCCGCGTCATCCCGCCGTTGCTCAACGACCTCGTCGCGCTGTCCAAGGACTCGGGCCTCATCTCGATCCTCGGCGCCATCGACGCGGTCCGTGCCGCGCAGATCGAGACCGCCCGCTACGCCAACTTCACGCCGTACGTCGTGGCCGGCGTCCTGTTCGTGGCCCTGACCATCCCCCTCACCCGGTTCACGGACGCGTTCGCGAAGCGCTCCGGGTGGGTGGGGTCGCAAGGCGCGCTCGCCGGCGGCGGGGCGCTGCGGTGACGCCGGGGCGCATGCGCGACCCGATGCCCGGCAAGCCGCTGAGCGTCGGGGCGACGCCGCTGCTCTCCGTGCGCGGGGTCCGCAAGGCGTTCGGTGAGCACGTGGTCCTCGACGACCTCTCGCTCGACGTGCGTGCGCACAAGGTCGTCGTGCTGATCGGCGCCTCGGGGTCCGGCAAGTCGACCCTGCTGCGGTGCATCGACCTGCTCGAGGAGATCGACGACGGCGTGATCGAGCTCGAGGGGCAGGACATCACCGACCCCCGGCTCGACGCCAACGCGGTCCGCGCCCGGATCGGCATGGTGTTCCAGGCGTACAACCTGTTCCCGCACCTGCGCGTGATCGACAACGTGACGCTCGCCCCGCGGCTGGTGCACAAGATCCCGGTCGAGCAGGCGCGGGCCGAGGCGCTGGCCGTGCTCGAGCGCGTCGGCCTGGCCACCAAGGCGCAGGCGTTCCCCGACGAGCTCTCGGGCGGTCAGCAGCAGCGCGTGGCCATCGCGCGCGCCCTCGTCGGGAAGCCCGCCGTGATGCTCCTGGACGAGGTGACCAGCGCGCTCGACCCGGAGCTCGTCGGCGAGGTCCTCTCGCTCCTGGCCGAGCTCAAGCAGACCGGGCTGACCATGGTCGTCGCCACGCACGAGATGGGCTTCGCGCGCGAGGTGGCCGACGAGGTCTGCTTCCTGCACGAGGGCCGCGTGCACGAGCGCGGCACGCCCGAGCAGGTGCTGGGCGACCCGCAGCAGGAGCGCACGCGCGAGTTCCTGCGCCGCATCACGGGCTGAGCCCGCCCCCGCACACGACAACGTCCGAGCAGCCGCAGGCTCTGACCTGCATCCGCTCGGACGTTGCGGGTGGTTCTAGGCGCGGCCGAGCGAGACCGACACCATCTCGTCGCGCGGGACGAGCTTGACGCGCTCGCGGCCGTGCGGCTCGCCCAGCGAGCGCTCGTAGGCGTCGAGGAGCTCCCAGCCCTGCCAGGTGATGACGTCGACGCCGCGGCCGTGCAGGAACTCGGTGACGGCCTCGGGGTCGCGGTCGGTGGCCGTGTAGAACGCCTCGCCGCCCTCGGCGACGTCCTCGCCGAGGTGCCGGATGGTCTCCGACGCGTCCGACTTGGTGTGCCCGATGAGCCCGACCGGGCCGCGCTTGATCCAGCCCGTGGCGTAGACGCCCGGCAGGTGCTCGCCGTCGACGTCCACCACCCGGCCCTCGCGGTTCGGGATCACGCCGGCGACGTCGTCGAACGGGATGTCGACCAGCGGCGAGCCGAAGTAGCCGACCGCGCGGTAGACGGCCTCGACCGGCCAGTCGTGCGTCTGGCCCGTGCCGGTGACGTTGCCGTCGCCGTTGAGCGCGGTGCGCTCGGTCCGGATGCCGACGACCCGGCCGTCCTCGC
This sequence comes from Cellulomonas sp. P4_D11, assembly GCF_056401915.1. Taxonomy (NCBI): domain Bacteria; kingdom Bacillati; phylum Actinomycetota; class Actinomycetes; order Micrococcales; family Cellulomonadaceae; genus Cellulomonas; species Cellulomonas sp. P4_D11. Next base: position 15,370 of record NZ_JBFUIK010000031.1, on the reverse strand, counting down.
CGAGGATCTCGACCGGCTTGTGCAGGAAGTGCAGGTGGATGCGCCGGCTCGCGGTGTTCTCCTCCGGCTCCTTGAGGGTCCAGTCCGTGAGGGTCTTGACCACCTGCTTGGTCTGGTTCGAGGAGTGGATGGCGGCCATCGAGCCCTCGTCGAAGTCGAAGTCCTCGGGGTAGACGATGACGTCGACGTCCGGGACGTGACCCAGCTCGCGCAGCTCCAGCGGCGAGAACTTCACCTGGGCCGGGCCGCGGCGGGCGAACACGTGCACGTCCGTGACCGGCGAGGCCTTGAGGATCTCGTAGACGTTCCCCGGGACCTCGGTGGGCAGCAGGTCGTCGGCGTGCTTGGCCAGGATGCGCGCCACGTCGAGCGCCACGTTGCCGGCGCCGAGGACGGCGACCGTCCGGGCCTCGAGCGGCCACGTGCGCGGGACGTCCGGGTGCCCGTCGTACCAGGACACGAAGTCGGCGGCACCGTAGGAACCCTCGAGGTCGATGCCCGGGACCGGCAGCGCAGCGTCGCGGATGGAGCCCGTGGAGAAGATGACCGCGTCGTAGAACTGGCGCAGGTCGTCCAGCTTGAGGTCCGTGCCGTAGTCGACGTTGGCCAGCAGGCGGATGTCGCCGCGCTCGAGCACCTTGTGCAGGGCGACGATGATCTGCTTGATGCGCGGGTGGTCCGGCGCGACGCCGTAGCGGACGAGCCCGAACGGCGCGGGCAGGCGCTCGTAGAGGTCGATGCTGACGTCGAGGTCGGTCTTCGACAGGATGTCGGCGGCGTAGATGCCTGCCGGTCCTGCGCCGACGACGGCCACTCGCAGAGTCGGGGTGCTCACGGGACGCGGGTGCCTTCCGATCAGGGGAGCCCTGCGGACGGGTGCGTCCGGTCTGCTCCGGCGAGGGCCGGGCGCGACAGACGGCACGGTGCAGGGCTGTGCTCGGTCCAGTGTAGGACCGGCGGTGAGGCGACCCTGAGTCGTCCGCCAACATCTGGACACACGTGAGACGGTCGGGTGGGGCTCAGGGGTGGCGCCGCACACCTCCACGCGCTCGACGCCACCCCCGTCCCCGACGCCCGAGCTGCCGTCCCCCACAGAAGGACGGCGCCCGGACCGGTCTAGCTGCGCCAGGTGTCGGTGAGGGTGAGCACCCCGCTCGCCGGCACGGTCACCGTGCGGTTGGACCCGGACTCCCAGGTCACCGCGCCGTTCGACTCTTTGCGCACGTACTTGTACTGCACGACGGTGCCGGCGGGGAGCGCGACGGACGCCCGCCAGACCGGGTAGCCGGCCGACGAGAGCGCCACGGCGCTCGCCGGGTTCCAGCCGCCCAGCTCGGCGCGGTCGCCCACCACGAAGACGTTCTGGCCCCACGACGTCGTCGCGTTCACGCCGAAGGACACCTGGGAGTCGGTCGTCGGGGGCGGGGTGCTCGTGCCACCGGCCCGCTGGCCCACGTGCACGGCGACCGCGCCGTTGGCCGGGACCGTGAACGACGCTGAGCCGCCGGACGCCACGGTGACCGTGGTACCCGAGCACCCACCGCTGGTCGTCGCGCCGCTGATGACGTCGCAGTAGCGGCCGGCGGGCAGCGACGTCTGGAAGGTCCGCTGCAGGGCGGAGCCGTTCCTGTTGATCGCCACGTAGCCCCTGTCACCGCGGCCGTACGCCAGCGCGCCGCCGCCGTCGGACCAGACGTTCCCGAGCGCCGCCGTGCCGACCGCGTTGCGGAAGCCGACCATGTGCGCGGTCTCGTTCCAGCGGTGCGCGCACGTGAACGTGCCCTGCCCGCACACGGCGTCGTTCACCTTGCCGTTGCCCTGCTGCGGCGCGCCCGCGTCGTTGCTGCTGAACGCGTAGCCCGAGTACACGGTGGGCCAGCCGTACGGGTAGCTGAGCTCGAAGACGTTGGCCAACCGGTAGTCCGACCCGTTCTTGTAGCTCAGGGTCTCGCCGTTGCGCTCGGTGTCGTGGTTGTCGACGAACACCGCGGCCCTGTCGGTCGGCAGGAGCCACGACTGGTCCTTGAGGCCGACGAGCGAGGACAGGTTGCCGCTCTGGAACACCGACTTGAGCGTGCGGCTGTAGGTGAACTCGTTGGAGTCGCCCGAGCCGAAGTACTCGGCGGGCTGGACGGGCTCGCCACCGCCCGCGATCACCTCGTGCTCGATGTAGACGCTCTGGTCCGTCAGCTTCGCCTTGATGGCCTCGAGGTCGGTGGCCGCGATGTGCTTGGAGGCGTCGACCCGGAAGCCGCGGACGCCCAGCGAGACGAGGTCGTTGAGATAGGCCGCGATCTCCGAGCGGACGTAGTCGCTGCCCGTGTCGAGGTCCTGGAGCCCGACCAGCCGGCAGCTCTGCACCTGGTACCGGTCGTCGTAGCTGCTGATGTTCGTGCGGCACGAGTGGAAGTCCTGCGGGCCGTACCCGCCGTCGGGTCCCGGGTAGCGCTCCTCGGTGAAGGTGGTGCCCGCCCACCCGGTGCCGCTGGTCTGGCCCGTCATGTGGTTGACGACGACGTCGGCGATGACGCTCACGCCGGCCGCGCGACAGGTGTCGATCATCGCCTTGTACTCGGCGCGGGTGCCCAGCTTCGACTCCACCTTGTAGCTGACCGGCTGGTACGAGGTCCACCACTGGCCGGCCAGCTGCACGTTCTCGTTCGGCGGCGAGGTGTGCACGAAGCCGTAGCCCGCCGGCCCGATCTCGTTCGTGCACTCCCGGGCGATCGACGTCCAGGTCCACTGGAAGAGGTTGACGGCCGGCCGCATCGTCGCGGGCGCCGCGACCGCGCCGGTGGCTGCGGTCAGCCCTGCGACGGTCAGGCCGGCGAGGGCGAGGACGGCGGCGAGCAGGGCGCCGAGCGCGGCTCGGCCGGGGGCGTGGATGGTCACGTGGTGCGCTCCTCGAGGTGGGGACCGACGGCGTCGTCGGACCGCTCCGCGGACGCCGCATCGTCGCGGTGCCCGGCCTGCACCCGCGCCTGCGACGCGGGGGTGGGACCGACGGATCGATCCCGGGAGGAGGTGTGCCGCCCGCCGGGGACGACCGGCAGAGGGCGCGCAGGAAGGCGTGTAACAGATCCTGCAACAGGCGTGAAACTTGCTGCAACCGGACACTAGGGGAGGTCCGCGGCCTCGTCAACCGCTCCGCCGACCGGGACCTAGGCTCATCCCGTGCCCGACTCCCCCACGGCTTCCCGTCCCGCCGTCGCGCCCCTCGACGGCCTCGGCCTCGCGGCCGGGGTCGGCGCCTACGTGCTCTGGGGCGTGCTGCCCCTCTACTTCCCGCTGCTGCAGCCCGCCGGGGCCGTCGAGATCATCGCGAACCGCGTCGTCTGGTCGCTGCTGTTCTGCGTCCTGCTGCTCGGCGTCACCCGGACCTGGGGCGCGTTCGTCACCGCGCTGCGGCACCGGCGCACGCTCGGGCTGCTCTCCATCGCGGCCGTGCTGCTCGCCGTCAACTGGCTGGTCTTCGTGTTCGGCATCCTCACCGACCGGGTGGTCGACGCCGCACTCGGGTACTACATCAACCCGCTGGTCACCGTCACTCTCGCGGTCGTCGTGCTGCGCGAGAAGCTGCGGCCGGTGCAGTGGGTGGCGCTCGGCTTCGGCGCCGCCGCCGTCGTCGTCATCACCGCCGGCTACGGGCAGCTGCCGTGGATCGCGCTCACGCTCGCGCTCAGCTTCGGGTTCTACGGCCTGATCAAGAACCGGGTCGGCCGCAGCGTCGGCGCCGTGCCGGGCCTGGCCGTGGAGACCCTGGTCCTCGCACCGCTCGCGCTCGGCTACCTGGTCTGGATCAACGCGGCGGGGACCGGGACGTTCGCCACCGAGGGGCTCGGGCACGCGCTCATCCTCGTGTCGTCGGGCGTCGTCACCGCGATCCCGCTCCTGCTCTTCAACTCCGCGGCCCGACGCCTGCCGCTGGCCATGCTCGGGCTGCTGCAGTACATCGCGCCGACCCTGCAGCTGATCATCGGCGTCGTGGTGCTCGGCGAGCAGATGCCGGCCGCGCGGTGGTGGGGCTTCGGTCTCGTGTGGGTCGCGCTCGCGGTGCTGACGGTCGACGGCGTGCGCACCGGCCGGTCCCAGCGGCTCAGCCGTCGCGCGGTCGAGGTCAGCGCCGGCTGAGGGTCGCGTCGACCACGATCGCCGTGACGTTGTCCCGGCCGCCCGCCGCCAGCGCGGCCGCGACCAGCCGGTCCGCCGCCGCCTGGGACCCGTCCTGCGCCGCCCGCAGCTCGGCCTGGATCCGCGCGTCCGACAGCTCGTCCGTCAGCCCGTCGGAGCACACGAGCATGCGGTCGCCCGGGCTCACCGGCAGCAGCCAGACGTCGGGCTCGACCTCCGACGCCCCGCCCCCGAGCACGCGGGTCACCACGTTGCGCCGCGGGTGCCGGCTCGCCTCGTCGGCCGTCACCAGGCCCTGGGCGACCAGCTCCGCGACCTCCGAGTGGTCGTGCGTCACCTGCTCGAGCACGCCGCCGGCCATCCGGTAGGTCCGCGAGTCGCCGACGTTCAGCACCAGCCAGCACGGGGTGTCGCCGTGCACCGTGAGGACCACGCCGGTCGCCGTGGTGCCCGGTCGGCGGCCGGTGGTCGACGGCAGCTCTCGCACGGCGGCGTGCGCGGCGGCGACCGCGCGCCGGACGTCGTCGGTGGTCGGCATCGGGTCGGCGAGGGTCTTGAGCACGGCGATCGCGGTCGCGCTGGCCACCTCGCCGGCGTCGTGACCGCCCATCCCGTCGGCGACCAGGAAGACGCCGTCCGACGCCCAGAGGCTGTCCTCGTTCTGGTTCCGCCGCGCCTGCGCGGTCGCCACGCCGACGTCGAGGCCGACGCGGTCGTCGATCATCGCGGCACCGTCGTGCGGCGCCGGCGGACGCCGACCATGCGCGCGCCCAGCGCCGTGAGGGCCACTGCGGTGAGCCCGCCGAGCACCCACCACGCCGCATCCCGCCGCGGTCCGGCCAGCGGCGACGCGACCACCGTCGTGTCGATGACCTGCGCCGGCACCACCTGGGCAGTCGGGCGCGGGCGGGTCGGGCTGTCGGGACCCGCGGCGGACCCGTCGTCGACGAAGTTCACGGCCGACGCCGGCCGCACCACGCCCCAGCCGACGAGGTCGTCGCGCGTCGCCGGGTCGAGCCGCGCGGCCGTGACCTCCAGCCGGTAGGCCCACTGCGCGGGCGTCTCGTCCGGGTGCTGCTGCGCGAGCAGCGCCGCCGCGGCGCTCACGTACGCGGTCGCGTAGCTGCTCGACGCCTCGACCCCGAGCATGCAGTCGCCGCCGCCGGGCAGCGTGGTCAGCACGTTCGTGCCCGGCGCGGCGACGTCGACGTGCGGCCCGTGCACCGAGTCCTCGGTGGCGTTGCCGTCGACGTCGACCGCCGTGACCGACAGCACCTCCGGGTAGGCGGCCGGGTAGTGCGGCACGTCGGCCTTGTCGTCGGCGGTGTTCCGGTTGCCGGCGCTCGCGACGACCAGCGCTCCGGCCGCCGTGGCCTGGTCGACCGCGGCGCGCAGGGCCGGGTCGTCGACCGTGGTGCTCATCGAGACGTTGATGACGCGCGCACCCTGCGCGGCGGCGTAGGCGATCCCGGCCGCCATCCGGCCCGCGTCGGGCGCGACGCCCTCGCGGGACGCCTGGTCGTCGTCCGCGTAGTACACCCGCACCGGCAGGATCGTGGCGTCCGGCGCGAGCCCGACGACGCCGGACCCCGGCACCAGCCGGGCCGCGATCTCGCCGGCCACCGCCGTGCCGTGGCCGTACACGTCGGTGCGGCCGGTCGTGTCCGCCGCGACCCCGACGAGGTCGGTGCCCAGCACCACCGCGCCGGTCAGGTGGGGGTTGCTCGAGTCGACGCCGGAGTCGACGACCGCGACGAGCACGCCGGCCCCGGTCGCCGTGGTCCAGGCGAGGTCCGCCGACAACCGGTCGAGGTTCGGCGGCCGGGTCGCGATCGGGACCGGGTTGTCGAGCTCGCAGGCGCTGTCGGCGGCGAGCGCGGGCGAACCGACCCCGACGAGGCCCGCTGCGAGCGCCAGGGCCGCCGCGCCCCCCGCCAGGCGTCGGATCATGCGCCCGCCGACCCCACCGGCATCGCCGCCGCGTCCTGCGTGAGCGCGGGACCCGCGGGCAGCAGCGCCGTCCAGGCGGGCGGCACCCGCGTCACGTGCGACGGCAGGTACCCGAGCCGGGCCAGCATCTCGTCGCTCGCGTCCGGCACGGGGAACGCCGTGCCGCTCTCGTCGACGAGGGACACTCCCCCGGCCCCGTCCTCGGTGGTGGCTGCGCGGACCAGCGCTCCGCCGCCGGGCGCGACCAGCACGCCCGCGGCGGCCTCGGGATCGACCGCCGTCGTCACCAGGGCGACCCGCACGTCGTCGCCCGCGGTCAGCCGCGCGCAGGCCGACCGGCCGTCCGGCACGGGGACGGGCGCGACCTGCGGCCAGTCCGCGGGCGCCACCGGCTCGGTCGCGGTGCGGACGCCCGCGACGTCGGCCGCGGACTTCTGCACGACGGCGGCGTCCTGGCCGGAGCCCAGCTCGTAGAGCGGCAGCGCCAGGTCGCCCAGCGGGGCGAGGTTGCCGTCCTGGTCGACCACGTAACGCTTGGTGTCGGAGCCGACACCCGAGACCTCGACCACCGTGCCGATGACCGTGTCGAGCGGGAGCCCCGAGATCGACGGGACCTGCTTGCCGACGTCGGGCAGGGTCACCGGCTCGAGGTCGGTGCCTGCGGGAAAGAGGTTGAGCCACGCGGCCGGAGCGGGTACCGGGGTCGCCGTGTCGAGGCCGAGGGCGCGCAGCACGGCCGACTGGTACTCGAGCGGGATCAGGTACCGCAGGCCGCCCGCGACGACGTACAGGTCGTCGGCGACGGACACGAGCACGCCCTGCTCGGCCTCCGTGAGCGCGGGCGGGGCGGTGGACTCGTCGTCGACGCCGTCCCCGTCGGTGTCGATCGGCAGGTCCACCCCGATCGTCGTCCGCGCACCGTCCGGCACGAGGCAGGACAGCCAGCCCGTGGCGACGAGCCGGTCCGCGGGCGGGGGCGAGTCGGGGGCGCCGGCGATGCCGATGGTGGCTCCGCGGGGTGTGTCCGCGATGTCGTCCTGCGAGACCTGCACCACGTGGAAGGCCGAGGACGGCACGACCAGGCGGGCGCTCGTGGTGTTGAGCACCGGGTAGAGCGTGCCCTTGATCGCGACGTACCGGGTGCCGACGTCCTTGACGACCACCAGCGAGCTGTCGTCCCAGCCGTTCGGGAGGGTGGGCTTGAGCAGGCCGTACGCCAGGCTGCCGAGCACCAGGATCACCGTCAGCAGCACCCCGGCGACGACGCCGCGCATGGGCTTGGTCGGCTCGAGCTCCTGACCGGCGGGCGCGCCGCTGACGAACGCGGTGAGGAGCCGGCGGCGGCTGTACGTCTGCGCCTCGACGAGGTCACGCTTGGACGCCATCGGCCGCTAGACCAGCCCGGCCGCGGCGACGCCGAGCGGCAGCAGGACCGCGAGGCAGGTCACCTCGAGCACGTCGCCGACCCGGGCGAGCCCGATGCGCTGCCGCGGGGCGACCAGGCCCACCCCGACGACCACGGCGGCGGCGGCCCCGGCCAGCACCACGAGCGTGCTGCGCCACGACGGGTGCTGGACGGCGGCGGAGAGCACTGTCGCGGCCAGCCCGACGATCCCGGCCGAGACCACGAGGAGGACGTCGAGACGCGAGTACGACTGGCGGCTGGACAGGAGCACGCCCGCGAAGCCGACGACCAGCAGGGCCGTGCCCACGGCGCCGGTCGCGACGACCGCGGGCGTGGCCAGCAGCGCGAAGAGCCCGACGGCCACGCGGAGCGACACCTGCAGCCGGTGCCCGCTCTCCAGCTGACGGCGCACGCGCTCCGGGTCGACCACCGGCGGGTCGAGGAGGATCTCCGCCTCCGTCCGGGCGCTGACCACGCGCAGTGGCGTGCTCGACAGCGCGAGCCACGGGACCCCGATGCTCGCGGTGACGACGATGGCGACGACGACCGCGAGCACCTCGCCCGCGCTCGCGTCGGTGAGGGCGACCGAGGCCCCGCTGACCGCGAGCGCGAGCCCGAGCACGACCGGGCCGGCCGCCAGCTCGCGGCGGTCGACGAGCGCCGGCATCGCCACGAGCCCCGTGACCACCAGCCCGAGCCCGGCCCACACGGCGGGCCAGCCCCACGCCGGAGCCGTCTCGCCGGCGGTCAGGCCGGCGACGCCGCCCAGGACGGTCGCGGCGAGCACGAGGATGCGGCCGGTGGCGGGCTCGCGGCCCACCCGGCCGACGACGGCGCCGCTCGCGAGCGCCAGCAGAGCGCCCGCCGCCGCGACGACCGGGGGCATCGACGCGGCCGGGTCGGCGCCGACGAGCAGCGCGGCCGCGACGAGAACCAGGGCGACCGCGCCCCACGCCGCGCCGAGGGCGCTGTCGCGGGCGGTCCACGGCTGGTACTGCGACTCGACGGCGTCGGCCACGGCCTCGACCACGTCGTCGTACACGCGCACCTCGGGCTTGCGGGCGCCCGACTCGAGCGTCAGCACCGCGCCGTCCTCGACCCCCGCGGCCAGCAGGCTGCGCGCGGAGTCGACGGGCTCGCCGTCGGCGCGGACCAGCCGGTAGCCGCCGTACACCGAGGCCGCGTCCAGCACGCCCAGGGTGCGCGCCAGGCCGGGGACGATCTCCGCCGCCGCGACGTTGCCCGGCACCCCGAGGTCCACGCGGCGGTCCCCGGCGGTCACGGAGACCCGCAGGAGCGTCCCGACGGGCGTCGGGGACGAGGTCGGATCGGTCATCGGCGTCCTTCTGGTGCGTCGGCGTGGGCCGATCCGCGTGAGGTCGTCGGTCAGCATAACCAGTGGCGTCCGCCCCGACCGCCGGACCTCCACGGCGCAGGACGGACGGGATCCGAGCGGTCCGCCGCGCGGGTGAACGCTGTCCACAGGCCGTCGCCTGGGGCGACGGCCGGTGTCCGTTTCGGTTAAGGTCCAGACGGTTCCGTGGGGAAGATCCCGCGGTCGACACCGCCCGACCCGGGGGGTGTCCCATGATTCGGTCCCGCCGTCTGGGGCCGCGTGCAGGGGAGGTGTCATGGCAGCTGAAGTCTCCGCAGCTGACGGTGCGCTCAAGCAGGGCGCGGACGTCGTCGCCCGGTCCCGTGGGGAGCTGCAGCGCGAGCTGAGCTCGCTGGAGGGCAAGCTGGCCGGCATCGGGTCGCACTGGCAGGGCCAGGGCGCCGTCGCGTTCAACCAGCTGATGGCTCGCTGGCGCGAGGACGCGACCAAGATCGTGTCCGCGCTCAACGAGTTCGAGTCGAACCTCGTCTCGTCCCAGTCCACCTACACCGCGTCCGACGACGCCCAGCAGTCGACGTTCTCGCGACTGCAGGGTCGCCTCGGCTGAACCACGAGGAGCTGACGATGAGCGACCTGAAGGTCAACTTCGGTGGCCTGGCCACCGCCGCCGCCGACATCCAGACCGGCGCCCGCCAGATCGAGGCCCGCCTGGCGGACCTGGACTCCTCGCTGCAGCCGCTGCGCGCCAACTGGTCGGGCGAGGCTGCCTCGTCCTACGAGGCGGCGCGCGCCAAGTGGACCGCCGCGATCGAGGACATGAAGGCCCTGCTGGCCGACGTCGGGCGCGCCGTGGCGACCTCGGGCGACGACGTCGCGCACCTCCACGGTGCGCGACCGCCGCGCTCAGCCTCACCGCACGACGGGCAGGGGGACACGCATGGGCACCGACCCAGGCACGCAGACGAAAGGTTCCACGGTGGCCGCAGGGGACATCCAGCTCGAACGCGAGGTCGTGAAGCAGCGCCTCGAGACGCTCGTGCACCTGCAGGAGTACGTGACGATGCTGCGCGACTCCCTCAAGGACCTGCTCGGCCGCCAGACCACCGGCACCTGGTCGGACGCGGGCGCGACCGCGCAGTTCGTCGCGCTCTACCGCCAGCAGCTGCGCTCGCTCGACTCCGAGCTGGCCAAGATCCGCAGGCAGATGGACGCGTACCACACGGCGCTGCACGACAACATGAAGGCGCTGGTCAGCACGGACGCGGACGTGCAGGAGCGGCTCATGCAGGTCGCCGCGCGCCTGAACGCCTCCCCCAACGGCGCCACGCCGCCGCCCGGCGTGCCGACCTCGGCACCGACGAGCCCCGCCTCGACCACCCCGGCGCCGAGCACGCACTCCGCCGGATGAGGCTGCCCGCACGCGCCTGCAGCACCGCCCTGGTGCTGCTCGGGCTGCTCACCACCGGCGTCTCCGCGGCCTCGGCCGCCGACGACCCGATCCGCGAGGGCGGCCACTGGTACATCAACCAGACCGGCCTGGCGGACATCCACCAGCGGACCACGGGCTCGGGCATCACGGTCGCCGTCATCGACGGCCCGATCAACCCGGGCATCGCCGACCTGGCGGGCACCGACCTGGTCACGCACGAGCCGTCGTTCTGCGCGACGACCGAGGGCGGCACCCCTCAGCAGTCCGTCACGGCCGACGTCGGCGCCGAGCACGGCACCGCGATGTCGGCGATCCTCGTCGGGACGGGGGTCGGGGTGGCCGGGCAGCCCGGCACGCTCGGCGTGGCGCCCGGCGTCCGCCTCCTGCACTACGCGGGCTCGCGGGGCGACCAGGCCGCCGACGGGACGCTGGGGCCGTGCTTCGCGCCGGCGGGCCGGACAGTCGGTGCCGTCCGCCAGGCGGTCGACGACGGTGCGGACATCATCAGCATGTCGATCACCGACGCCGACCAGGACTGGGCCGACATCGCCTACGCGCAGCAGCAGGGCGTGATCGTCGTGGCCGCGTCGCCGCACGACGGCGGGACCGGCCTCAAGCCGCCGGCCTCGGGCAACGGCGTCGTCGCGGTCGAGTCGATGGGCCCGGACGGCCAGCTGGCGGCGAAGAACAACACCGACCCGCGGCTGACGGTCGCGGCCCCGGGCGAGTACTTCGCGACGCTGACCGCGGCGGACGACTGGTCGGTCTACCAGTACACCGGCGGCTCCTCGAACGCGACGGCGTACACGTCCGGCGCGCTCGCCCTGGTCTGGTCGGCCTACCCGGGCGCGACGGCGAACCAGCTGATCCAGACGCTGGTCCGCAACACCGACGCCGAGGACCACGAGCTCGCGCACGACGACGCCTGGGGCTACGGCGCGGTGAACGTCCGGCACATGCTCGAGCACGACCCGACCGAGTACCCGGACGTCAACCCGCTGCTCACGGACGACCCGGACGTGCAGCCGAGCATCGCGGACATCACCGGGGCATCGACCGCCGGACCCACGGACCCGGCGAGCTCCCCGGACGCGACGACCGCGCCCGAGAGCGAGCCGGCCTCGGGCCCGTCGACGATGCTGGTGGTCGGCGGGATCATTGCTGCGCTGGCCGTCGTCGGTGTGGTGATCGCGGTCCTCGTCGCCCGACGCCGCACCGGCCCGACTCCACCGCCCACCTGACCGTGCCCGCCACGGCCGCCACCCAGCCATACCGCACGACCGCAGAGGGGAACAGACATGGGACAGCACGCTGACGACCTGAGCGCCTCGCTCGGCGCCGAGGTGGGGTCGCTGCACGAGGACACCGACCAGCTCGGCCTCATCGGCAACGCCGTGAGCTCCTACGCCCAGTCGCTGCGGTCGATGGCGACCGACCTGGGGCTCGGCGGCTCGACCGCGGACCTCGCCGGCGACAGCTTCGCCGAACTGGCCACGGCCATCGTCAACACGGCCGACCGGTTCGACGGGGTCGCGAAGTCCGCCGCCGCCGCGCGCTCGGCGATCCTGCAGGCCCGCGAGGACTACCGGGCCCTGCCCGACGGCGAGCTCAGCTTCGGGGAGCGGGCGGCCCTCGCCGCGGGCGGCACGGTCGCCCTCCCCGGCATCGGCACGGTCACCGCGATCGTCGCCGGGGGGATCTGGTCCGACCAGCGCGAGGCCGAGCGCGAGAAGGCGGCCCGCAAGGCGATCGAGACCCTGAACGCCTCGCTCCAGGCCGCCGGCGCGAGCTTCCCTCCCGCGACCGACGACTACTCCCACGAGGACGAGGGGCAGGGCCCCATCGGCGGCCAGCCCGGCGGCGGCAGCCCGTCCGGCAGCGGCAGCCCGGTCGGCGGCGCACCCACGCTCGGGCACGCGCAGCCCGCCACCCCGACCCACGGCATCGGCACGCCGACGTGGGGCAGCACCCCGGCGCTCCCGCCCACGACGACCGGTCAGCCCCCGACCACTGCCCCCCACCCCCACCCCGTCGACACGCCCGCCGAGCCACCCGTCTCGCTCCCGCCGACCACGGTCCACACGCCCGGCGACACGACGTCCGACGGCAGCGTCGACGGACGTGTCCCCGACTCGGGCGGCGGTGCCGGTGGCTGGAACGGTGGCGCGGGGGCGGGCGGCGGACTCGGGTCCGGCGGCGCCGCGAGCGGCGCTCTGGCGGGCGGCCTGGCCGTCGGCGGCACGGCGCTGGGCGCGGCCGGGCTCAACCGCCTCGGCGCGGGCGGCGGAGCAGGTCTCGGCGGTGCCGGCGGGGCGAGCGGTCTCGGCATCCTGCCCGGATCGAACGGCGCGGGCGGCTCGGCCCTCGGCGGCGCACGCGGCGGTGCCGGGTCGAGCCTCGCCGGTGCGGCCGCCGCCAAGGGCGGCACGGGCGGCGCCTCCGTCCTCTCCGGTTCGCAGACCGGTGCCGCGGGCACGGCGGCCGGCTCGCGCGGCGGGACGATGATGGCCGGCGGCGGCGGTGGCGCGGGCGGCGGCGGGTCGTCCAAGGGCAAGAAGCGCACCGCGCTGGGCTACCTGGCTCCGGACCTGGGGCTCGACGACGAGGACGGCTCCACGCCGGCCCTGGGCGCCGGGGCCAAGGCCGGGTCGCGCGAGGACGGCCCCGTCCTGAGCGAGCTCCCCGAGGTGGAGACGGGCGACGACGGCTGGTGAGCCACCGCTGAGCGGCGACCCGACGAGCCGGCCGTCCGCTCAGCGCGACGAGTCCAGCGACGGCCCCGCACCTCACCGGTGCGGGGCCGTCTCCGTGTCATGACGTGCGCCGGGGCCCGTCGTCGTGTCGCGAGGGGGGCGGCCGCCGTCGAGTGGCGAGACGCGTGCGGGGCACCCGGCTGGACGCAGGCGCCGTCAGCGCGGCGTGACTGCCTGGACGGTGAAGGTGCGGTCGCCGATGCGCACGGTCGACCCGGAGGGGACGACGACCCGCTGCTCGGGGGCCGCGCGGACGGACTGACCGCTCGGCAGCACGACGACCGTGCCGTTGCCCGAGCCGGCGTCGGCCACCCAGAACCCGGCGCGGTCCAGGCCGAATCGCGCGTGCGTGCGCGAGAGGCTCCGCTCGGGGTCGTCGATGGCGATGACGTGGTCGCACCGCTCGCCGGGCACCACCTGCGGGGCGCGGCCCACCAGCCCCGGACCGCTGACGGTCATGGCCTGCCCGGTGTCGAGCGTGACGACGTAGGCCGTCGGCGCCGGGACGACCGCCGGCGCGGGGGACGTCGCCACGGCCGCGGGAGCGGGCGGCGTCGAGGTCGCCACCGCCGCGGCGTGGACCGGCACCGCGACCGGCGCGCGGCCGCCGGAGACCCCGGACGTGGCCGCGAGCGGAGCGCGCGGGCCGCGGACGTCCACCACGACGGACCGTCCCACGTGGTCGTGCCAGCCCTGTCCGCGGCCGGCCTTGTCGAACGACACGGACCCGACGACCAGCCACTGCCCGAGGCCGGCGACGAGGTGACCGGCCGCGAGCACGAGCGCCCGCGGCACGCTGCGGGCGAGCCCGGGCGCGTAAGGGGTCTCCTGGCGGGCCGAGCGCAGGCCGAGCAGCGTGTTGCCGAACGTGCGTCCCGTGCGGGCCTCCCAGACGACGATGCCGACGATGACCTCGACGGCCGCGAGTCCGGCGAGCACGGCGCTGTGCGTGAGCGCGAGAACGACCCCGCCGGCGACGGACACGGCCAGGGTGTCGACGAGGAACGCCAGCAGCCGCTGCCCCACACCCGCGGTCCGCACGCCGTCGAAGGCGGCGCCGAGCGGTGCGGCGACCGGGTCCGGCTCGCGACGGCGCCGCGCGGCCACGGGGGGCGATGCGGGTCCGGGCGCACCGGGTCGCTGGGCCTCGACGACCACGACGGCCGCATCGACCGGGGTGCCGCAGGCCGTGCAGAAGCGCGCGCCGGGCCGCAGGGGCTTCCCGCACGCGACGCAGGCCTGGTCCGTCTGCACGCTCATCCCGACGTCACCCTCCGCAAGGTCTCGATCATGTCGGCCGCCACCAGGGCGGCGGGCAGGGCCAGCACCACGGCCAGGCCCTCGAGCGCGTCCGCCAGCCGCGAGGCGACGACCGACTGCCAGCCGCTGCCGAGCGCGATGGACAGCGCCGCCAGGCCGACGACGAGCACCAGGGCCACCATGGCGACGGGCAGGCGCCACGAAGCGTCGAGGGGGGCGCCCAGCGCGAGCTCGACGAGCACGACCGCGGCTGCGCCGCGGGGCACCCACCGGCCCACGGCGCCCCGCGCGGACCGGGGTCCCAGGACGAGCGCGACGACCACGCACGCCGACAGCACGAGGGCGCCGACGCCGGGCACCGTCCCGGGCTCGGCGGCGATGAGGACCACCGGCAGCAGCGCGGGTGGGAGGATCGACAGGACGACGGTCGCGGTGGCCTTGCGGCGCTCGGCGTGGCCGACGCTCGTCCCGACCTGGCGCTCGTTGACGCGGCCGAGCGCGCGCGGGCGCGGGCTGCGCACCGACGCCGCGGTCCGCGAGACGTGTGCGAGGTCGATGAGCTGCTCGTCGGGCACGCTCAGCGACAGCGAGGGGAGCAGTCGCAGGCCGAGCGGCGCCGCGCCCACGAGGACGGCGGCCGCGACGACCGGAGGGAGGCCCGCCAGCAGGACGGCGGACTGGACGGCCGCCGCGAGCGCGACGACGACGAGCACGACGCCGGCGTCGTCGGCACCCGCACCGGCCGCCCGGGTGGCGACCAGCCGGACACCCGCGACGACGGTGGCGACGACCAGGCCCACGGTGACCGCGAGCCGTCCGGTGGGACCGTCGACGGGATCGACGAGCAGCACGCCGGCGGCGAACCCGAGCGCCGGGCCCGCGACCGTCGCGGAGGCGACCGCCGCGGTGCGCCCGAGCGCGACGGCGACGGCGGCGACCGCGAGGACGGCCGCCACGACGGCCGCGGTCGGGTCCGCCAGGGCGGTCGACGTGAGCAGGACGACGAGCGCGACGACCACGCCGAGCACGGCCGCGAGCACGAACGCGCCCGCCTCGACGTGCGGCCGCCGCGTGACGACGTCGGGCCGACCGGCCGCCCAGCGACC
>NZ_JBFUIK010000030.1:0-41874 GCF_056401915.1 Cellulomonas sp. P4_D11 | reverse complement strand
GGGCCGGCCGGTCCGGGCGCGCGTCGCCCCGTGCGCCGCGCGGCCCGCGCGAGCGCCAGCAGCAACGGCACGACGCTGTCGTCGCCGATGCAGGGCACGATCGTCAAGGTCGCCGTCGCCGAGGGCGCCCAGGTGGCCGAGGGCGACCTGGTCGTCGTGCTCGAGGCGATGAAGATGGAGCAGCCGCTCCTCGCACACCGCGCGGGCACGGTCACCGCGCTGTCCGCAGGCGTCGGGTCGAGCGTGAGCGCCGGCACCGCGATCTGCGAGATCGTCGGCTGACCCGGGCGTGGCGGACGGACCACCGACCCACCACCAGCGCCAGCCCGGCGACGGCTGGGTCGAGTGCGCGTGCGGCCGGCGCCACTGGGGGCTGTACGGCGCCGCGGGACTCCTGCTCGCGCGGCGCGACCCCGACGGCACCCCGACCGCCGTCGTCCTGCAGCACCGGGCCGCGTGGAGCGACCAGGGCGGCACGTGGGGCGTGCCCGGCGGAGCGCGGATGCCGGACGAGTCGGCGGAGGACGCCGCCCTGCGCGAGGCCGAGGAGGAGGCCGGGATCGACCGCGCCTCCGTCCGGCTCCGCGAGTCGTCCGTCCTGCAGCACCCCGACTGGTCCTACACGACCGTCCTGGCCGACGAGATCCTCCCGGTGCACCCGGCCGTGACCGACGCCGAGAGCGTGGAGCTGCGGTGGGTGCCGATCGACCAGGTGGCCGACCTGCCCCTGCTCCCGGCGTTCGCCGACGCCTGGCCCCGGCTGCGGGACCGCCTGGTGGCCCTCGGCGCCCGGTGACCGGCGTCACAGCACCGGCTGTCGGACCTGCCTCGCGCGTCGAGGCTCCACGGGAGTAGTGTCCGGGCGGTGAGGTAAGCCTTCCCTCATCCGACGCCCGCCGGGTGTCAGCCCCTGCACTCGGAAGACGCTCCATGATTGCGAACTACCTCATCGGCCTGCGCGAAGGTCTCGAGGCCGCGCTGGTGGTCAGCATCCTCGTGGCGTACCTGGTCAAGACCGGTCGCCGGGACCAGCTGCCGGCCCTGTGGGCGGGGGTCGGTGTCGCCGTCCTCGCGTCGCTCGCGTTCGGCGCGATCCTCACGTTCGGCCCCTCGGGGCTGTCGTTCGAGGCGCAGGAGGCGATCGGCGGCACGCTCTCGATCATCGCCGTCGGCCTGGTCACCTGGATGATCTTCTGGATGGCCCGCACGGCGCGGCACATGAAGTCCGACCTGCACCACAAGCTCGACGACGCGCTCGGGGCCGGCAAGAAGGCGGTCCTCGTGGTCGCGATGCTCGCCGTCGGACGCGAGGGTCTCGAGACCGCGCTCTTCCTCTGGGCCAGCGCCCAGGCGACCAGCGGCACCGCCGTCAACGCCGGCCCGAACCTCGGCCCGCTCGTCGGCGCGGCCCTCGGGCTGGGCACCGCGGTGCTGTTCGGCTGGCTGATCTACCGCGGGGCCCTCAAGCTCAACCTCCGCGTCTTCTTCGCCTGGACCGGGCTCTTCCTCGTGGTCGTCGCCGCGGGCGTGCTCGCCTACGGGGTGCACGACCTGCAGGAGGCCGGGATCCTGCCGGGCCTGAACAACCTGGCGTTCGACGTCTCCACGACGATCCCGCCCAGCAGCTGGTACGGAACCCTGCTCAAGGGCGTCTTCAACTTCTCGCCGGCCACGACCTGGCTCCAGCTGGTCGCCTGGGTCGCCTACCTCGTGCCGACGATGTTCTTCTTCATCCGCATCACGTGGGGCTCCGCGCCCGCCCGCCCGTCGGCCCCCGCCGTCGCGCCGGCCGTGCGCGCGACCGCCGCCTGACATCCGTCACCCCCGTTCTCGAAGGAGACCCATGTCCCGCCGCACCACCACCGTCGCCGCGGCGCTCGCCGCGCTCGTCCTGCCGCTGGTCGCCGCGTGCGTCCCCAACGACACGTCGACGCCGGGCGCCAGCGGCTCCGCGGGCGCACTGACGGTCACGTCGACGGCGGACACCTGCGACGTCTCCGCGACCGAGGCCGACTCCGGCACGATCCGCTTCGCGGTGACCAACGCGGGCGACGACGTCACCGAGTTCTACCTGCTCGGCGAGGACGGCCTGCGGGTCGTGGCGGAGGTCGAGAACGTCGGGCCCGGCCTCTCCCGCGACCTCATCGCGCAGGTCAAGCCAGGCACGTACTACACCGCCTGCAAGCCGGGCATGGTCGGCGACGGCATCCGCGCCGAGTTCACCGTGAACGACAGCGGCGCCGAGGTGGGCCCCACGGGCGACACCGCCGACCAGCTCAAGGCGGCCGAGGCGTCGTATGTCGCCTACGTGAAGGACCAGGTGGGCGCCCTCATCGCCGGGACCGAGGCCTTCGCCGACGCCTACACCGCCGGGAACGACGACATCGCCCGCGAGCAGTACGCCGACACGCGCGCGCACTGGGAGCGGATCGAGCCGGTCGCGGAGTCGTTCGGCGACCTCGACCCGCTGCTCGACCTGCGCGAGGCCGACGTCGAGGAGGGCACGGCCTGGAGCGGCTGGCACCTCATCGAGAAGGACCTCTGGCAGCCGGCGCCCGACGCCAACGGCGGCGTGGCCTACGTGCCGCTCACGCAGGAGCAGCGCGACGCCGCGGCCGCCGACCTGGTGAAGTACACCCAGCAGCTGGTCGACGAGGTCAACGCCCCCGACTTCACGTTCGAGGCCTTCCAGATCGCCAACGGCGCCAAGGAGCTGCTCGACGAGGTCGCCACCGGCAAGGTCACCGGCGAGGAGGAGATCTGGTCGCACACCGACCTCTGGGACTTCCAGGCCAACGTCGACGGCGCCCGCGTGGGCTACGAGGTGCTGGCGGACGTCGTCGAGGCGGAGAACCCCGATCTCGCGGATACCCTGGCCACCCGGTTCGAGGAGCTCGACGCGCTGCTGGCGGCGCAGGGCTCGCTGGACACCGGCTTCACCTACTACGACAAGCTCACGGACGCGCAGGTCAAGCAGCTCGCCGCTGCGGTCGACGCGCTCTCGGAGCCCCTCTCGCAGCTCACGGCGACGGTGACCGGCGCCTGACTGGAGGAATGAGCGAAGGAGTGCCTGTGTCCGCCCCCACGGACCCGCACGACGAGCCCACCGCCCCGACCAGCGGCCTGTCCCGGCGCGCTGTCCTCGGCCTCGGCGGCGGGCTCGCCGCCGCCGGTGTCGCCGCCGGTTTCGGCCTCGGCCGGGCCACGGCTCCGGCACCCGCCCCCGCGGCGACTGCGGCCGCCGGCACCTACCCGTTCACCGGCACCCACCAGGCGGGCATCGTCACGCCCGCGCAGGACCGGCTGTACCTCGCGGCGTTCGACCTCACGACGACCTCGCGCGACGAGCTGGTCGAGCTGCTGCGCCGCTGGACCACCATCGCCGCGCGGCTCACCCAGGGCCTCTCGGCGGGGCCGTTCGGGCCGGCGTCGGGGCCTTACGACGCGCCGCCGGACGACACCGGCGAGGCGTCGGACCTGAGCCCCGCGGGCCTGACGATCACGTTCGGGTTCGGTCGGTCGATGTTCGTCGGCACCCCGTCGCCGGACGGCACGCCCGGCGAGGACCGCTTCGGCCTGGCCGACCGCCTGCCCGGCGGCCTGGTGGACCTCCCGCACTTCGCGGCCGACGACCTCGACCCGGCCCGCAGCGACGGCGACCTCGTCGTGCAGGCGTGCGCGGACGACCCCCAGATCGCCGTGCACGCCATCCGCAACCTGTCCCGCGCCGCGTTCGGCTCGGCGACGATCCGGTGGACCCAGCTCGGGTACGGCCGGACGTCCTCGACGAGCACCGCGCAGCGCACGCCCCGCAACCTGTTCGGGTTCAAGGACGGCACGGCCAACGTCAAGGCCGAGGAGACCAAGGCGCTCGAGGAGCACGTCTGGGTGCCCGCGGACGCGGCCGACGCCGACGACACCGACTCGTCCTGGCTCGCCGGCGGCTCGTACCTGGTGGCGCGCCGGATCCGGATGCGCATCGAGACGTGGGACCGGACGTCGCTGCGCGAGCAGGAGAACCTCATCGGCCGGACCAAGGGCGAGGGCGCCCCGCTGTCGGGGGGCACCGAGTTCACCGAGCCGGACTTCACCACCGTGGGGAAGGGTGGCGCGCCGCTCATCGCGGTCGACTCGCACGTCCGGCTGGCGCACCCCGACCTCAACGGCGGCGTCCGCCTGCTGCGTCGCGGCTACAACTTCACCGACGGCAACGACGCGCTGGGCCGGCTCGACGCGGGGCTGTTCTTCCTCGCGTTCGTCCGCGACCCCCGCACGCACTTCATCCCCATGCAGACGGCGCTCTCGAGCAACGACGCGCTCATGGAGTACCTCACGCACACCGGGTCGGGCCTGTTCGCGGTCCCCCCGGGCGTCGCGGAGGGCTCGCTCGTCACGGGGCCGGACGGGACCCCGGTGACCACGGACGACAGCCCGTTCGTCGGGCAGCAGCTGTTCGCCTGATCACGGGGGTAATCTCGCGCGCGTGACGACGACGCCGACGCCCAGCGACGAGAAGCCAGTCCGGACGCCGCCCGACGCCGGGACGCCCACGCGCGTGTGGCTGGTCGCGCTGCTCACGGTGATGTGCCTGGAGATGGTGCGCGCCAGCGGTCCGCTGCTGGACCGGGCCTTCGCGGCGGGCACGGTGAACGCCGCCGTCACGGCGCTGGGCACCTACGCGGGCGCGGGACTGGCCGCCGCGGTGATCCTGCTGCTGGTCGGACGCTCGTCGGGCACCCCCGACGCCCGCACGATGCTGCTCGGCGCCACCGTGCTGGCCGTGCTGCGCGTCGTGATCCAGGCGCTGGACGGGCTCGCGCTCGACGTGGTCGGGCTGGTCACCGTCGCGGTGTCCGTCGGGGTGCTCACCCTCGCCGTCGCGTTCGTCGCCGGACGCCCCGCGGGTGGGCGGCAGGCCGCGACCGGGCTCGTGCTCGGGTGCGGGCTGTCGGTGGGCCTGCAGCTGGTCCTCGGCACGTGGGACGCGCTGTGGCGGGACGGCTGGACGGGCTGGGTGGTCGCGGTCGTCCTCGCGCTCGCCGTGATCGGCACCGCACGCGGGCTGGTCGCGTTCACCACGCCCGAGTCGGAGGCGTCCGGGAGGCCGCGCCGTCTCTGGGCGCTCGGGCTGTTCCTGGCGCTGGCCGCCATGATCGTCGCCAACCCCGCGTTCGTGGCCTCGCAGTCGGGGGTCGCGCTCGGGTGGGCCGGGCTCACGGTGGTCGTCGCCAACGCCGCCGGCGCCTGGACCCTGCTGCGCGCCGAGCCCTGGTCGGCGGGCGTGCGCGTCGGGGCCGCCGTGCTGCTCGTCGCGGGCGTCGCGTGTGCGCTGTGGCTCACGGGGATCGGCGCCCTCGTCGCCGTCGTGGTCCTGGAGCTCTCCGTCGGCATCGTGCTGTCCGCTGCCCTGAGTGCCCACCGGCCGGCCCCGCGCGGGATCCCACGCACCGGCGCGGCGACCCTGGTCGTCGGCCTCGGCACCATCGGGCCGCTGCTGCTCTACATGCTCGACTACGACGCGCCGCTGCCCGTCGACAACGTGTGGGTCGTCGTGCTCGCGGCGCTCGGGCTGGCCCTGTCCGGGCTCCGGCGCCGGACCCCCGGAGCCGTCCCCGCGCTCACCAGCCCGGACCGCCTGCCCGCCCGGCTGAGCTCGGTGCGGCTGCTGATCCTGCCCGCGATCGTCCTCGCTCTGGTCGGCCTGGTCCCGTCGACCACCAGCACGACCGGGGCCGACGTGCCCGCGCGCGCGGCCGGCGACGAGATCACGCTGGTGGACTGGAACCTGCACTACGGCGTCTCGCCGCACACGGCCGTCGACCTTGAGGGCATCGCCGCGACCATCGAGGCGCAGCACCCCGACGTGGTGACCCTGCAGGAGGTCGAGCGCGGCTGGATCTTCGGCGGCGGCGCGGACATGGCCACGTGGCTGGCGCACCGGCTGGGCATGACGATCCACTTCGCACCGGCGGCGGACCACCAGTTCGGCAACGCGGTGCTCGCCCGCTCGGAGCTGACGGACGCCGTCGTCCACCCCCTGCCCTACGGCGCCGGCCCGCAGAGCCGGTCGGCCCTGTCCACCACGCTGACCACCGCGTCCGGGGCGGACCTGCGGGTCACCTCGATCCACACGCAGCACCGCGAGTCGAACACCGCGACCCGGCTCGAGCAGCTGGAGGCCCTGGCCGCGGCCGAGCCCGTGACCCCGCCCGCGGTGCTGGCGGGCGACTTCAACGCCGAGCCGGGCTCGCCCGAGATCCAGCTGCTCGAGGCGGCCGGCTGGGTCAGCGCGGGTCCCGACGGCGTCCCGACATCACCGTCGCAGCGCCCGCGGCAGAAGATCGACTGGGTGTTCGGGCAGGGCGTGACGTTCGGGCAGGCGACGGTGCTGGTCTACCCGCAGCAGTCCGACCACCTCCCGCTGGTCGCGCAGCTGCGCATCACGGACTGACGCCGCCTGACACCGGCCCGGTCGACTCCCGGACCACCAGCGAGACCCACGGGGCTGACGCCCTCCCGACCGGTCCCGCCGTCCGGCGGGAATCACTCCCTCGCCGGACGTCCGGACCACTCGTGTTGTCGCCCGCGCCACCCGAGAGGACCCTCGACCACATGACGTCCCGGCAGCCCCTGCCCTCCCGCCCGGTCGCCGACCCCGCCGCGACCGTCGTCGGACCGCACTACCGGATCACGGTGCTCACCGACGGGCTGGTGCGGCTCGAGCACTCCCCGGACGGCGTCTTCGAGGACCGCGCGTCGACGTTCGCGCTGAACCGGGCGCTGCCGGTGCCGTCCTTCCGGGTGATCGAGACGGAGACCCACGCCGAGGTGGTCACGGACCGGTTCCACCTCGTCTACGACCGGCGCCCGTTCAGCACGAGCGGGCTCAGCGTCTCCGTGCTCGGGGGGATCAGCTCCTACCACTCGGTCTGGCGCTACGGCTCCGACGAGCCGGGCCTCGGCGGCACCGCGCGCACGCTCGACCTGGCCGACGGCGCCATCCCGCTCGAGCCCGGCGTGGTGTCCCGGCAGGGCTTCGCGGTCCTGGACGACTCCCGGTCGATGGTCTTCGACGAGACCGGCTGGGTGGCGCCCCGCGACGGCCTCCGGACCGACCTCTACGTGTTCGCGTACGGGCACGACTACCGCGACGCCCTCGATGCCTTCTACGCCGTCTCCGGCCCGACGCCCCTGCTCCCCCGGTTCGCGCTGGGCAACTGGTGGAGCCGGTTCCACCGCTACACCTCCGACAGCTACTCGTCCCTGCTCGACCGCTTCGACGCCGAGGGCATCCCGTTCAGCGTCGCCGTCATCGACATGGACTGGCACGTCACCGACGTCGACCCGGCCCTGGGCAGCGGCTGGACCGGCTACACGTGGAACCGAGCCCTGTTCCCCGACCCGGCGACGTTCCTCGCGTGCCTGCACGAGCGCGGGCTGCGCGTGACCCTCAACGTGCACCCCGCCGACGGCGTCCGCACCCACGAGGAGGCCTACCCCGCCATGGCGGAGGCCCTCGGCGTCGCCCGCGGCGACCCGATCCCGTTCGACGTCACGGACCGCGCGTTCCTCGACGCCTACTTCGACGTGCTGCACCGCGGCCTCGAGGACGACGGCGTCGACTTCTGGTGGCTCGACTGGCAGTCCGGGCCGCACTCGCGCGTCGCCGGCATCGACCCCCTCTGGATGCTCAACCACTTCCACTTCCTCGACAGCGCGCGCGACGGGCGTCGGCCCCTCACGTTCTCCCGCTACGCCGGCCCTGGCAGCCACCGCTACCCCGTCGGCTTCTCCGGCGACACCGTCATCTCGTGGGCGTCCCTGGCGTTCCAGCCGTACTTCACCGCGACCGCCTCGAACATCGGCTACGGCTGGTGGAGCCACGACATCGGCGGCCACATGTTCGGCGGCAAGGACGACGAGCTGGCCACCCGCTGGCTCCAGCTCGGGGTGTTCTCGCCGATCCTGCGCCTGCACTCGTCGGCCAACGCCTTCACGACGAAGGAGCCGTGGACCTACGCGCCGGAGGCCCGCGTCGTCATGACCGAGCACCTGCGCCTGCGCCACCGCCTCGTGCCGTACCTGCACACGATGAACCACCGTGCGGCGCGCGACGGCCGGCCACTGGTCGAGCCGCTCTACCACCAGTGGCCGGCGTCGCCGGAGGCCTACGACCAGCCGAACCAGTACCTGTTCGGGCCCTCGCTCGTGGTCGCCCCGCTCACCACCCCGACGGACCCGCGCACCCGGCTGGCGTCGGTGCGCGCCTGGCTCCCGGCGGGCACCTGGGTCGACGTGTTCACCGGGCTCGTCTACGACGGCGGCCGCGAGCTCCTGCTGCACCGCGACCTGTCCACGATCCCGGTCCTCGCACCGGCCGGCGCGCTGGTGCCGCTCGACGGCGCCGCGGTGCCCGGCAACGACCCGGCCAACCCGGCGTCGCTCGAGGTGCTGGTGGTCATCGGCGCCGATGGGTCGTTCACGCTGGTCGAGGACGATGGGACGGCCGACGGCATCGCGACGACCCCGCTCACGTTCTCGCAGGCCACGGGCACGTTCGTCGCCGGCCCGGCGACCGGCTCGGTCGGCTGCCTGCCGGCAGCGCGCACCTGGACGGTGACGTTCCTGGCGTTCGACGGATCGCCGGTGGCAGCGGTCGGCGACGCGATCGCCGCCGGCACCCTGTGGCGCGCCGACGACCGGGTCTCGATCACCGTTCCCGACGTCCCGATCGGCGCCACGCTCACGGTGGCGCTCGGCGACGACCCGCAGCTGGTGCCGAACGACGTCGCCGCCCGCCTCTTCGCCCTGCTGGACCGCGCGCAGATCAGCTACGACCTCAAGACCCGCGTCCAGTCGATCGCCACGTCCGACGCCCCGCTGTCGGTCCGCGTGAGCCACCTCCAGGCGCTGTCGTTGGACCCGGCGCTGGCCACGGGGGTCGGCGAGGTGCTGCTGGCCCGCCCATGACCGACCGACCATGTGATTAGTCGGCTCATCCGGGTGTTTGAGACGACTAACGACATGGTCGATGGCGCGAAGCCGACGGCGTCGGTCCGCTGAGCTTGTGCTCGGGCTGACCATTCGCTCCGGTCCGGCGTGTGCTCGTTCGCGCGCCCCACCCTCCGCTGCGCTCCGGGTCAGTCCCTGTGTCTGTGGTCGGACTGACCCTCCGCTCCGCTACGGGCGGGGGCTGCTTCGCTGCGTCCCACTGCGCTGCGCTCCGGGTCAGTCCCTGTGCTTGTGGTCGGACTGACCCTCCGCTCCGCTACGGGCGGGGGCTGCTTCGCGCGCCCCCACCCTCCGCTGCGCTCCGGGTCAGTCCTCCGAGCGCTGGTGGAGGACGCGGGCCACCTCGGCGATCGTGCCCGACATCGACGGGTAGACCGTGGCGGTCTCGGCGAGCTGGTCGGTGGTGAGGCGGTGGGTCACGGCGAGCGTCAGCGGGTAGATCGACTCGCTCGCGCGGGGGCCGACGACGACCGCGCCGAGCACGGTGCCGCTGCCGGCGTGGGCAAAGATCTTGATGAACCCGTCGCGGACGCCCAGCATCTTGGCGCGGGGGTTGCGGGCCAGCGGCAGCATGCTGACGGAGTACTTCACGCCCTGCGCGTGCAGCTGCGTCTCGGACCAGCCGACGGTCGCGATCTCGGGCGACGTGAAGATGTTCGCGGACACGCCCCGCAGCGACAGCGGCTTCACGGCGTCGCCGAGTGCGTGCGCCATGGCGAGCCGGCCCTGCATCGCGGCCACCGACGCGAGCGGCAGGACGCCGGTGACGTCGCCCGCCGCGTAGATGCCGCGGACGTTGGTGCGCGAGACCTTGTCCACCTCGATGTGCCCGGAGGGCGTGAGCCGGACGCCGGCCTCCTCGAGCCCCAGGCCGGACGTGGTCGGGATCGAGCCGACCGCGAACAGCACGTGCGACCCCTCGACCACGCGGCCGTCGGACAGGGTCACCTCGACGCCGTCGGCGGTGCGCCGCGCGCCGGACGCGCGGGACTGGGACATCACCGTCATGCCGCGGGTCTTGAACACGTCCTCGAGCAGCTGGGCGGCGTCGGCGTCCTCGCCGGGCAGCACGCGGTCGCGGCTGGACACCAGCACGACGTCCGCGCCGAGCGACGTGTAGGCGCCGGCGAACTCGGCACCGGTGACGCCCGACCCGACGACGATGAGCCTCGTCGGCAGCGCGGGCAGGTCGTACAGCTGCGTCCAGGTGAGGATGCGCTCGCCGTCGGGTCGCGCCTCGGGCAGCTTGCGGGGGGTCGCGCCGGTCGAGACGAGGACGACGTCCGCGTCGAGCGTGAGGTCGTCGGCACCCGCCGGCGTGGTCACGACGACCGTCGACGGTCCCTCGAGGTGCCCGTGCCCGAGCACGATCCGCACGCCCTCGCGCTCGAGGCGGGCCCGGATGTCGGCGGACTGCGCGGCCGCGAGCGCCTTGACGCGCGTGTTGACCGCGGCGAGGTCGATGCGGTGCCGCAACTCCTCGAGCGTGCCGCCGACCGCGGCGGACAACGGAGTGCCGTCCAGCCGGATGCCGAGCTCGGGCGCGCGGTCCGCGATCGTCATCCACTCGGCGGTGGCGATGAGGGTCTTCGACGGGACGACGTCGGTCAGCACCGCGGCGCCGCCCATGCCCGCGGCCTCGACCACCGTGACGTCCGCGCCGAGCCGGCGGCCGACGAGGGCCGCCTCGTACCCGCCCGGCCCACCGCCGATGATGACGACGCGGGGGGCGGGCGACTCGGGCGCAGGGGTGCTCACAGGAACCCATTCTGCCGGTCCGGGGGCGCGCGGCGAGGCGGACAGCGGGCGTTAGCCTCGGACCATGAGCGACGTCACAGCTGTCCCCGACCTCGACGACCCCGCGACCGACCCGTTCGACGTCGCCCGAGCAGCCGCCGCGTACCTCGCAGAGGCCACCGGCGTGGAGCGCCACGACGTGCTCCTGGTGCTCGGGTCCGGCTGGGGCGGCGCCGCGGAGCTGCTGGGCGAGACGGTCGCCGAGGTGCCGAGCCACGAGATCCCCGGCTTCTCGGCTCCGGCGGTCGCGGGCCACGGCGCGACGACCCGGTCCATCCGGATCGAGGGCACCGACCGGCACGCGCTCGTGCTCGGCTCGCGGACCCACCTGTACGAGGGCCGCGGCGTGCGCCGGGTCGTCCACGGCGTCCGGACGGCGGCCGCCGCGGGCGCCACCACGGTCGTCCTCACCAACGGCTGCGGCGGGCTCAACCCCGCGTGGCTGCCCGGGACGCCCGTGCTCATCCGCGACCACATCAACCTCACGGCCACGTCGCCCCTCGAGGGCGCGACGTTCGTCGACCTCACGGACCTGTACTCGTCGCGCCTGCGCGCGGTCGCGCGGGAGATCGACCCCACCCTCGACGACGGCGTCTACGTGCAGTTCCCCGGGCCGCACTACGAGACGCCCGCCGAGGTGAAGATGGCCGGGATCCTGGGCGGCGACCTGGTCGGCATGTCCACCACGCTCGAGGCCATCGCGGCGCGGCACGCGGGCCTGGAGGTGCTCGGCATCTCGCTCATGACGAACCTCGGTGCGGGGATCTCCGCCGTCCCGCTCTCGCACGCCGAGGTGCTCGAGGCCGGTGTCGCCGCGGGCCCCCGGATCAGCGCGCTGCTGGCCCAGATCGTCCGTCGGCTGTAAGGAAGCGCCACCCGGTCGTCCTGAGTACGTTGGGCCCATGACCGGCGACGACGCGTGGGCAGGCCTCGAGGCGCGGGTGCAGACGTGGATCGACGACGATCCCGATCCAGAGACGGCGGACGAGCTCCGGCGGCTGCTCGATCTCGCGCGCGCGGAGCCGCCGACGATCGGGGTGGGCCGCGAGCCCGACCCGACGCAGCAGCAGGAGCTCGACGCCCGCTCCGGTGCGCGCGCCGAGCTGGCGGACCGGTTCAGCGGCCTCCTGCAGTTCGGCACCGCGGGCCTGCGCGGCCGGCTCGGCGGCGGGCCGCACCGGATGAACCGCGCGGTCGTCATCCGCGCCGCGTCCGGCCTCGCCGACTACCTGCTCGGTGAGCTCGACGGCGTGCACCCGGCGCCGCGCGTCGTCATCGGGTACGACGCCCGCCACAAGTCCGTGGACTTCGCGCGCGACTCGGCGGCGGTGCTGACGGCGGTCGGCATCGAGGTGCTGGTCCTGCCGTCGGCCCTGCCCACCCCCGTGCTGGCCTTCGCGGTCCGGCACCTGGACGCCGACGCCGGGATCATGGTCACCGCGTCGCACAACCCGCCGCAGGACAACGGCTACAAGGTCTACCTCGGCGGCCGCGTCGTCACCGACTCGGGTCAGGGCGCGCAGATCGTGCCGCCGGCCGACGCGGCGATCGCCGCCGAGATCGCGCACGTCCCCTCGGTCGCGTCCGTCCCGCGCGCGACGAACGGCTGGACGATCCTCGGGCCCGAGGTGCTCGACGCGTACGTGCGCAACGTCGTGGCCCTGGCGCCGACCGACGACGCCACCCGCGCGGCCGCCAAGCGCCTGCGCATCGTGCTCACCCCGCTGCACGGCGTCGGCGGGGAGGTCGCGCAGCGTGTGCTGGCGGAGGCGGGGTTCACCGACGTGCTGGTGGTGCCCGAGCAGGCGGAGCCGGACGGTGACTTCCCCTCCATCGCCTTCCCCAACCCCGAGGAGCCCGGCGCGATCGACCTGGCCATCGGCCTGGCCAGCGACGAGGGCGCCGACCTGGTGATCGCCCTCGACCCCGACGCCGACCGCTGCGGTGTCGGGGCTCAGGACCTGCGCCACCGCTCCTTCCGCGGCCCGGACACCGCCGAGGCGGAGGGCTGGCGCATCCTGCACGGCGACGAGACCGGGTCGCTGCTGGGTGCCACGCTCGCGTCGGCCGGCGGGAACCCGAACGGCTCGTACTTCGCCAGCTCGATCGTCTCGTCGCGCCTGCTCGGCAAGATCGCGAGCGCCGCCGGGTACGGCTACGCGCAGACGTTGACCGGGTTCAAGTGGATCTCCCGCGTCGACGGCCTGGTGTTCGGCTACGAGGAGGCGCTGGGCTACTGCGTCGACCCGGCGCACGTGCGCGACAAGGACGGTATCTCCGCGGCCCTGCTGGTCGCGGGGCTCGCCGCACGGCTCAAGGCGGAGGGTCGCACGGTGGTCGACGCCCTCGACGACCTCGCCCGCGCGCACGGCCTGCACCTGACCGACCAGGTCTCGGCGCGGTTCGTCGACCTCGCGCAGATCGGCGAGACGGTGCACCGCGTCCGCAGCCGACCCCCGACGACGCTCGGCGGGTCCCGCGTCACCGAGGTCGTGGACCTGGCCGCGGGCACCGACGACGACCGGGACGGCCTCCCGCCCACCGAGGGGCTGCGCCTGCTCACCGCCGACGGCACGCGGGTCATCGTCCGCCCCAGCGGCACGGAGCCCAAGGTCAAGTGCTACCTCGAGGTGGTCCTGCCGGTCGACGCTCGGGCGGACCACAAGGCGGTCGGCCGCGCGCGCGCCGAGGCCCGCTCGCGCCTCGACGCCGTCGCGGCGGACGTGCGGACGGCGCTCGGGATCTAGCGGGTCCGGGTGCAGGTGAGCTGCGGCACCAGCAGCCCGGAGTCCCCCGGCGCCGTGCCCTGGAAGCCGAACGTCGCCGTCGCGCCCTCCTTCAGGCTGCCGTTGTAGGACATGTTCTCGGCGGTCACCTGCGAGCCGCTGGTACCCAGTCGCGCGTTCCACACCGACGTGATCTGCTCGCCGGCGGGCATCGCCCAGGTGACGGCCCACCCTTCCACGCCGGTGCTCCCGGCGGTGACGACGACCTGTCCCTGGAACCAGTTCTGGCCGTCGGAGGACCAGTGGTTGGTCACCGTGTAGGCGGCGGTGCACGGGCTCGCGGGCATCGGCTCCGGCGGCTCGACGCCGCCGGCCGTCGGGGTGGGGCTGGAGGTCGTCGGCGCCGCCGTCGGCTGCGGTCGGGGGGTCGTCGTGGGGGTCGGCGACGGTTCGGTCGTGGGCGTCGGCGCAGGCGACGGCTCGGGCGCCGGGACCGTGCTCAGCGCGAGGTCCTCCGCCCCGAACGGCGTGGGTGCGACGTTCACGTCGGGCGCCGCGGGGCGACCGTCGCACGAGCGGGCGGGGTCGAAGGTCGCGTACCCGCCCGAGCTGCAGGCGAAGTCCACGACCGCGTCCCCGGCGACGACGACGGACCCGCTGAGCCGGGCCGAGGACCGGACGACGGCGACGTCGCGCACGGTCGCGCCGCCCTCGACCACCGCCCCCGCCTCGACCCAGGCGCGGCCCTCGATCCGCGCGTCGCCGAGCACCCGCGCGTCGCCGCGGACCACGGCGTCCGGCCCGACGAACGCGGTCGGGTCGACGGTCGCGGCGTCGTCCACCCAGCCGCCGCCGTTGGCGTGCCGGTGCCCGCCTGCCGCGACCGGACCGGAGGCGTCGACGGTCGCCCCCGCCAGCCGGAACTCGTACGGGTAGCGCGCGACCTCGCCGTCGCCGTCGCCCGAGGCGTGCGCGTGGTTCTCGGTCGGGGTGCCGACGACGACGAGGTAGAGCTCCTGCTCCCCGGGCTGCAGCGTGAACTGCACCTCCGCGTCGAGGCTCTCCGTCACGGGGCTGTAGCGCGGGGACTCGCCGCGCAGGGCGACGAAGCCGAAGCTCAGCCCGGCGTCGGGGGCGTCGTGACCCCGTAGTCGCAGGTGGATGTCGCGCACCCCGGCGTCGGGCGTCAGTCGGACCATGGTGAAGCCGTAGTCGGCCGGGGCCGACGAGTCCAGCACGCGGTAGTGGCCCGGGTCGCCCTCGACGGCCTCGACCGGCGTCGTCCGGTCCGCCAGCAGGACGGGGTCGAGACCGTCGACCGCGGCCGTGATCGCGCTGCGGTCCGAGAAGTCCCAGGTGACGGTGCGCAGGGCGTACTCCGCGACCCGGCGGTTGAGGTCGGCCTGCGTGAGCCCGGTGAGCCGCTTGTACGCGCCGAGGGGGTCCTCGCCGGGGAGCGCGTCGCGCCACAGGCCGCCGAGCAGCTGCTCACCGTCGCGTTCCGCCAGGTACTGCAGCAGGAGCCAGCTGCCGTCGCCCAGCCGCGGGCTCGACCAGTGGAGCTGCGGGCTGCGCACGAGGTCCGCGACGTTCCCGATCCCGCCCGGCGCGGCGACCGTGGCGAGATAGGCCGCGCTGGCCGACCAGAACGGCGCGGCGTCGTCCGAGGCGGAGCCCCGGCCGGGCGCGTCGAGGGCGGCGAAGCCCTGCACCACCTCGGCGAAGCCGCGAGCCAGCTCCCACGACGGGTCGAACTCCGAGCCCCCCGCGGGGGCCGCGGCGCCCGGCGCGCCGGTCGCGGACTGGTGGCCGCGGGCCGTCAGCGCGGAGACGTCCACCCGCAGGAGCCCGACGCCGTCCGTCACGGTGCCCGTCGCGCCGCGCTCCTCCTGCGACAGCCCGCCCGCCTGCGGGACCACCACGTCGCTCGTCGGCGACCCCGGTCCCTCCTCCCAGGTCCCGTCCACGACGACCACGATCTTGTGGTCCGCGATCGCGCCGTCCTCGGCCACGACCCCCAGGTCGTGCACGTCGAGCGCGTACAGGGCGTCGAGCTGCGCGACGGCGCGGTCGGCGTCGAACCGGAGCCCCACGGGCGCCGCCGCGGGGTTCGCTCCCGCCCGGTCGCCCCAGGCCAGCGCGACGTCGCGGCCCTCGCTGACGTGGGCACGCCTCCACGAGTCGGCCCACGCGCTGGGCACCACGAGGGTCTTCTCGTCGCGGACGTGCTGCAGGACCGCGGCGAGGCCCGAGCCGGCCAGCAGGGCGGTCACGAGCACGACGGCGAGCGTCGCGCCGCGTCCCCATCGACCCATGCCCTGCTGTCCCCTCGCTCCAGCCCAGCCTCCGGACCGCCGCGAGGGGTCACCGGCGCCCGCTCCGCTCGCGGCTGCCCCACTGTCGCCGACGACCCCGGACGAGTCAATCTCGGACACCCCACCAGTCGAGCGATCTGAGTGGACTGCTCATATGAGCAAACTTGGCTACGAGTGTTGCAGCCGACGACGGCGCGTGCCTAGGGTGGAGACGCCGAGAGGAACGTGATGATCGAGTCGGACGAGCTGCTGTCCATCCGCGCTGCCGAGCTGTACTACGAGGACGACAAGACCCAGGACGAGATCGGGTCCATCCTTCGGCTCACGCGCTGGAAGGTCGGGCGGCTGCTCGCGCAGGCCAAGGCCGACGGGTTCATCCGCATCGAGATCGTGCACCCCCGCGCCCGCCGGCTGCCCATCGAGCGACGGCTGCGCGAGACGTGCGGTCTCGACGACGCGGTCGTCGTGTCGACGGCCGGCGTCGCGGACGACGACGAGCTGCAGTCGCGCGTCGCCCAGGCCGCCGCCGACTACCTGACCGCCCTGCGACCCGTCCCCCGCACGCTCGGACTGAGCTGGGGGCGCACCCTGCACGAGGTCTCGCTGCACCTGGAGGACGGGTGGGCGGCCGGCGTCGACGTGGTGCAGATCAACGGCGGAGTCAGCCTCACGCGGCGGGCCGGCACCGCGGCGACCACCGCCGTCACCATCGCGCAGAAGGGCCGGGGCCAGGCGGCCCTGCTGCCCAGCCCGGCCATCCTCGAGCGCGTCGAGACCAAGCGGGCCATCGAGTCCGACCGGGCGGTCGCCGCCGTGCTCGACCGGGCGCGCACCGCCGACGTCTACCTCTTCAGCGCCGGCCCGGCGGACGCGACCTCTGTGCTCGTCGACAACGGGTACCTCACCGCCGACGACGTGGCGGGGCTCGTGCGCCGGGGCGCGGTCGGCGACGTCGTCGGGAGGTACATCGACGCTGCCGGTGGCATCGTCGATCCCGGGCTCGACGAGCGGACGATCGGCCTCCCGCTCGAGGACCTGCGAGCCGCGACGCGCAGCATCGCCGTCATCGCCGGACCGACCAAGCACGCCGTCGCCGACGCGGTCGTCTCCAGCGGCCTGGCCACGGTGCTGGTCACCGACGAGGAGACGGCCACGCACCTCATCGAGAAGCACATGAACAGCCAAGGACAGCGAGGCTCAGAATGACAGGCACCCAGATCGCCCCCTCCGACCGTGCGCTCGCGCTGATCGGCGGTGAGGCGAACGACGCCAACCTCCGGCGCTACCTGCACGGCATCCCCGGGGTCGACGCCGTCGGGCTCGAGCAGCGGGCCGCAGGCCTGGGCACGCGCTCGATCAAGACCACCTC
The DNA here is from genome assembly GCF_056401915.1 of Cellulomonas sp. P4_D11. NCBI lineage: Bacteria > Bacillati > Actinomycetota > Actinomycetes > Micrococcales > Cellulomonadaceae > Cellulomonas > Cellulomonas sp. P4_D11. The sequence continues at coordinate 24,655 of NZ_JBFUIK010000030.1, read as the reverse complement.
GAAGGCGTGGGCGCTGGACCGGATCATCGGGCTCATCGACCTCACCACCCTCGAGGGCGCGGACACGCCAGGCAAGGTGCGCTCGCTCGTCGCGAAGGCGGTGACGCCCGACCCGGCCGACCCAGGGTGCCCGCGCGTCGCCGCGGTCTGCGTGTACGGCGACATGGTCCCGCACGCGGTGCAGGCGCTCGGCGCGTCCCACGGCGACCCGGACCGGGGTGGCATCGCGGTCGCCGCGGTCGCCACGGCATTCCCCAGCGGTCGCGCCTCGCGGTCGATCAAGCTGGAGGACACGGCCGACGCCGTCGCCGCGGGTGCCGACGAGATCGACATGGTCATCGACCGCGGGGCGTTCCTCGCCGGGCGCTACGGCCAGGTCTACGACGAGATCGTCGCGGTCAAGGAGGCCTGCCGCCGCACCGACGGCACGTACGCCCACCTCAAGGTCATCCTGGAGACCGGCGAGCTCACGACGTACGACAACGTGCGCCGCGCCTCCTGGCTGTCCATCCTCGCCGGCGGCGACTTCATCAAGACGTCGACCGGCAAGGTGGCGCCCGCCGCGACGCTGCCCGTCACGCTGCTGATGCTCGAGGTCGTGCGCGACTGGTACCGGCTCAGCGGCGACAAGGTCGGCGTGAAGCCGGCCGGCGGCATCCGGGCGTCGAAGGACGCGATCAAGTACCTGGTGACGGTCGCCGAGACGGCCGGGGAGGAGTGGCTGACGCCGCACCTGTTCCGGTTCGGCGCCTCGAGCCTGCTCAACGACGTGTTGCTGCAGCGCCAGAAGATGACGACCGGCCACTACTCCGGTCCCGACTACGTGACGATCGACTGAGGGGCCTTCCAGATGTCATTCCTCGAGTACGCCCCCGCGCCCGAGTCGCAGGCGATCCTGAACCTGCGCAGCGAGTACGGCCTGTTCATCGGCGGCGAGTTTCGCGAGGGGCACGGCGCGCCGTTCGCCTCGATCTCGCCCGCCACCGAGAAGCACATCGCGACCATCGCGACCGCCGACGAGTCCGACGTGGACGCCGCGGTCGCCGCGGCCCGGCGCGCCTACGACAAGGTCTGGTCCCGCATGTCCGGGGCCGACCGGGGCAAGTACCTGTTCCGGATCGCCCGCCTGCTGCAGGAGCGTTCGCGCGAGCTCGCCGTGGCCGAGAGCCTCGACAACGGCAAGCCGATCAAGGAGAGCCGCGACGTCGACGTCCCGCTGGTCGCCGCGTGGTTCTTCTACTACGCCGGCTGGGCCGACAAGCTCGACCACGTCGGCCTCGGCGCGTCCCCCGCACCGCTGGGCGTCGCGGCACAGGTCATCCCGTGGAACTTCCCGCTGCTCATGCTCGCGTGGAAGATCGCCCCGGCGCTCGCCGCGGGCAACACGGTCGTGCTCAAGCCGGCCGAGACCACCTCGCTGACCGCCCTGCTGTTCGCGGAGATCGTGCAGCAGGCGGACCTGCCGCCCGGCGTCGTCAACATCATCACGGGTGCGGGCGACACGGGCGCCGCGCTGGTCGGGCACGGGGACGTCGACAAGGTCGCGTTCACCGGGTCGACGTCGGTCGGCCGGGCGATCGCCAAGTCGGTCGCGGGGACGAACAAGAAGCTGACCCTCGAGCTGGGCGGCAAGGCGGCGAACATCGTGTTCGACGACGCCCCGATCGACCAGGCCATCGAGGGCATCGTCAACGGGATCTTCTTCAACCAGGGCCACGTCTGCTGCGCCGGGAGCCGGCTGCTCGTGCAGGAGTCGGTCCACGACGAGGTCGTCGACCGGCTGAAGACCCGGCTCTCGACGCTGCGCCTCGGCGACCCGCTGGACAAGAACACCGACATCGGCGCGATCAACAGCGCCGAGCAGCTGCAGCGCATCCGCGAGCTCAGCGACATCGGCGAGGCCGAGGGCGCCGACCGCTGGACCGCGGCGTGCACAATCCCCGACAACGGGTTCTGGTACGCGCCGACCATCTTCACCAACGTGTCGACCAGCCACCGGATCGCCCGCGAGGAGATCTTCGGGCCGGTGCTCAGCGTGCTCACGTTCCGCACGCCGGCCGAGGCGATCGCCAAGGCCAACAACACGCCGTACGGCCTGTCCGCCGGCATCTGGACCGACAAGGGCAGCCGCATCCTCGCGGTCGCGGACAAGCTCCGCGCCGGCGTGGTCTGGGCCAACACGTTCAACCGGTTCGACCCGTCCAGCCCCTTCGGCGGCTACAAGGAGTCCGGGTACGGCCGCGAGGGCGGCCGGCACGGGATCGCCGCGTACCTCAAGAACGGAGCCGCCAAGTGAGCCGCCTCGCCGTGCCCAAGACGTACAAGCTGTACATCGGCGGGGCGTTCCCCCGCAGCGAGTCCGGCCGCACCTACGAGATCGTCGGAGCCAAGGGGGCGTTCCTCGCCAACGCGGCGAAGGCCTCGCGCAAGGACGCCCGCGACGCGGTCGTCGCCGCGCGTGCTGCCGTGGGCGGCTGGTCGGGCGCGACCGCGTACAACCGCGGCCAGGTGCTCTACCGGGTGGCCGAGATCCTCGAGGGCCGCCGGGCGCAGTTCGTGGCCGAGATCGTCGACGCCGAGGGCGTCTCGACCGCCGCCGCGACCGCGCAGGTCGACGCCGCGATCGACCGGTGGGTCTGGTACGCCGGCTGGGCGGACAAGTACGCGCAGGTGGCCGGCAACGCCAACCCCGTCGCCGGCCCGTACTTCAACATCTCGGTGCCCGAGCCCACGGGCGTCGTCGCCATCGTCGCGCCGCAGGACTCGTCGCTGCTCGGCCTGGTGTCCGCCGTGGCCCCCGCGCTGGTCACCGGCAACACCGTCGTCGTGGTCGCCAGCGAGCGGCTCCCCCTGTCGGCCATCAGCCTGTCCGAGGTGCTCGCCACGAGCGACGTGCCCAAGGGCGTCGTCAACGTGCTCACGGGCTCCCCGGCCGAGATCGCCCCGTGGCTCGCCAGCCACGCGGACGTCAACGCGCTCGACCTGGTCGGCGCCGGTGAGCTCGAGTGGGTCGACCTGCAGATCGCCGCGGCGGACACCCTCAAGCGCGTGCTCCCGCCCGAGAACGGCGCGGACGCGGCGGCGCCCACGCTGGGCCGGATCACCGCGTTCACGGAGACGAAGACCGTCTGGCACACGAAGGGCCTGATCTAGCGACCTCGGCCGGGGCCCGGACCACCGGGCCCCGGCCGTGTCAGGCGCGGTGCCGGCTGCCCCTGGCGCTCGCGTACGCCGGCAGGAGGACCTGCTCGATGAGCGCGGTCCGCTCGTCGTGGTGCAGGAACGTGTGCTGGGCCGCGGTGACCGCGACGTCGCGCAGGTCGGCGAGCGTCCAGCCGGCCTCCTCGACCAGCAGGGACAGCTCGCGGGTCATCGAGGTGCCGGACTGCAGGCGGTTGTCCGTGTTGACGGTCACGGCGAACCCGAGGTCCCGCAGGCGCGAGATCGGGTGCGTGGCCACCGACTCGGCGGCGCCGGTCTGCACGTTCGAGGACGGGCAGAGCTCGAGCGGGATGCGCCGGTCGCGGACCCAGTGCGCCAGGGTGCCCAGGTTGTCGCCGAGCTCGTCGGTGCCGATGTCCTCGACGAGGCGGACGCCGTGACCGATCCGCAGCGCGCGTCCGACGTGGATCGCGTCGGCGATCGACTCCGGCCCGACCGCCTCGCCCGCGTGGACCGTCGCCGGGAAGTCCGCCTCGGACAGGGTGGCGAACGCGCTGGCCAGCCGGGAGGCCGGGAAGCCGATCTCGGCGCCGGCGATGTCGAAGCCGACCACGCCGTTGTCGCGGTTCTCCAGGGCCAGCGCGGCGATCTCGTCGCCCCGGTCCGCGTGCCGCATCGCGGTGATCAGGGTGCCGATGCGGATCGAGCGCCCCTGCGTCGCCGCCTCCGCGATGCCCTCCGCGAAGCCGGCCTGCACGGCGTCGACCACCTGCTGCAGGCTCAGGCCCTTGCTCAGGTGCTGCTCGGGGGCGTACCGCTGCTCGGCGTAGACGACGCCGTCGACGGCCAGGTCGAGCACGGACTCGCGCGCGACCCGGCGCAGCCCGTCCTCGGTCTGCATGACCGCGACCGTGTGGTCGAACGTCTCCAGGTACCGCACGAGCGTCCCCGAGCTCGCCGCCTCGACGAACCAGCGGCCGAGCTCGTCGGCGTCCGTGGTGGGCAGCTCGTGGCCCACCTCGGCGGCCAGCTCGATGATCGTGGCGGGGCGCAGGCCCCCGTCGAGGTGGTCGTGCAGCACGACCTTGGGCAGTCCGGGGATCAGAGCGACGAGCGCGGCGACCGCGTCGGTGGGCTCGGAGGTCTCGGGCGCATCGGGGAGCGTCGTCATGGGCTCACCGTAGCGGGACGTGCGGGCGGGAGCAGGGTCTCAGCCGTCGACCTCGTCGTCGTCGCCGGGCACCTCGGTGTCCTGCTCGACCACGTCCGCCTCGTCCGCCCGTCCCTCGCGGTCGGCGCGCGCGAAGTCCGGCTCGTACTCCTCGGGGTCGGTCGATGCGTCGTCGTCGCCCGGCCCGTCGTCACCGAGCCGCCGGGGTCCGTCCGGGTCGACGGGCGCCAGGCCGGCGTCCCGCCACGCCTCGTTCCCGGGCACTGTGCTCATCGCTCCATCGTGCCCCCAGCGGCTCCCGGCCGCGAGGGGTCCGGACGGGTCAGGCGTCGATGCGGTCGATCACCAGGGGCCGGTGCGCCACCGCCGTGCCGGCGGGAGCGACCACGACCGCGCCGTCGAGCGCCTCGCGCGCCCGGCCGAACCGCTCGGGGGTGTCGGTGTGGAGCGTCATGAGCGGCTGCCCCGCGCGGACCGCATCGCCGGGCTTTGCGTGCAGCTCCACGCCGGCGCCGGCCTGCACCGGGTCCTCCTTGCGGGCGCGCCCGGCGCCGAGCCGCCACGCGGCGATCCCGACCGCGTACGCGTCCAGCTCGGTGAGCACGCCGTCGGCCTCGGCCAGCACCTGCTCCGTCTCGCGGGCCACCGGGAGCGTCGCGTCCGGGTCGCCGCCCTGGGCCGCGATCATCCGCTTCCACGCGTCCATGGCCCGGCCGTCGCGCAGGGCCGCCTCGACGTCGTCGGACGGCCGCCCCGCCGCCGCGAGCATCTCGCGCGCGAGCGCGACTGTGAGCTCCACGACGTCCGCCGGTCCCCCGCCGGCCAGCACCTCGACCGACTCGCGGACCTCGAGCGCGTTGCCCGCGGTGAGCCCCAGCGGCGTCGACATGTCGGTGAGCAGCGCGACGGTCTTCACTCCCGCGTCGGTGCCGAGCGCGACCATGGTCCGGGCGAGCTCGCGGGCGCGGTCCACGTCCTTCATGAACGCGCCCGACCCCACCTTGACGTCCAGGACCAGCGCGCCTGTGCCCTCGGCGATCTTCTTGCTCATGATCGAGCTGGCGATCAGCGGGATGGCCTCGACGGTGCCGGTGACGTCACGCAGCGCGTACAGCTTGCGGTCGGCCGGGGCGAGCCCGGAACCCGCCTGGCAGATGACCGCGCCGACGTCGTCGAGCTGCGCCATCATCTCGTCGTTGCTCAGCGCCGCCCGCCAGCCGGGGATGGACTCGAGCTTGTCCAGCGTGCCGCCGGTGTGGCCCAGGCCGCGGCCGGACAGCTGCGGCACCGCCACCCCGAACACGGCCACCAGCGGGGCCAGGGGCAGCGTGATCTTGTCGCCCACGCCGCCGGTCGAGTGCTTGTCCGCGGTCGGCCGGGACAGCCCCGAGAAGTCCATCCGCTCGCCGCTGGCGATCATCGCGGCGGTCCAGCGGGCGATCTCCGCGCGGTCCATGCCGTTGAGCAGGATGGCCATGTTGAGGGCCGACATCTGCTCCTCGGCCACGACGCCGCGGGTGTACGCGTCGATGACCCAGTCGATCTGCGCGTCGGACAGGCGGTGCCCGTCGCGCTTGGTGACGATGACGTCGACGGCGTCGAAGCTCTCGGTGCTCACGCGCGCTCCTCCAGGTCGGCGGGACCGAACGCATCGGGCAGCACCTCGGTCATGGGCTTGATGCCGTGCACGGTCTCGACCAGCAGGCGCGCTCCCCCGTGCTCCCACAGCAGCTGCCGGCAGCGGCCGCAGGGCATGAGCACGTTGCCGTGCTTGTCCACGCACGTGAACGCCACGAGCCGCCCGCCGCCCGAGACGTGCAGCCCCGAGACGAGCGCGCACTCGGCGCACAGCGTCACGCCGTACGAGGCGTTCTCGACGTTGCAGCCGACCACCACCCGCCCGTCGTCGACGAGCGCGGCGGCGCCCACCGGGAAGCTCGAGTACGGCGCGTACGCCTTGTGCATGACCTCGGTGGCGGCGGAACGCAGGGCGTCCCAGTCGACAGAGTTCTCGGGTTCCACTGCCGCTCTTCTCACTTCGTGTAGGGGATGCCCTCGGCGGCCGGCGGGCGCACCCGTCCGACCAGCCCGGCGACGGCGAAGATCGTCACGATGTAGGGCGTCATCAGCATGATCTGGCTGGGGATCGGCGTCTGGATGATGCTCAGCTGCAGCTGCAGGTTGTTGGCGAAGCCGAACAGCAGCGCGGCGGCCAGGGCGCCCTTTGGGCTCCAGCGGCCCAGGATCATGGCGGCGAGCGCGATGTACCCCTTGCCGTTGGTCATCTCCTTGCCGAACGCCAGCCCGGCCGCGACCGTGAAGAACGCGCCGCCCAGGCCGGCGACCGCGCCGCCCAGCACGGTCGCGCGCAGCCGGGTCCGGTTGACCTTGATGCCGACCGTGTCCGCCGCCTTGGGGTGCTCCCCGACGGACCGCAGGCGCAGGCCCCAGCGGGACCGGAACACCATGATCTGGAGCAGGATCACGACGACGTACATGATGTAGACGAGCACCGTCTGGCGGAACAGCACCGGGCCGATGATCGGGATCTGCGAGAGCACGGGGATGCTGATCACGGGCAGTCCGGGCGGGTTGTTCCAGGTGTCCGGGTTCTGCTTGAGCACCGTGGAGAACAGGTAGCTGGTCACGCCGATCACCAGCACGTTGAGCACGACGCCGACGATGATCTGGTTGACCACGTACTTGATCGAGAAGAGCACGAGCAGGAGGCCGACGAGCGCGCCCGCGATCGGGGCGGAGACCAGGCCGGCGTAGGCGCTGCCGGTCAGGGTCGCGACGACGGCCGCGAGGAACGCGCCGCCGAGCAGCTGGCCCTCGATCGCGATGTTGATGATGCCGGAGCGCTCGCACAGCAGGCCGGCGAGGGCGCCGAACACCAGCGGGATCGCCAGGAACAGCGAGCCCTGCAGGAGGCCGGTCAGCGGGAGCCCGCTCGTCTTGCCGGCGACCGCCCACACCAGGAACGCGAACACCATGAAGACGCCGTAGAGGATCGGCAGCCACGGACCGACCTTGCGGCGCTGCCGGGTGGCGTTGAACGACACGCCCGCCAGCACGAGGGCGCCGAGGCACAGGACGATCGCCGTCGCCTTCGAGGGGACCGCGAACGGCTCGAAGCGGACGAAGTCCTTGGCGGTCGAGACGGAGAACGTGCTGACGTCGCCGCTGTCCCCGAGGAGGCCGAAGACGATCAGACCGAAGAGGGCCACGACCCCGTACGCGATCGGGGCGTGCCAGCGGATGGGGGGCAGGACCAGCTCGCCGGCGGGGCGCGCCGCAGCCGGGGCGTCGATCGTGGGGGCGCTCACGCGCTGACCTCCTTCGCGGCGACGGGGACGACCGGCTTCGGTGCTCGTGGCTTGTCCGGTGAGGGCAGTCGGAACACCGCCCGGACCAGCGGCGGGGCCGCGATGAACAGGACGATGAGGGACTGGACGACGAGCACGATGTCGATGGGCGTCCCGGTGCGCGCCTGCATGACGACGCCGCCGGCGCGCAGGGCGCCGAACAGGATGCCTGCGAACACCGTGCCCAGGGGCTTGGACCGGCCGAGCAGGGCGACCGTGATGGCGTCGAACCCGTAGCTGGCCGCGACCCCTGCGGTGAGCACCCGCTCGGTGCCGAGCACCTGCGCCGACCCCGCAAGACCCGCGAACGCACCGGCCGTGAGCATGACCCAGATGTACGTCGAGTTGACCGAGATGCCGGCGGTGCGGGCGGCGTGCGGGTTGGACCCGACCGCGCGGAACCGGAAGCCGACGGTCGACCGCTCCATGAGCCACCACGTGAACACCGCGGCGGCGATCGCGACGAGGAAGCCCGCGTGCAGCCGGTAGCCGCTGCCGAGCAGCAGCGGGTACGCCGCGCTGTCCGGGATGGGCGGGCTCACCGGGTTGTTGCTGCCCGGCCGCTGGAAGGCGTCGAGGCTCAGCAGGTACGCCACCAGGTAGACGGCGATGTTGTTGAGCATGATCGTGACGATGACCTCGTGCGCACCCGTGCGTGCCTTGAGCACGCCGGCGATGCCGGCCCACAGGGCACCACCGAGCGCCGCGCCGAGCACGCACAGCAGCAGGTGCAGCCCCGGGGGCAGGTCGAACGCGAACCCGATGTACCCGGCGAAGATGCCACCGAGGATGATCTGGCCCTGCGCACCGATGTTGAACAGTCCGGCGCGGAAGCCGATGCCGAGACCGAGTCCGGCCAGGATCAGGGGCGTCGCCACCGTGAGGGTCTCGGTCAGCGGCCGGATGGCGCGCGAGAACTCCTCGGCCCGCGGGTCGTAGATGGCCCCCGCGAACAGGGCCGCGTACGCCTCGGAGACCGCGGACCACGCCGCGGAGATCAGGTCGCCGGGACGCGAGAAGAAGTAGCTGGCCGCGGCCTGGACCTCGGCGTCGGCCGCGGCGATGAGCAGGCCACCGAGGATCAGCGCGAGCACGATCGCGAGCAGCGAGACGAGCCAGCTGCTGGTCAGGATCTCGTGCAGGATCCGGTTGCCGCCGTCGGGCTCGTCCGGCGCCTTCGTCTCGGCGACGCCCGTCTGCCCCGGCGGCGGCACGGCCGCGTCGGGCAACGGGTCCGGCGTGTGGCTGCTCACAGCTCCTCCTGGGGAAACTCCGTGCCCGCAGTGGGCGCGTCGGTGACGTCGGCCTCGAGGTCGAGCCCACCGAGCGTCGTGTGGTGCTCCGCGGCCTGCCGCACGGCGTCCTCGAGCGGCACGCCGGCCATCATCAGGCCGAGGACGTCGCGGTCGGTCCCGCCGGGCACGTTGCCGACGATCCGGCCCCGGTACATGACGAGGATGCGGTCGGCCAGCGCCAGCACCTCGTCCAGCTCCGTCGACACGATGATCACGGGTGTGCCGTTGTCGCGCTCCTCGACGATCCGGGAGTGCACGAACTCGATGGACCCGACGTCGAGGCCGCGCGTCGGCTGCGACGCGATGAGCAGCCGCAGCGGCCGGGACATCTCGCGCGCCAGCACGACCTTCTGCTGGTTGCCGCCCGACAGGGTGCTCGCGTGCGCGTCGATCGAGCCGGTGCGCACGTCGAACTCGGCGATCCGCTTCTCGGCGTTCTCCCGCACGGCGGCGGGCCGCAGCGCGACGCCGCGGGCGAACGGCTCGTAGCGGTGCAGGTCGAGGATGAGGTTCTCCGCGATGGAGAAGTCGGCGATCACGCCGTCGGTCGAGCGGTCCTCCGGGACGAACCCGAGGCCGGAGTTGAGCACGTCGCGCACGGGACGGCCCACCAGCTCGACGCCGTCCAGCCGCACCGAGCCGGCGACCGGCGACTGCAGGCCGAGCATGACCTCGGTGAGCTCGGTCTGGCCGTTGCCCTGCACGCCCGCGATCGCGACGATCTCCCCGCGGGCGACGTCGAACGACACGTCGTCGATCTGCCGCACGCCGGCTTCGTCGATGACCGTGAGGTTCCGGACCTGCACGGTGACCTCGCCGGGCTGAGCCTCGGTGCGTGCGACGCCGAGCTCGACCGAGCGGCCCACCATGAGGGAGGCGAGCTCGGTCTCGGAGCTCGTCGGCTCCGCCGTGCCGACGACCTTGCCGCGGCGGATGACCGTGATGCGGTCCGCGACCGCGCGGACCTCGCGCAGCTTGTGGGTGATGAAGACGATCGACGTCCCGGACTCCTTGAGCTGCCGCATGATCGCGATCAGCTCGTCGGTCTCCTGCGGCGTGAGCACGGCGGTGGGCTCGTCGAGGATGAGGACCTTCGCCTGGCGGGAGAGCGCCTTGATGATCTCGACGCGCTGCTGCACGCCGACGGGGAGGTCCTCGATGTAGGCGTCGGGGTCGACGTGGAAGCCGAAGCGGTCGGAGATCTCCTTGACCCGGCGGCGCGCCTCGGGCAGGTCGATCAGGCCGCCGCCGCGCACGGGCTCGTGGCCGAGCACCACGTTCTCGGCGACCGTGAAGACGGGGACCAGCATGAAGTGCTGGTGGACCATGCCGATCCCGGCGCCCATGGCGTCCCCGGGTCCGGCGAAGGTCACGGGGACGTCGTCGACGAGGATCTGGCCGTCGTCGGGGTCGTACAGCCCGTACAGGACGTTCATCAGCGTGCTCTTGCCGGCACCGTTCTCGCCGAGCAGGGCGTGGATCTCACCGGGCTCCACCACGAGGTCGATGTGGTCGTTGGCGACCAAGGACCCGAAGGTCTTGGTGATGCCCTGCAGCTCCAGCTTCACCGGTGGGCTCCTTCGACGTCGCGCGTTCTCAGACACTATCCATCTGTCCGGCACGACGGTGTGCCGGACAGGCCGACGGCCCGGGCACGTGGCCCGGGCCGTCGTCCTGCTGTCGTGCGTCAGATCACTTCGGCGAGGCGTCCGACTCGACGACGATGTCGCCCGAGATGATCGAGGCCTTGAGCTCCTCGACCTTCGCCTTGACCTCGTCCGAGACCTTCGAGTCGAAATCGTGGAACGGCGCCAGGCCGAGGCCCTCGTTCTCCAGCGTGCCGACGTAGGGGTCGGAGCTGAACTTGCCGTCGACGCCCTCCTTGATCGTGTCGAAGACGGCCGGGCCGATCTCCTTCATGACCGAGGTGAGGACGATGGGGCCGTACTCCGTGGTCTCGAACCAGTCGGCGTCGACACCCACGATGGAGACGTTGCCGGCCGCCTGGGCGACCGACGCGGTGCCGAGACCGACCGGGCCGGCGACGGGCATGATGATGTCCGCGCCCTGGTCGATGAAGGACTGGCCGATGTTCTTGCCGTCGTCCTGGCTGTCGAAGTTGCCGGCGAAGACGCCGGTCTGCGCGGCCTTGTCCCAGCCGAGGAGCTGCACGGACTTGCCGCTGTCCTCGTTGTACTTGGCGATGCCGTCCGCGAAGCCGTCCATGAAGATCGTGACGGACGGGATCTGGATGCCACCGAACGTCGCGACCTTGCCGGTCGCCGACTGCGCCGCGGCCACGTAGCCCGCGAGGTAGGCCGACTGCGCCGTGTCGAACAGGATCGGCTTGGCGTTGTCGATGGTGACGGGGTTGAAGTCCGCGTCGGAGAACGAGCTGTCGACGAGGGCGAACTTGATGTCCGGGTTCGCCTCGGCGGCCGTCTGGATCGGGTCCTCGAGCAGAAATCCGACGCCGATGATCAGGTCGCAGTTCTCGGCGACGAGGCTGTCGATGTTCGGCGTGTAGTCGGTGTCGGCGGCGGACTCGACGTGCGCCTCCGTGACACCGAGCTCGTCGACGGCCTTCATGAGGCCTTCGAAGCCCGCCTGGTTGAACGACTTGTCGTCGAAGCCACCGGCGTCCGAGACCATGCAGGCCTTGAAGTCGACGGACGCGGCCGTCGTGCCGTCGGCACCGGGCGTCGTCGTGTCGTCCTCGGGGGCACTCCCACACGCCGCAAGCGCAAGGGCGACCGCCCCGCCGAGCGCGGCCACTCGAATGATCTTCTTCACGCGACTCTCCTGAATCTCGTCAGCAGCCGGTCCGGCTGGGCCGACCGTGCGGATGGCACGACGGTGTGCCACCACAAGGTCTGGGGCTGCCCGGCATTGATGACTCGGACCATAACGAGCGCAACGTGTCGGGCAGGTTACCGGTGGGTATACGTGCAGGTTCCGTTATCGACTTGGAATGTCGGCCCAGGTGACGGACGTACCGTCTCAACCAGCGAGAAGGGCTGCCCGCGCCAGGAACAGCGCGCCGACCTCGACCGCGCGCTCGTCCACGCGCAGGTCGCCCTGGTGGATGTCGAACGTGTGGCCGCCCGGCGTGCGGGTGCCCAGCCGCGCCATCGCGCCCGGCACCTTGGTCAGGTACCAGGCGAAGTCCTCGCCGCCCAGCGACTGCTCGGTCAGCAGCACGGACGCCGGCCCGAGCACGTCGCGCGCCGCCGCCTCGAGGATGCCCGTGGCGTGCTCGGCGTTCTCGACCGGCGGGACGCCGCGGTGGTGCCGCACGTCGACCGTCACGCCGAGCGGGGCGACCACCTGCTCGACCGCGGAGTGGAACACCTCCGACGCCTTCTCCCAGGCTCGGCCGTCCAGGCAGCGCAGGGTCCCCTTGACGACGCCGGTCGCCGGGATCGCGTTGTGCGCGGCGCCCGCCTGCACGGCGCCCCAGGTGAGGTTGACGCCCGAGCGGGGGTCCAGCCGGCGGCCCAGGATCGCCGGCACCTGCGTGATGACCTGGCCGAGGGCGAAGACCACGTCGCCCGTGAGGTGCGGCCGGGACGTGTGCCCGCCCGGCCCGGAGACCGTCACGGTGACCTCGTCGCTGGCGGACGTGATGGGACCGATGCGGGTGCCCACCTGACCGACGTCGACCTTGGGGTCGCAGTGGAACGAGTAGATCTGCCCGACGCCGTCCAGGCCGCCCGCGGCCAGCACGTCCAGGGCCCCGCCGGGCTGCACCTCCTCGGCGGGCTGGAAGATCAGCCGGACGCCGGTGGTGAGCTCGTCGGCCAGCCGGGCGAGGACCAGCCCCGCGCCGAGCACCGCGGCGGTGTGCACGTCGTGCCCGCAGGCGTGCGCGACACCCCGGACGGTCGAGGCCCACGGCACGCCGCTCGTGTCCTGCACCGGGAGCGCGTCGAGGTCGGCGCGCAGCGCGATGCGCTGCCGCCCGGTGGTCGTCGGTCCCGGACCGATGTCGCAGACGAGCCCGCTGCCCGGCAGCAGGTGCGGCTCGAGCCCCGCGGCGCGCAGCCGCTCGGCCACGAGCTTGGTGGTCCGGACCTCCGTGCGGCCGAGCTCCGGGTGGGCGTGGATGTCCCGACGGACGGCGACGAGCTCCTCGCGCAGCTCGGCGACCAGGGCGGCGAGGCGCGCCGACACCGGCTCCACCGGGTCCGGCCGGAGGCTGGTCAGCGGGGCGACGACGGGCAGGAGGGAGGCGGACGACACGCCTTCGACCCTAGCCGCGACGACGACGCCGGGCGGCGCGTGTCCGCGTCAGAGCAGGTCCTCGCGCCCCGCGGCGCGCCAACCGTCGACCGCGGACTTCACGGCCTGGGCGTGCGCCCGGGTGGTCACCAGCACGGCGTCGGGGGTGTCGACGACGACCGCGCCCGGCAGCCCGAGGACGGTGACGGTCCGCCCGGAACCCGGCACGACGAAGGCGGCCGCCGCGTCGAGGCGCAGCACGGCGGCCTCGTCGCCCAGCGTGTCCCCCGGCAGCAGCTCCGCGAGCGAGTCGAAGTCGCCGACGTCGTCCCACGTGAAGTCGCCGGGCACCACGGCCACGCCGCCCGCCGCAGCGACGGGCTCCGCGATCGCGTGGTCGATCGCGATCTTGGTCAGCCCGGGCCAGACGCGCCCGAGGACCTCGCCCCGGTCGGCGGTGTCCCACGCGGCGGCGATCTCGAGCAGACCGGCGGCCAGCGTCGGCAGCTGCGTCGCCAGGTGGTCCAGCAGCACGCGCGCGCCCACCAGGAACATGCCCGCGTTCCAGCGGTACTCCCCCGTGGCCAGGTAGGCGGTCGCCGTCTCGGCGTCGGGCTTCTCCGTGAACCCCGCGGCGTGCGCGACGGTCGGTGCGCCGTCGAGACCGAGCAGCTCGCCCGAGCGGATGTAGCCGAACGCGGTCGACGGGCCGGTGGCGGCGATCCCGAGCGTGACCACGTAGCCGGCGCGCGCGGCGACCACGCCCTCGCGCACCGCCTGCTCGAACGCGGCGGCGCCGTCGATCACGTGGTCGGCGGCGAACGACCCGAGCACCACGTCCTCGCCGTGGCGCTCCAGGAGCACCGCGGCGGCCAGCCCGATCGCGGCCATCGAGTCGCGCGGCGACGGCTCGGCCAGGACGTCGTCGGGACCCAGCTCGGGCAGCTGGCCCGCCACGGCGACCGCGTGCCGGGCTCCGGTGACGACGAGCACGCCGCCCTCGCCGGTCAGCGGGAGCAGCCGGTCGACCGTCGACTGCAGCAGGGTCCGGCCCGAGCCGGTGAGGTCGAGCAGGAACTTGGGGTGACCGGCGCGCGACAGGGGCCACAGGCGCGTGCCCGCACCACCCGCCGGAACGACGGCGTGGAAACCGGGAATCGTCGTGGATGTGGTCGACATGGGGGTCAGGGTATCGAGCGGCACCCCCCTGACCGCGCTGTGCAATACCTCACAGGAGGGGCCCAACGGCCCTTGTCGAGCGGTTGGTTACTCCCGGGTTCACTACAGTTGACGCGACAAGGACGCCGACGTCCGAACCTCTTTCTTCGCCAGGAGGCCCCCAGTGCCTGCAGCGCCCACCAACAGTGGAGTGCCGGCCACGGCTCGAAAAGTGCCCGCCGGAACGCTCTACCGCGGGCGGGAAGGCATGTGGTCGTGGGTCGCGCACCGCGTGACCGGCGTCGCGATCTTCTTCTTCCTGCTCGTGCACGTGCTCGACACGTCGCTCGTGCGCATCTCGCCCGAGGCGTACAACGACGTCATCGGGACGTACAAGAACCCGATCATGGGTCTCGGTGAGGCCGGCCTCGTCGCCGCCATCGTGTTCCACGCGTTCAACGGCATCCGGATCATCCTGGTGGACTTCTGGGCCAAGGGCCCCAAGTACCAGCGCGTGATGCTGTGGGTCGTCATCGGCCTGTTCGTCGTGACCATGGCCGGCTTCCTGCCGCGCCACCTCATGCACGTGTTCGGGGGCGAGTGATGACCACGATCGCGGACCCCAAGGCCCCGCGCCCCCCGAAGCCCCGCCCGGCCCGCCTGACCACGCGCGGCAACACCGAGCTCTACGGCTGGGTGTTCATGCGCGCGTCCGGCGTCATCTTGCTCGTGCTGATCTTCGGGCACCTGTTCGTCAACCTGGTCGTCGGCGAGGGTGTCAAGGCGATCGACTTCGGCTTCGTCGCCGGCAAGTGGGCGTCGCCGTTCTGGCAGGTCTGGGACCTGCTCATGCTCTGGCTCGCGATGATCCACGGCACGAACGGCGTGCGCACGATCATCAACGACTACGCCGAGCGCGACGGCCTGCGGCTCGTCCTCAAGGGCCTGCTCTACCTCGCGTTCGCGGTCGTCGTCGTGCTGGGCACGCTCGTGATCTTCACGTTCGACCCGTGCCCGTCGGGCTCGCCCGCGGACCTGCTCCCGTCGTTCTGCACGGCGCCCTGACGACTGCTCTCCCCCCAGAAAAAGGAAGGCATCGACCCCGATGCAGACCCACCAGTACGACGTCGTGATCGTCGGCGCGGGCGGCGCCGGCATGCGCGCGGCCCTCGAGTCCTCGACGCGCGTGCGCACGGCCGTCATCTCCAAGCTCTACCCGACGCGCTCCCACACGGGGGCGGCGCAGGGCGGCATGTGCGCCGCGCTCGCCAACGTCGAGGAGGACAACTGGGAGTGGCACACGTTCGACACCGTCAAGGGTGGGGACTACCTGGTCGACCAGGACGCCGCCGAGGTCATGGCCAAGGAGGCCATCGACGCGGTGCTGGACCTGGAGAAGATGGGGCTGCCGTTCAACCGGACGCCCGAGGGCAAGATCGACCAGCGCCGGTTCGGCGGGCACACGCGCAACCACGGCGAGGCCGCCGTTCGCCGCTCCTGCTACGCCGCCGACCGCACGGGTCACATGATCCTGCAGACGCTGTACCAGCAGTGCGTGAAGAACGAGGTCGAGTTCTACAACGAGTTCTACGTGCTCGACCTCCTGGTCGACCACGACCTCGCGGCCGGCCACGTGCCGGAGGGCGAGGAGGTCAACGTCTCCGGTGTCGTCGCGTACGAGCTGGCCACGGGCGAGATCCACGTCTTCCAGGCCAAGTCGGTCGTGCTGGCCACCGGCGGCGCCGGCAAGATCTACAAGACGACCTCGAACGCGCACACGCTCACGGGCGACGGCATGGCGCTGGCCTACCGCCGTGGCATCCCGCTGGAGGACATGGAGTTCTTCCAGTTCCACCCGACCGGCCTGGCCGGACTCGGCATCCTGCTCTCCGAGGCCGCGCGCGGCGAGGGCGGCATCCTGCGCAACTCCGAGGGCGAGCGCTTCATGGAGCGCTACGCCCCGACCATCAAGGACCTGGCGCCGCGCGACATCGTCGCCCGGTCCATGGCCAACGAGGTGCGCGAGGGCCGCGGCGCCGGTCCCAACAAGGACTACGTGCTGCTCGACCTCACGCACCTCGAGCCCGCGCACATCGACGCGAAGCTGCCGGACATCACGGAGTTCGCGCGCACGTACCTCGGCATCGAGCCGTACACCGAGCCGGTGCCCGTGTACCCGACGGCCCACTACGCGATGGGTGGCATCCCCACCAACATCGAGGCCGAGGTCCTGCGCAACGAGTCCGACGTCATCCGCGGGCTGTACGCCGCCGGCGAGGTCGCCTGCGTGAGCGTGCACGGCTCCAACCGCCTGGGCACCAACTCGCTGCTCGACATCAACGTGTTCGGCAAGCGGGCCGGCATCTCCGCCGCCGCGTACGCGCTGACCGCGTCCTTCGTCGAGCTGCCCGAGGACCCGGCGGCCACCGTCGTCGCGGGCCTCGAGGAGATCCGCACCCGGCCCGACGGCGAGCGCGTGGCGGACATCCGCAAGGCGCTGCAGGAGTCGATGGACCTCAACGCGCAGGTGTTCCGCACCGCCGACTCCCTCACGCAGGCGCTCGACGACATCAAGGCGCTGCAGAAGCGGTTCCGCCGGGTGTCGGTGCAGGACAAGAGCAAGATGTTCAACACCGACCTGCTCGAGGCCGTCGAGCTGGGCTTCCTGCTCGACATCGCGGAGACGGTCGTCGTCGGCGCCCTGAACCGTGACGAGTCGCGCGGCGGTCACTTCCGCGAGGACTTCCCCGACCGCGACGACAAGAACTACATGCGCCACACCATGGCCTACCGGCGACCGCTGCCCGTCAAGGGGCACCGCCTGTGGGGCTCGGAGGGCGACGGCGACCACAAGGGGTCGTTCGCGCACACGACGCTGTTCGAGGACTACCAGCTCGTCCTGGGCTCCAAGCCCGTCACGATGACCCGCTACCAGCCGATGGAGCGTAAGTACTGATGACCGCGACTCTCGACGCGCCCGTGGCCGAGGTGGGAGCCATCCCCTCCTTCGACGTGACCCTCAAGGTCCGGCGCTACCTGCCGGGCGAGGACGGCGCCCCCGCCGAGCCGTACTGGGACGAGTTCACGGTCCGCGCCCACGGCACCGACCGCGTGCTCGACGCCCTGCACAAGGTGAAGTGGGAGGAGGACGGCTCGCTGACGTTCCGCCGCTCCTGCGCCCACGGCGTGTGCGGGTCGGACGCCATGCGGATCAACGGCCGCAACCGGCTCGCCTGCAAGACGCTGCTCAAGGACCTCGACCTCAAGAAGCCGATCACGGTCGAGCCCATCAAGGGCCTTCCGGTGATCAAGGACCTGGTGGTCGACATGGAGCCGTTCTTCGCCTCCTACCGCGAGATCATGCCGTTCCTCATCACCACCGGGAACGAGCCGACGAAGGAGCGCCTGCAGAGCGCCGAGCAGCGCGCACGCTTCGACGACACCACCAAGTGCATCCTGTGCGCCGCGTGCACGTCGTCGTGCCCCGTCTTCTGGACCGACGGGCAGTACTTCGGCCCCGCCGCGATCGTCAACGCGCACCGGTTCATCTTCGACAGCCGCGACGAGGGCGGCACGCAGCGCCTCGAGATCCTCAACGACAAGGAGGGCGTGTGGCGCTGCCGCACGACCTTCAACTGCACCGAGGCGTGCCCGCGCGGCATCGAGGTCACCAAGGCCATCCAGGAGGTCAAGCGCGCGATGATCACCCGCGCGTTCTGATCCACGCGTCGGAGGGCACGCACCCGGSCCGGGTGCGTGCCCTCGTCGCGTAAAAACTTCGTCGCGTGAAGACTTCGTCGCGCTGGGCGCAACGACGTCTTCACGCGAGCGCCGATTCTCCCGTGCGCCCGCCGCCCGACGCCCGGTAGCGTCCGCGTCGTGACCCACGGCCCCGAGGACGAGATCCCGCTGCCCGGCGGGAACGTCGGCGGGGCCGTCCGCGTCGGCGACACCGTGCGCCGCCCGACCGGCCCGTGGACGCCCGCGGTGCACGAGCTGCTCGACTTCCTGGCGACCACCGGCCTCTCCTGCATCCCGCGCGTGCTGGGCGTCGACGACCGCGACCGGGAGATCCTCACGTTCCTGCCCGGCCGCGTGCTCGACATCGGCCTCGAGACGCTGACCGACGCCCAGGTGCTGTCGGCCATGCGGTGGCTGCGGTCGTACCACGCGGCCGTCGCGGGCTTCCCGCGGGAGAGCCGGCGGTGGCGGTTCGTCGAGCGCGCGCTCGAGCCCGGCGAGATCGTCTGCCACCACGACAGCGCGATGTACAACATGGCCTTCGACGGCGACGACCTCGCCGGGGTGTTCGACTGGGACGTCGCCGGCCCGGGGATCCCGCTCGACGACGTCGCGATCTTCGCGTGGAACACCGCGGTGCTCGTCCCGGACGCGCCCGCGGCCGAGGTGGCGCACGTCCTGCGCACCGTTGCCGACGGCTACGGGGGGCTCGACCCGCACGCGGTGCTGGACCACGTCGTCGTCCGCATGACGTCGGCCGCCGACCGGATCGCCGCCGCGCAGGCGGCGGGAGACCCGGGGATGCTGCGGCTCGGGGAGGTCGGCGAGCCCGCCGCGACGCGCGCCCGGCTGGCCGTGCTGACGTCTCGCCTGCCCGAGCTGCACGCCGCGCTCTGAGCGGTCAGGCGGGCGCGGGGACCACTGTCACGCCCGGCGGCTCCACATACGGCGGGTCCGCGGTCCACGCGGCCGCGAGCAGCATGATCCGCGCGATCAGGTTGACCCAGACCAGCAGCGTGACCAGCACCGCGACGGACGTGAAGAGCGGGTTCTTGCTCACGCTGCCCGCCACGACCGTCGAGCCGAGCACCCGCACGATCCCGAGGCCGGCCGCCGCGATCGCCGCGCCCCGGACCAGGTCCCGCCACGGCGGGTTCTCGGCGGCCAGCACCTTCACCACCAGCAGGAACAGCGCGGCGTCGACCGCGAAGGCGACAAGGATGCCGAGCGTCCGCAGCACGACCGTCGTCAGGCCGCTCAGGCCGAGGGCGTCGAGGAGCCACGACGCCACCGTGCCGGCGCCCGTGGTGAGGATGGCGGAGAGCAGCACGGCGAACGACATTCCGACGAAGCCGCCGAGGTCGCGGGCCTTGCCGATCATCGGGTTGCCGCCGAACTCGGACGCGAACATCGCGCGCACCGACCGGCGCAGGGCCGTCATCGCGGCGATCGCGCTGAGCAGCAGGACGACGACCGCGACGATGCCCGCCACCGTGAGGTTGGTGGACAGCTCGAGCGCCGACGGGTCGATCGCGCCCTGGCCGTTCCCCGTGTCGAGCAGGTGGGGGTAGGTGGTGTCGATCGCGTGCAGGACCCGGTCGCGCAGCTCGTCGTTGTCGCCGAGGACCGCGATGAAGGCCGTGTAGCTGATGGTCAGCGCGGCGAAGACCGAGAACAGCGCGGCGTACGCGATGCCACCCGAGAGCACGCCGCCGCTGCGGGCGCGGAACCGCGCGTTCGCCCGACCGGGGCGCGTGTGCTTCCACCACAGGAAGGCGCCCTTGGCCCGCGAGGTGAGCGACGGCCGCGCCTCGGGTCGTGCGCGGGCCGCGGCCGTGCGGCTCGCGACCGCGGGAACTGTCTCGTCGGCTGCCATGCGCCGACCCTAGGGCGGCCCGGCGAACCGGGTACAGACGGTGCGCGGGTCAGGCGGTGGGCGCCGCGGGCTCCTCCGCCGCAGGGCCGACGTACGGCGGGTCGGCCGTCCACGCGGAGGCGAGCAGCACGATCCGCGCGATGAGGTTGATCCAGACGAGCAGCGTGACGATGACGGCGACCGAGGTGAACAGCGGGTTCTTGCCCACGCTGCCGGCGACGACCGACGTGCCGAGGATCCGGACCACGCCGATCCCGACGCCCGCGATGACGGCGCCCCACCGCAGGTCCCGCCACGGGGGGTTCTCGCCCGCGAGAACCTTCACGATCAGCAGGAACGTGGCCGCGTCGATGACGAACGCGACGAGGATGCCGAGGCCACGCAGAACGAACGTCGTCGCGCTCCCCCACCCGAGGGCATCGAGGATCCACGACGCGGCGCTGGCGACGCCGGTGGTGATCAGTGCCGAGAGCAGGACCGCGAACGCCATGCCGGCGAACCCGCCGAGCTCGCGGGCCTTGCCGAGCACGGCGTTGCCACCGGCCCCCTCGGAGGCGAACATCGCGCGCACGGCGGTCCTCAGCGCGGCCATCGCCGCGATGGCGCTGAGCAGCAGGACGACGACGGCGATGATGCCCGTGACGGTCAGGCTGCCGCTGAGGACGAGCGAGTCGGGGTCGATCATCCCCGTCCCGTCGCCCGTGTCGATCAGGCCCGGGAGCGAGGCGTTCACCGAGTCGAGCACCTTCTGCCGCAGCTCGTCGTTGTTGCCGAGCACGGCCATGAAGATCGTGTAGCCGATGGTGAGCGCGGCGAAGACGGAGAACAGGGCGGCGTAGGCGATGCCGCCGGTCAGCACACCGCCGCTGCGGGCGCCGAACCGGGCGACCGCTCGCGCAGGCCGCGTGTGCTTCCACCACTCGAGCAGGGCCTTGGCCCTCGCCACGAGGGACGGTCTCGTCGACGCCTCCGCCGCGTCGGGGGCGGCCACGACGGCGTGCGCGTGGGCCGCTCCTGCGCCGGCCGCGGGCCGCGTGTCGTCCGTCATGACCCGACACTAGGTCGCGGCGATGACCCCGGCATCTGCGGACGAACCGGTGAGGCTGAAGTCACGCGCGGGCCGCCACACGCCGTCGTCGCCGTGCGCGTAGCTGTGGAAGCTGTCGACGACGAACGACGCGTCGAAGTCGGCCAGCCCGGCGAACGCCTCGTCGAGCTGGGCGTCCGGCACCTCGTGCGCCACCGTGACGTGCGGGTGGTAGACGAACCGCAGCTCCTGCTCGAGCACCCCGGACCGGACGCTGCGCTCCAGGCCCTCGCAGCCGGCCACGCCCTCGGCGAGCCGCACGAACACCACCGGCGAGACCGGCCGGAACGTCGAGGTCCCGCGCAGGTGGACGACGAAGGGCGCGTGGCGCTCGGCCACGCCGGCCAGGTGCTCGTCGACGGACCTGATGTCGTCGTGCTCGATCACCGTGGGGCCCAGCAGCGTGATGTGCGGCGGGATGAAGTCCGCCCACGGGTCACCGAACCGGGCCCGAGCGGCCTGCAGCACGGAGCCGTACGGCTCCGGCACCGTGATGGCGACGCCGATCCGGACCTGGTTGCCGGATCGCTCCGGCAACCTCACGCGCCCACCCGCGCCCGCGTGCGGCGCGGGAGGAGACCGCTGCGGTCGTAGAGGCGCTCGAGCGTCCCGCCGGCCAGGTCCCGGGCGCGGTCGGCACCGTCGGCCAGGATCTCGTCGAGCGACGCCGGGTCCGAGAGGTAGCCGTGCACGCGGGCCTGGAACGGCGTGAGGAAGTCGACGACGACGGCGGCCAGGTCCACCTTGAGGTCGCCGTAGCCCTTGCCCGCGTAGTCGGCCTCGAGCGCCGGGATCTCGCGTCCCGTCAGCGCCGAGTAGATGGTCAGCAGGTTGGAGACGCCCGGCTTGCCCTCCGGGTCGAACCGGATCTCGCGACCGGCGTCCGTGACGGCCGACCGGATCCGCTTCGCCACGACCTTCGGGTCGTCCAGCAGCTCGATCAGGCCGTTCGGGCTCTCGGCCGACTTGCTCATCTTGGCCGTCGGGTCCTGCAGGTCGTAGATCTTCGCGGTCGCCTTGACGATGTGCGGCTCCGGCACGACGACGGTGTCCGGGCCGAACCGGGCGTTCAGCCGCTGCGCGAGGTCACGCGTGAGCTCGAGGTGCTGACGCTGGTCCTCGCCGACCGGCACGAGGTTGGTGTCGTACAGCAGGATGTCCGCCGCCATGAGCACCGGGTAGGTGAACAGCCCGACCGTGGTGCCCTCGGTGCCGTGCTTCCCGGACTTGTCCTTGAACTGCGTCATCCGGTTGGCCTCGCCGAAGCCGGTGTGGCACGAGAGCAACCAGGCGAGCTCGGCGTGCTCGGGCACCTGCGACTGCACGAACAGGATCGAGCGCTCGGGGTCGACGCCGGCCGCCAAGTACTGCGCGGCGGTGCGTCGGGTGCGGTCGCGCAGCACCGACGGGTCGGGGCTCACGGTCAGCGCGTGCAGGTCGACGACGCAGTAGATCGCGTCGTGGTCCTCCTGCAGGGCGACCCACTGGGTCAGCGCGCCGAGGTAGTTGCCCAGCTGGAGGGAGTCGGACGTGGGCTGCATCCCGGAGAAGATGCGCGACTGCTGCGGCGCCAAGACCATCGGACCATTCTGTCAGGGCGGGAGGACCCGACTCACGGGTGCTCCCGGGCGGAGGGGAGGGCGTGCTCTCGACCGGCGTCAGGTCGCCTCGTCGTCGTACGGCGTAGGTCTGGGGGGGCCCGCCGCGGCAGCCGTGGCCGCCGCGCCGCCGGTCGCGGCGCGGGCCGCGCGGGCTCCCGTGACGGGCCGGGTGGCCGGGGTGCTCACGGGCCGGACGGGGTCGTCCTCGAGGAGGGCGTCGCGCACGATGCGCCGCGGGTCGTACTTGCGGGGGTCGAGCGCCGACCAGTCGACGTCGCCGACCTCGTCGCCCAGCTCCTCGTCCACGCGCGCCTTGGCGTCCCGGATGAACGCGCGGCCCTTGCGGACCCACTGGCCCAGCTGCTCGGCGTAGCCGGGGAGCCGCTCGGGGCCGATGACCAGCGCAGCGACGACGAGCAGCACGAGCAGCTCACCGCCGTTGATCCCGAACACCGGGTCAGACTACCTCTCGACCCTGAGCCGCGCGGGCCGCGGGCGCCGGGCTGCGACGGGGTCAGTTGGTGGGCGACTCGTCGAGCTTCACGCGGACGTCGCGCTCAGTGGAACCGCTGCGCACGTGCAGGACGATCGTGTCGCCGGGGGTCCGCGCGCGGATGGCGACGATGAGCTCGTCGGGGTCGGTCACGGGGCGACCGTCGATGGCCAGGATGACGTCGCCGGGGTGGATCCCCGCCCGCTCGGCCGGCCCGTCGGCCGTGATCGGCTGCTGGCCCGACTGGGAGTCCGCCGACACCTGCACGCCCTCGCCGGTGTACCGCTGGTCCAGCAGCACGCCGATGATCGGGTACGTCGCGTGGCCGGTCTCGATGAGCTGGTCGGCCGTGCGGCGCACCTGGTTGGACGGGATGGCGAACCCGAGCCCGATGCTGCCCCCGACCAGCGCGGTGGAGCCCGGCGGCTGCGCGATCGCGGAGTTGATGCCGATGACCTCGCCGGCCGCGTTCACCAGGGGTCCGCCGGAGTTCCCCGGGTTGATCGCGGCGTCGGTCTGGATCGCGTTGATGAACGCCTGGGCGTCGGTCTCCGTCTCCTCGCCGGCCGAGACCGGTCGGTTGAGCGCGCTGACGATCCCCGTCGTCACGGTGCCGGCGAGCCCGAGGGGCGCGCCGACGGCGACCACCGCGTCGCCGACGACGACCGCGTCGGAGTCGCCGAGCAGCAGCGGGGTCAGACCCTCGACGTCCACCTTGAGGACCGCGAGGTCGTAGTCGGACGTGCTGCCGACGATCGTCGCCGCCTGCTCGCTGCCGTCGACGAACGTGACCGTGATCGTGGTCGACGCCGCTTCCTTCGCCTGCGCGATGACGTGGTTGTTGGTGACCAGGTAGCCGTCGCCCCGGAGCACGAAGCCCGAGCCGGTGGCGCTGCCCTGGGGCCCGTCGACCTGGATCGACACCACGCTCGGCAGCACGCCGGCGGCGATGCCGGCCACCGAGTCGGGGGCGCGCTCGATCGTGCCCGTGCCCGCCGCGGCAACCGGCAGGCCCGCGTCGGCCAGGTGGTCGTCCTTGGTGAGCCGCGCGCCGACGACTCCGCCGATCGCCCCCGCCGCGAGCGAGAGGACCACGAGCGGGACCACCCAGGCGGCAGAGAGCGTGCGACGCCGGCGGCGGTGCAGCACCACCGTGTGGGGCACCCCGCCGTGGCCGTTCGCGTCGTCGGCGGACGGGGCGGTCCCGTCCTGCGGCGCGGCGCCGTCGGGCTGCTGCATCGACGGGCCGGCAGGGTTCGGCGGCGCGTACGGCGAGGGCGGGGCGAACGACGCCGGCGGGTACGACGCCGGCGGCGTGTACGGGGCCATCGAGCCGTGCGGCACCGACCAGTGCGAGCCGGGTGGGCGGACGAGCGCGGGCGCGCCACGCGGGTCGGCGGGCACGGGCGCCGGGTGCAGGTCGGCCGGGGCGGGCGTCGCGAACGGGGGGTTGGGCGCGCCGGCGGCGGGCGTCGCCGGTGC
>NZ_JBFUIK010000029.1:0-43309 GCF_056401915.1 Cellulomonas sp. P4_D11 | reverse complement strand
CTGCAGGAACGCGCGGCGCTCGGCCGCCGCCGGCTGCGGTCGGCGGCTCGGCGCGCCGGGCAGCCGCCGCACGAGCGCTCGCAGGGTCATCAGGCCGGCGACCGCGCCCGCCACGCTCGGGAGAGCGGCCAGCGCGCCGGCGTCGGGGCGGCCCATCGCGGCCAGCCCGGCCGCCGCGCCGAGCACCACGACCAACGTCGCGCCCCACGCCCAGCGCCGCGCCGCCAGCACCCCGGCCAGCGCCGCCAGTGCGAGCAGCACGACCACCTCGCCGATGCCGAGCACCAGCTTGTCGGCGGTGCCGAACGTCGAGGCGGCGAAGTCCTTGAGCCAGGCCGGGGTGGCGTCGACGAACGCCGACCCGACCGCGACCAGCGGGTCGGACGTCGGCCCGGTCACCAGCGCGACGATCGCACCCACGCCCAGCGTCACGGCACCCGCGGCCAGCCCCGCCAGCGCGGCGAGCCCGGTGTCCCGACGTCCTGCCATCGCTGCCTGCCTCCCGTGGTGACTGCTGGACCGACTCTGCACCGCCGACGCCCCGATGTCGTCACCCATCCTCCGCGCGCCTCCTGTGCATCCCCGCAGGCACAACACCGGAACCCGCCGCCACGATGCCGCGACCGGCCCCTCCCCGGACGTCCGAGCAGCTGGTCGCCACGGCACTGCCTTCCTCGGACGTCAGCGGCAGGGATGCGGACGTCCGCAGATTCGGTCGCCGGGGCGCTCGATCGTGCGGACGCCACGGCTCTTGGGCGCGACGTCGCCGATTCGCGCGCTCAGGCGCTCGATCGTGCGGACGTCGCGGGGGCGTCAGAGTGCCGGGGAGCTCAGCGATGCGGGGACGTGGGCGCCGTGGCCCAGCTCGACCAGGGCGTCGCGGACTCGCTGCGCCGCCGCGTCCAGCTCCGGCGCGGGGACGTCCGTGCGCGCGTTGCGGAAGGTCAGGCTCGCCTCGTCCCAGGCCGGCAGCACGTGCAGGTGCAGGTGGGGCACCTCGAAGCCGGCGACGAGCAGCGCGGCGCGCGGCGCGGACCACGCACGCTGCTGCGCCTGGCCGACGGTGCGGGCGACGAGCACGAGGTGGGCCAGCACGTCGTCGGGCGCCTCGGTGAGCTGCACGATCTCGGCGCGCGGGACCACGAGCACGTGCCCGTCGGTGATCGGCGCGATGGTGCCGAAGCCGACGGCGACCTCGTCGGCCCACACGAACCGCCCGGGGATCTCGCCGCCGATGATCTTGGTGAACAGGGTGCTCATGGCGCCCACGCTAGTCAGGCACGTTCGCGCGCGAGCCGTTGGAGAGCGAGCACGGTGTTCCAGTTCCGGGCGGTGCCCTTGCGGCCGACCGACTTCTCGATCAGCGGGAGCGTGAGCTTGGAGCGCCCGATGCCGTCGGGGAAGTAGGCGTACAGCTCGTGGCCGGCGAACGCGAGCTTCTCGTTGCCGTAGGGCGTGGGATCGAACGACGTGTCCTTCGGTGCCCCGTCCCAGCAGTACAGGACGAGGTGCGACGGGTCCGACTCGGCCTCGTCCGGGAACGGCAGCCGGTCGACGATCGCGTCCCACTGCGCGAGCGTCCGGGTGAGCACCGGCACGTCGAAGCCGAGCTCGTCGGACAGCGCCGCCGACAGCCCGGGCCCGACCCCGGCGGCCGGTCCGGCCGGCATCAGCACGAGGTTGCCGCTGTTGACGTACGTGGCGACCTCGGTGTGGCCGAGGCCCTCGGCGGCGGCGCGCAGCTGCGCGGCCTTGATGGTCCGGCCGCCCACGTTGGCGGCCCGCAGGAGCGCGATGACGGGGCTCATGACCCCACTCTCACACCGACCGCCCCCGTGGTGTGCGGGAACTGTTCCTCCGAGGTAACCGGCCGACACCCCCGGCGGAAACACGCCGTTCCTAGCGTGGGGGGCGCCCCCGGACCCCAGCCAGACGGAGCCCCCATGAACCAGCACCTCGTCGTCGTCGGCGGCGGCATGGTCGCGCAGCGGCTGGTCGAGGCCCTGCGGGACCGCGACGCCGACGGCGCCTGGCGCATCACCGTGCTGGCCGAGGAGCCGCGCCGGCCGTACGACCGCGTCGCACTGACCAGCTACTTCTCGGGTCGCGACGCCGACGACCTCGCCCTGGGTGACCCCGCGCTCTGGTCCGACCCGCTGGTGACGCTCGTCCGCGACGACGCGGTGACGCAGATCGACCGGGACGCCAGGACCGTCACGACGTCCCGGGGCCGCGTCGAGCGGTACGACCACCTGGTGCTCGCGACGGGCTCGTCGGCGTGGGTCCCTCCGCTCGAGGGCGCCGACCTGCCGGGCGTGTTCGTGTACCGCACGGTCGACGACGTGGCGGCCCTGCGGGGCTACGTCGAGAAGCTGTCCGAGGACCGGGTGGTCAAGGGTGCCGTCCTCGGGGGCGGCCTCCTGGGGCTCGAGGCGGCCGGGGCGCTGCAGGCGCTCGGCGCGCGCACGACCGTCCTGCAGGTGGGTACGCACCTCATGTCGGCGCAGGTGGACCTGGGCGGCGGCGAGGCCCTGCGGCGGCTCATCAACCAGCTGGGCGTCGGCGTCCGGCTCAACGCCATGACCACGCGTATCCGCCCGCACCGCCGCGGCGGCGTGGGTCGCCTCGACCTCGCCGACGGAGGCCGCGTCGACGCCGACGTCGTCGTGATCGCCGCGGGCGTCCGGCCGCGCGACGAGCTGGGCCGGGCCTCCGGGCTGACGATCGGGGAGCGCGGCGGCGTGGTCGTCGACGACACGTGCCTGACCAGCGACCCCGACATCTCCGCGGTCGGCGAGGTCGCCTGCATCCAGGGCGCCTGCATCGGGCTCGTGGCGCCGGGCTACGCGATGGCCGAGATCACCGCCGACCGGCTGCTCGGTGGCGTGTCGGAGTTCCCCGGTGCCGACACGGCGACCAAGCTCAAGCTCTCGGGCGTCGACGTGGCCAGCTTCGGCGACGCGTTCGGCGAGACGCCCGGCGCCCTCGAGATCGTCTGGGCGGACCCGGTCGGCGGCGTCTACAAGAAGCTCGTGATGTCCGACGACGCCCGCACGCTGCTCGGCGGGGTCCTCGTCGGCGACGCCGGCGCGTATGCGAGCCTGCGCCCGATGCTCGGCCGCGAGCTGCCCGGCGACCCGGCCGCGTACCTGCTGCCCGAGGGCGGCGGGGGAGCGCCCGACCTCGAGCTGCCCGACGACGCCGCGGTGTGCTCCTGCAACAACGTCTCGGCCGGCACGATCCGCGGCGCGGTCACCGACCACGCGTGCACCGACCTCGGCGCGGTCAAGGCGTGCACGAAGGCGGGAACCAGCTGCGGCTCGTGCCTCCCGCTGGTGAAGAAGCTGGTGACCACCGAGCTGGCCGCCCAGGGCATCGCCGTCAGCACCGCGCTCTGCGAGCACTTCGCGCTGAGCCGCGCGCAGCTCTACGACGCCGTCCGGGTCTCGGGCGTCTCGTCGTTCACGCAGGTCATCGAGCGGTTCGGCACCCGCGCCGAGGGGCGCGGCTGCGACATCTGCCGGCCGACGGTCGCGTCCATCCTGTCGACGACGTCGCCCGCGCACGTCCTCGAGGGCGAGCGCGCCGCCCTGCAGGACACCAACGACCACGTGATGGCCAACCTGCAGAAGGACGGCTCGTACTCGGTGGTCCCGCGGATCGCCGGCGGCGAGGTGACGCCCGAGGGGCTCATCGCGATCGGCGCGGTGGCCAAGGACTTCGGGCTGTACACCAAGATCACGGGCGGCCAGCGGATCGACATGTTCGGCGCCCGCATCGACCAGCTCCCGCTCATCTGGCAGCGGCTGGTCGACGCCGGCTTCGAGTCGGGTCACGCGTACGGCAAGTCGCTGCGGACGGTGAAGTCGTGCGTGGGCTCGACGTGGTGCCGGTTCGGCGTGCAGGACTCCGTGGCGCTCGCGGTCATGCTCGAGCTGCGCTACCGCGGCCTGCGCTCGCCGCACAAGATCAAGCTCGGCGTCTCGGGCTGCGCGCGCGAGTGCGCGGAGGCCCGCGGCAAGGACGTCGGGGTCATCGCCACCGACAAGGGCTGGAACGTCTACGTCGGCGGCAACGGCGGCTTCACCCCGCGGCACGCGCAGCTGCTGGCCGAGGACCTCGACACCGAGACGCTGGTCCGCACCATCGACCGGTTCCTCCTGTACTACGTGCGCACCGCGGACCGCCTGCAGCGCACGGCGCCGTGGATCGACGACGTCGAGGGCGGCCTCGACGGCGTCCGCGCGGTCGTGCTGGACGACTCCCTCGGCATCGGTGCCGACCTCGACGAGCAGATGGCCCGGCACGTCGACGAGTACGAGGACGAGTGGCGGGCGACGCTCGAGGACCCCGAGAAGCTGCGCCGGTTCGCCAGCTTCGTCAACGCCCCCGACGTCGCCGACCCGTCGCTCGCGTACGTGCCGGAGCGCGGCCAATCCCGACCCGCGACGGCGCAGGAGAAGGACGCGGCCCGGCGCGGCGAGCCCGTGCTCGTCGCCGGCACGACGTTGGAGGTCCGCGCATGACCGCCGTGGAGACGGCCGTGTGGACCGCCGTCTGCCGCGTCGACGACCTCGCGCCCGAGAGGGGCGCGGCCGCGCTCCTCGACGGCGAGCAGGTGGCCCTGTTCCGGCTGCTCGACGGCCGCGTGCTCGCCGTGCAGCAGCACGACCCGTTCAGCGACGCGCACGTGATCTCGCGGGGCATCGTCGGCTCCCGGCTGGTCGACGGCGTGCAGGTACCGACGGTCGCCTCGCCGATGTACAAGCAGGTCTTCGACCTGACGACGGGCCGCTGCCTCGACGTCGCCGGCAAGGACCCCGCCCGCGACCTGTCCCCCGACCTGCGGACCTGGCCCGTCCGGGTGCGCGACGGCGTCGTGGAGATCGCGCGATGACGACGATGCTCGGGCTGCAGCTGACCGGCCGACGCGTGCTCGTCGTCGGCGGCGGGCCGGTCGCCGCGCGGCGCGTGCAGTCCCTGCTCGCCGACGCCGCGCGCGTGGTCGTCGTCGCGCCGCAGATCTGCGAGGTGCTGCTCGACCTGCACCGCTGGGGGCTCGTCGAGTGGCGTGCCCGCGAGGTCGAGGAGTACGACCTCGACCGGGTGTGGCTGGTGCACACGGCCACCGGGGACCGCGGCACCGACGCGGCGGTCGTCGCGTGGGCGGAGGCCCGGCAGACGTTCTGCGTCGACGCGGGCGCGGGGGAGCAGGGATCGGCCCGGACCCCGGCGACCACCCAGCAGGGCGACGTCCTGGTCGGCGTCGTGTCCAGCGGCGCCCCCGACCCGCGACGCACGGTCGCGGTGCGGGACGCCCTCGCGGAGCAGCTGCGCGAGGGGCGCGTCGACCTGCGGCACCGCCGCGCACGGCAGGGGCGCGTGGTGCTCGTCGGCGGCGGTCCCGGCGACGTCGGGCTCCTCACGCTGGCGGGCCGGCGGGCGCTCGCCGAGGCGGACGTCGTGGTGACCGACCGGCTCGGCCCGGTCGCGGTGCTCGACGAGCTGGCGCCGGGCGTCGAGATCATCGACGTCGGCAAGACGCCCGGCCACCATCCGGTCCCGCAGCACGAGATCGGACGCATCCTCGTCGAGCAGGCGCAGCGCGGTCGCACGGTGGTGCGGCTCAAGGGCGGCGACCCGTTCGTGTACGGGCGGGGCGGCGAGGAGGTGCTCGCGTGCCGCGAGGCCGGCGTCGCGGTCGAGGTGGTCCCCGGGGTGAGCAGCGCGTTCGCGGCGCCGGCCGCCGCGGGCATCCCGCTCACGCACCGGGGGACGGTCGGCGCGGTGCACGTCATGAACGGGCACGACGGCTGGTCGGCCGCCGCGCTCACGGGCCTGCGGGAGGCGTCCTGCACCGTCGTGGTGCTCATGGGCGTGAGCGCGCTGGCCGCGCTGGCCACCGAGGCGCTGGCCGCCGGGGCTGATCCGGCCACGCCGGTCGCCCTGGTCGAGGAGGGCACGCTGCCGGGTCAGCGCGTCACGCGCGCACGGCTGGACGCGGTCGTCGACGTCGCCGCGGCGGCCGCCGTGCGGGCTCCCGCCGTGATCGTCCTGGGGGCGGTGGCGGCGGAGGGTCTGCTCGAGCCTGGTGACGCCGCTCACACCGCAGGATCGCCGGACCGAACGGGTCCCGGGGCCGTCACAATGGCGCCGTGAGCGAACCCATCGACCAGACCCTCGCGGGCCTCGTCGTGCTCATCACCGCCGACCGCCGGTCCGCCGAGCTCGCGGCCGCCCTGGGTCGGCGCGGGGCCGCGGTCCGGCACGCACCCGCGCTCGGGATGGTCCCGCACACCGACGACGCGGCGCTGCTCGAGGGCACCCGGTCGCTGCTGGCGGACCCGCCGGACACCGTCGTCGTGACCACGGGCATCGGGTTCCGCGGCTGGATCGAGGCGGCCGACGCGGCGGGTCTCGACGAGCCGCTGGTCCAGATGCTGCGGGGCACCCGCATCGTCGCCCGGGGGCCCAAGGCGCGCGGCGCCATCCAGGCCGCGGGGCTGACCGCCGACTGGGTGGCCGAGTCGGAGACCAGCGCGGAGATCGCCGAGGTGCTGCTGGACGAGGGCGTGGCCGGGCGCGACATCGCGGTCCAGCACCACGGCGCCGGCGCCGACGGGCTCGACGAGGCGTTCGCCGCTGCGGGCGCCCGCGTGCGCAGCCTCGTCGTGTACCGGTGGGGCCCTCCGCCCGACCCGGCCGTCGTCGAGGCGTCCGTCCGGGCGGTGGCCGCGGGCGAGATCGACGCCGTCGTGTTCACGTCCGCACCCGGTGCGGCCGCGTGGCTCGAGGCCGCCGACGCCGCCGGGGTCACCGACAGGATCGTCACGCTCGTCCGCCGCGGTTCGGTCGTCATGGCCGCCGTCGGCCCCATCACCGCCAAGCCCCTGCTCGAGCGCGGCATGCAGCCGCTCGTCCCCGACCGCGGCCGGCTCGGTTCGCTGGTCCGCGCGCTGGTCGGCCACTACGGCGGGCTGCAGGCGCTGCAGACCGTCGCCGGCCCGCTGCAGGTGCATCGCGGGACCGCGGTGCTCGACGGTCACGTGCTCGCCCTCACCCCGACCGGGCTCGAGGTCCTGCGGCTGCTCGCCGCGGCGGGCGGTGCCGTCGTGCCGCGCGACCAGGTGCTGGCCGCGCTGCCGGGCGACTCGCGCGACCCGCATGCCGCCGAGGTCGCGATCGCGCGCCTGCGCGAGGCCACCGGGAGCCGGGAGCTGATTCGCACGGTGGTCAAGAGGGGATACCGTCTCCAGCTGGAGGAGGTCGGATGACGAACGCCCTGCACGCCCGCGGACCGGTGCCGCCGCTGGACCTCGAGGGGCCCGTGCTCGTCGGCTGCTCGCACGGCACGGACGACCCGGTCGGCCGCGCCGCCGTGCGCTCGATCCTGACCGGCGTCTCGTCCGCGCGGCCCGAGCTCGACGTCCGCGAGGCGTTCGTCGACGTGCAGGAGCCGGAGGTCGCCGACGTCGTCGCGCACGCCCTGGAGAGCGACGCGTCCGGCGCGGTCGTCGTGCCGCTGCTGCTGTCCATCGGCTTCCACGTCAAGGTCGACATCGCGACGGCCGTCGACCAGCCGGGCGCCACCGCCGCCTCGCCGCTGGGCCCGGACCCCCGGCTCGTCGACATCCTCGTGGACCGCCTGGAGACCGCGGGGCTCGGCGTCGACGACTCCGTGGTCCTGGCCGCCGCGGGCTCGACCGACCCCGCCGCGGCGCTCGCGGTGGAGTCCATCGCGGCCGGTCTCGCCGACCGCCTCGTCCAGCCCGTGACCATCGGCTACGGCGCCGGCGCGGAGCCCCGGGTGCCCGCCGCGGTCGCGGCCGCGAAGGCGGACCTGCCCCCGGGCGGCCGCGTCGTCGTCTCCTCCTACCTGCTGGCTCCCGGCTACTTCTACGACCGCGTGCTCGAGGCGGGCGCGGACGTCGTCGCCGCGCCGCTCGCCCCGGACGGCCGGCTGGTCGACATCGTGCTCGACCGGTACGACGCCGCGACCTGAGACGCGGCTTGCGGCCGGACCTGCCGTGCCTCTAGGAACGAGGGATGCCCACCGCCGCGCTCGCCCGTGCGTCAGCCGTCCTGCTGGCCGTGCTGCTGTCGACGGGCGCCTGCACGTCGGGTGAGCCCACGCCGCCGAGCACGTCGGCTCCTGCCGACGCCGGGTCGACCCCGCGCCCCGCGGACGTCCCGCTGTGCCTCCCGAAGGATGCCAAGGCGGTGGCCGTCGGGCCCGAGGACGACCCGACGCTGGTGGGCTACGCCGGCACGGGGACCCGCGGCGTGGTGCTGGCGCCCCAGAGCGACGGCCAGGTGTGCCAGTGGTCGCGGCAGCTCGAGCGCCTCGTGGGCGAGGGCTACCTGGTCGCGACCTTCGGCTGGTCGGCCGACGGCGAGCGGTCGTTGACGGCGGCGGTCGACGTGCTGCACTCGCTCGGCGCGGCCGACGTCGCGTTCGTCGGGGCGTCGAAGGGCGGCATGTACGCGGCGGCGCTCGCCGACGACCTCGACCCGGTCGCCGTCGTCGCGCTCGGACCACCCGACCGGTACGAGGGGCACGACGCGCGCTCGGCGTCGAGCACGTACACCGGGCCGCTGCTGGTCGTGGCGTCGACGGACGACCGGAACGTCCCGGCCCTCTCGTCGAAGCTGGTGTCCCGCGCGGACGACCCCGGCACGTTCCTCGAGCTGACCGGCAACGCCCACGGCGTCGCGCTCTTCGCGGGCGAGCACCGCGCCCAGGTGGAACAGGCGATCGACGACATGCTGTCCTCGGCGTTCGGCGGCTAGACACACCGAAGGCGTGCGACCCGGTGAGGTCGCACGCCTTCGGGGTGACCGGTCAGACGAAGCGGCGCCGCGCGAAGGTCGCGAGGCCGATGCCCGCGGCGAACAGGACGATCGCCGCGATGAACCGACCGAGCGAGCTGACCCCGGCGCCGTCGGCCCCGGCGATGTCGATCGAGTAGGCCGTCGCGCCCACCGCACCCTGGGGTGCGCCGTACGCCATGCCCTCGGCCGACGCCCGCTCGGCGCCGGCGCTGAGGACCGCGTACTTCACGCCGAAGTCCTCCGCCGTCGCCTGGCCGCTGACGACCACCTGCGACGTGCCCTCGTCGGACAGCTGCTGCGTGCCGTCGACCAGCTTCGGTGCACCCTCGGCGGCGGTGTTCAGGCCGTCGGAGAGCTCCGTCGACCCGGCGGCCGCGGTCTGCAGGCCGTCGGAGAGTGCGCCGGCGCCCGCGTTGAGCTGGCTGGCGCCCGCGTTGAGCTGCCGCAACCCGTCGACCAGGGAGCCGCCGCCCGCGCCGAGCTTGTCCGTCCCTGCCTGCAGCGAGTGGACGCCGCCGCGCAGGGTGCCGTTGGCCGCGGTGTCGTTCGGCCCGCCGACGCCGGCCTGGACGCTCTTGACGACGGTCGTCAGGAGCAGCGTCACGCCGTCATCCACGCTGGTGAGGCCCTCGAGCAGGCCGGGCTTCTTCGCGTCGCACACGCCGATCAACGAGCTCGAGCTGAGCCCGCACTCGATCTTGGTGAGGCCCGGTCCCGCGATGTAGGTCAGGCGCCCCTGCAGGTAGGTGAGGCCCTGCTGCAGCGTCGGGTCCTTGGCAGCCGGCGCGCCGAAGAACGCCGGGGACGTCGGGTCGCCGAGGTGCGCCGGATCGGCGAGCTCGGCCCGGCCCGCCGCCAGCTGGTCGATGACCTTGCCGAGCACGTACGCGCTGGTGGGGTCGGTCGTCGGGGCGAGCGCAGGTCGCAGGCCGCCCGGGTAGCAGGCGTTGGCGGCCGCTGCGGCACCGTTCTTCACGTCGGTGAGGACGTCGATCGCGCACCCGAGCTTCTGGTAGGCGCCCGGGTCGGTGGCGCTGGCGTTGTAGATGCCCTCAGCCATCGTCGCGAGCGCCGCGGGTGCGCCGGTGCCCACCTGCTGGCGCAGCTGGTCGACGCCTGCGAGCAGGGTGTCGGGCGTCGTCGTCGAGCCGATGCCGGCCCGCATCTGAGCGATCCCGGCCTGGAGCAGCTTGACCTTGGGGTCGTTCGGGAGGTTCCCGATGTCGCCGTACATCTTGGCCAGACCGCCGTCGACCTGGGCGAGCCCGTCGTCGACCTGGTTCAGCCCGGCGATGAGCTGCGGCGCCGACGCGCTCGCCTGCGACAGGCCCGCGCTGAGCTTTCCGGCCCCCGCAGCGAGCTCGGCGGCACCCGGCGCGGCCGAGTCGTTGAGCCCGGCCTTGAGCTGGGCCGCGCCGTCGCGCAGCAGGAGCAGGCCCGCCAGGAGCTCCGCCGCGCCGTCGTGCAGCTGGAGGACCGAGTCGTCGATCTGCAGGGCACCGGACGTCAGGTCGACGCCCTTCTGCGCGCCGGCCTTGTAGCTCTCCGCGCCGCCCTTGAACGACGGGTAGTCCAGCGGCGAGACCGGCATGGACGTCAGGTTGGCCTTGGGCACCACCGCGTGGCTGACCTTCGCGGTGTAGCCGAACTCGGCCGTGGCCGAGCCGATCGGCGGGAAGAGGGTCATCTGGAACTGCATGCGCGTCCCGCCGTGCCCGTCGCCGGCCATGCCGGCCTCGTCCGACTGCACGTCGGTGAACGAGGAGGGCAGGACGGTGACCAGCTGGCCGATCATCGGGATGACGGTCTCGGCCGACGCGGTCGCCGTGGCGCCCGTGCCGTCGTCGTAGCTGACGTCCTGGGTCTTGCCGGTGACGTTCGTGACCTTGTAGTGCACGCCGAGCGTGCCGCTCTTGCCGACGACCGCACCCGGCTGGACCGGCTTGCCGTCGAGCGTGTACGTCACCTGGACGGTGAGCGGGAGGTCCTTGTCGTAGGTGCTCACGGTCCGCTCGCGGCGCTCACCGTCGACGCTCATCGTGCTCACGAGGTTGCCGTCGACCACCTTGTAGCCGGTGAAGCCGTCGAGGTTGCGCAGCCCCTTGGTGGACACGGGGTTGGAGATGGTCGCCGTGCCGGTGCCGCTGAGCGCGAGCTGGTCGTAGACGCGCGCCTCCTGGAACGCGCCCGTGGCCGACAGGCGGGCCTGGACGGTCTCCGTGTTGGTCACGGCGACGTCGCCGGAGTCCGCGGCGAGCGCGGGCGAGCCGGCGGCGCAGACGAGCAGGGGGATCAGGACGACGGCTGCCGCCGCCGAGGTGGTCGTGCGTCGCACGTCAGGCCTCCGGCTGGGGGTCGAAAGGACGGGTGGCGGGCAGGCCGCGGCGCGGGGCGTTGGTGGCCTCGGTGCCGACGGCCGGCGCGGCGTACGGGCGGGCGGGCGCGTGGTTGCCGGCGCCCTCGTACTCGCCGACGGCCGGCTCGGTCGGCGCGAGCACGGGGGGCTCGCCGGCGGCCGCGGCGGCGGCCCGCTCCTCCTCGCGGTCCTGCACGACGACGACGCCGAGCACCGACGTCGCGAGGAAGCCGGCGCCCGCGGCGAGCAGGATCGACGTCGCCGTGGTGGCCGACGAGCTCACGAACGCGGTGGGGTCGGCCGAGTAGGTCGCCTCGTACGCGCCGGCCATCGCGGCCGCGCCGAGCAGGGCCGACCACAGGGGCAGCCGCCCGCGGGAGAGGCCGGCGACGGCGAGGCACAGCCCCAGCACGATCAGGACGGCGACGGCGCGGCCGGCGGCGGCGTCGGGCAGGGCAGCGGCGCGCAGCGCGTAGCCCAGCCACGCGGCGGCGAAGCCGACCGCGAAGCCGCCCGCCCGCTGCGCGGGGGACCGGTCCGGGACGAGCCCGAGAGCGCCGCCGAGCGCGGCACCGAGCAGGGCGACGCCCTGGAGCTCGGGTCCGGAGAACAGCACGATCGCCGTCGTGAGGAGTGCGAGGACGAGCCCCGCCAAGATGTGACGCTTCATGACCACCTCGTCGTGGTGACCGCCGGGCGGCGTGGGCCGTCCGGTCGGTGCTGCCGGTAGATGGCCGCCCGAGACGCCGCTGACCTGCGCCGTCGCCGTTGACGGGTCAGCTCAGGAGACTTCTCGGGCGGAACCAGGCGCCTGTCTACCAGCGCACAAAGCATCTGAGCCACGCGGTACTAGGTAAAACAGGACCGGTAGCAGGTACATCGTTATGTCGTCGTGACCTGGGTCACGATCGACCGCCTCAGAGGTAGCGCAGCGGGTCGAACTCGTCGAGCGGGATGATGCGCAGGCGGGGCAGCTGCACGTTGAACGCGGCGACGTCGCCCTCGAGGTCGAACGTCTCGAGGCCCCGGGCCACCAGGGCCGACAGCTGCGTGCTGGTGAACTCGCGGAACGCGAGCAGCCCCACGCGGCGGCTCTCGTCGTCGACGAGCACCTCGAGCTCGGGGGCGAAGTCGCCGTCGTGGCTGGCCAGCAGCACGTCACCGCCGCGGCCCGAGATGGCCTCGAGCGTGCGCTTGATGCCGATGTCGACGACCTTCTCGTACGACTCGCCCGACAGCGGGATCGGCTGGAACCCGATGGCGAGCAGGGCCTGCACGAACGACATCGGGAGCGAGCCGTTGGAGGCGTTGAGGAAGAACAGCGCCTTGACGGGCTGGTCCCACGTCTGCTGCGCGAACGTCAGCACGCGCTCCCAGCGTGGCCGCTGCTCCGGGGTGGGCCGGCCGCCCAGGATCGAGGACCCGAGGGTCGCGTCGATGTTCTCGCCGTCCACCAGCAGGTAGGTGGTGCGCGGGGCCGCCTCGGTCGTCATCGCGTCAGCGTATCCGCAGGTGGCGCACGTCGGCCCGGGTCCCGACGAACGGGTCCCCGGGCCGGTGCTCGTGCGTCAGGCGACCGCGCAGGTCGTCCCGTTGAGCGTGAACGAGGCCGGGGCCGCGTTGGTGCCCGTGTGCGAGCCGTTGAAGCCGATCTGCTGGCTCCCGCCCGGCGCGATGGTGCCGTTCCAGGCGGCGTTGGTGAGCGTCACGGCCGACCCGGACTGCGTCGCCACCGAGCTCCACGCCTGCGTGATCGCCTGGCCCGACGGGAACGTGAACCTCAGCGCCCAGCCGGTGATCGCGGTCGCGGACGTGTTCGTCACGACGACGCTCGCGGTGAACCCGGTGTTCCACTGGTTGACGCCGTAGCTGACCCGGCACCCGGCGCTCGGCGGCGTGGTCGGGGTGACCGGCGGCGTCGTCGGCGAGACGGGCGGCGTGGTCGGAGTCACGGGCGGCGTGGTCGGGGTGACCCCGCCGAGCGCCGAGGCGATCGCGTCGTACGCCGGCTTCTTGGCGTAGCCGGCGTCCCACACGAGCGCGGCACCCTGGCCGGGGAACGTGTCCGGGACCCACGAGTACTTGTCGGTGATGCCCCAGATGGTCACGCCCTGGCAGCGGGTGACGGCGAGGCACGCCTGGAAGACTTTCTTGTAGTCCGCCGCCTGCGTCGCCAGCTTGGTGGCGTCGGACGGGGTCTGCATGCGGATGTCCAGCTCGGTGATGCGGACGTCGACGCCCAGGTCGGCGAACCGCTTGAGGTTGGCCTGCAGGTCCGACGGCACCTGTCCGATGATCAGGTGGGCCTGGAAGCCGACGCAGTCGATGGGCACGCCGCGCGACTTGAAGTCCTTGACCAGGTTGTAGATCGCCGTGCTCTTCGCGTTGATGCCGTCGGTGTTGTAGTCGTTGATGCACAGCCTGGCGTTCGGGTCCGCGGCGCGGGCCGCCCGGAACGCGGTCTCGATGTAGCCGTCACCGAGCTTCTGCTGGAACGGCGACTCCGCGCGCCGGGCGCCGTTGTCGGCGAACGCCTCGTTGACCACGTCCCACGCGACGACCTTGCCCTTGAAGTGCGTCGCGACGTTGGTGACGTGGTTGGTCATCGCGGACTGCAGCGCGGTGCCCGAGAGGTTGTTCACCCAGCCGGGCAGCTGGGAGTGCCACACCAGCGTGTGGCCGTACAGCTTCTTGCCGGTGGTGGCCGCGTAGCTCGCCACCCGGTCCCCGGCGCCGTAGCTGAACGAGTTCTGGGACGGCTCGGTGGCGTCCCACTTCATGGCGTTCTCGGGGACGACGAGCGTGAACTCGCTGTCGGCGACCGACGTGTAGGCCGACTCCGAGAGCCTGTCGGGGGCGAGCGCGAAGCCGATGTCCTTGCCGGCGGCGGTGGCCAGGTCCTTGAGGGTGGTCGCCGCCTGGGCGGGGACCGCGACCGCCGCGCCGACGGCGATGGTCGCCGCGAGGGCGACCGCGGCCGTGCGCAGGGTCGATCGGCGGGATGGGCGAGAGACGGGCATGGGGGTTCCTCCTCGTTGAGCCGGTGCCGGATCGCAGAGTGGTCGCCGGGCGACGGGCGCCGCGAGGTGCCGAAGCGTTTCAGGAGCCCGCGCGCGGCTGTTTCGATACCGCGGCGGAACACGGCCCTCGCGGAGGATGTTGAACTCGATACGTTTGCATGGACCTTCAGGGAGCAGGAGTCACGACGATGGACGACGGAGCACGCGAGCTGCCCGGGACGCGCGAGGCGGCGGAGGCCTGGGAGTCACTGTTCCGCGCCCAGGTGGCGCTCATGCGGCGCTTCCAGCGGGACGACGTCTGGGGCGACCTGTCGATCCGCGAGTACGACGTCCTGTTCACGCTCGCGGGATGCCCGGACGGCACCGCGCGGCTCAAGGACCTGGGGGAGAACAGCCTGCTGACGCAGCCGAGCCTGTCGCGCATGGTCGAGCGGCTCGAGCTCGACGGGCTGGTGCGCCGTGGGCCGGTCGAGGGCGACGCCCGCGGCGTGGCCGTCAGCCTGACCGACGAGGGGGCCAGGGTGCAGCGGGAGATCGGGCGGCGGCACGTGCGCTCGATCCGGCGCCTGGTGGGCGGGGCGCTCGACGCCGACGAGCTGGCCACCCTGCAGTCCCTCACGGACAAGCTGCGGGCCGCGCAGGCGACGATCCCGGACCCGTCCTGACCGTCAGCCCCGCAGCGCCCGCAGCTCCGCCGCCACCGCGGTCGGCGCCGGCCGCGCGGCCGGGTCGTCCGCCGTCATCGCCCGCAGCAGCCGGGTCCAGTCGCGGCCGAGGTGCTCGGGGATCCGCACCGGGTCGAGCAACCGGGCGAGCGCGCTGGTCAGCGGGTCGCCCGGGTACGCGCGCTCGCCCGTGAGGCACTCGAGGAGCACGAGACCGAGGGAGTAGACGTCGCTGGCCGGTCCGGCCGGGGCGCCGAGCGCCTGCTCCGGGCTCTGGTACCCGGCCGTGCCCGAGGTCCCCCTCGGCGTCGGCGCGGCGCTCGCGGCGGTCACCGCGATCCCGAAGTCGGCGAGCACCACGGGCAGCCAGGGGGCGTCGCGCGCCCCGCCGCCGGCGCGGTCCGCGGCGACGAGGACATTCGAGGGCTTGACGTCGCGATGCACGACGCCGGCCGCGTGCGCGTGCCCGAGGGCCAGGGCGAGCTGACGCCCGACGTCCGCGGCGAGGGCGGGCGCCAGCGGGCCGGCGGCGATCGTGTCGCGCAGCGTCTGCCCGTCGACCAGCTCCATGACGAGGAACGCGACGGGCCCGACGTCCGGCAGCACGTCGGCGCCCACGTCGAGCAGCGCGACGAGGCTGGGGTGCGAGAGCGACGAGAGCACACGTGCCTCGTGGGCGTAGCGACGGATCTGCTCCGGGGAGGACGCGCCGATGGCGAACAGCTTGAGCGCGACGGCACGGTCCAGGCGGGCGTCCGTCGCCCGGAACACCTCGCCCGAGCCGCCGCGGCCGAGCTTGCGCTCGAGGCGGTAGCGCCGGCCGAGCGGGGGGCTCGCCGGCGGGGCGGACTCGGTCAGGGGCACGGACACGCCTGTCTCTCGGGTGCGACTCGGACTCCGCCCGAGCAGGTTCGACGGTAGGAGCAGGTGCGGCGCTGCGCACCCTGGGGGCGCAGGGCGCCGACCGAACGGGTGAATCGACGCGTTCGATGTTTGCAGCCGGATGCAAGTGACTTGCAGGCGCACGACTGTAGAGTGACGGACATGTCACGGCGACTCGCAGAGGTGGCACGCAAGGTCGGC
Organism: Cellulomonas sp. P4_D11; assembly: GCF_056401915.1. Lineage (NCBI taxonomy): Bacteria > Bacillati > Actinomycetota > Actinomycetes > Micrococcales > Cellulomonadaceae > Cellulomonas > Cellulomonas sp. P4_D11. Next base: position 27,353 of record NZ_JBFUIK010000029.1, on the reverse strand, counting down.
GTCTCCGAGGCGACCGTCAGCCGCGTGCTCAACGGAAAGCCCGGCGTCTCGGAGACGACGCGCGAGGCCGTGCTCACGGCGCTCGACGTGCTCGGCTACGAGCGTCCGACCAAGCTGCGGGGGGAGCGCGCCCGGCTCGTCGGGCTCGTCCTGCCCGAGCTCCAGAACCCGATCTTCCCGGCGTTCGCCGAGGTGGTGGGTGGGGCGCTCGCGCAGCAGGGCTTCACGCCGGTGCTGTGCACGCAGACCGCCGGCGGCGTGTCCGAGGCGGACTACGTCGAGCTGCTGCTCGGGCAGCAGGTGTCGGGCATCGTGTTCGCCGGCGGGCACTACGCGCAGCGCGACGCGACGCACGGTCATTACGAGCGGCTGACGGGCCGCAACCTGCCGGTCGTGCTGATCAACGCGTCGATCGAGGAGCTCCCGTTCCCACGGGTCTCCTGCGACGACGAGGTGGCCATCGAGCAGGCCGTCGGCCACCTGGCGTCGCTCGGCCACACCAAGATCGGCCTCGTCCTGGGCCCGATCGACCATGTGCCGTCCGAGCGCAAGCTGCGGGCGGCGCAGGCGATCACGCAGCGGCTGGGCCTCGAGCTCGGCGCCCACCAGGTGGTCCGCAGCGCCTACTCGCTCGAGAGCGGGCAGGCCGCGGGCAACCGCCTGCTGCGCGAGGGCGTCACCGGCATCGTCTGCGCCAGCGACCCCCTGGCGCTCGGCGTGATCCGCGCGGCGCGCCGGGCGGGGCTGCGCGTGCCCGACGACATCTCCGTCGTGGGCTACGACGACTCCGCGTTCATGAGCTGCACCGAGCCGCCGCTGACCACCGTGCGCCAGCCCATCGAGCCCATGGGCCGCGCCGCGATCGACCTGCTGGTCAGCCAGATCCACGGGGGAGCGGTGCCGCAGGACGAGCTGCTCTTCGAGCCGGAGCTCGTGGTGCGCGGCTCGACGGGTCCCGCACGTGCGCACGCGGTGGCGATCGCCGACTGACGTGAGCTGACGCGCGGCCCACAGGCTCCGTCCCGCCCCTCCGGGCAGGGCGGGGCCTTCGTCGTGCGGCCCTGCAGAGTCGGCGCTCATCGAGATTCGGCGGCGTCTCGGTCACACTTCGATAACTGTCCTGTCAGTTTCTTGCGTGGTTCCAGTCGCGTCCTTTAGTGTCTGGAACGCGACATCGACGTCTCGTGGTCCTCCTCCGGGCCCGCGGAGCACGTCGCGGCCGCAGGCAGACGGACAACCGGCCCCGGTCACGACGACGGTGGCCCACGAGAGACGAGACCCGAGTGGCGCAGGCTCAGCCCGAGACGGACCCGCAGTGGTGGCGTGGGGCAGTGATCTACCAGGTCTACCCGCGCAGCTTCGCCGACGGGAACGGCGACGGCACCGGTGACCTGGCCGGCCTGCGCTCCCGCCTGCCGTACCTGCGGGACCTCGGCGTCGACGCCATCTGGGTGACTCCCTGGTACGTCTCGCCGCTGGCCGACGGTGGTTACGACGTCGCGGACTACCGCGCGATCGACCCCGCGTTCGGCACGCTCGAGGAGGCCGAGCAGCTCATCACGGAGGCCCTCGCCCTCGGCATCCGCACGATCATCGACGTCGTCCCCAACCACGTCTCCGACCAGCACGAGTGGTTCCAGGCGGCGCTGGCCGCCGGGCCGGGCTCGCCGGAGCGCGACCGGTTCTGGTTCCACCCCGGCAAGGGTGAGCAGGGCGAGCAGATCCCGACGCACTGGGTCTCGGACTTCCAGGGCAGCACCTGGACGCGCACGACGAACCCCGACGGCACGCCCGGCGAGTGGTACCTGCATCTGTTCGCACCGCAGCAGCCCGACGTCAACTGGTCGCACCCCGAGGTGGTCGAGGAGTTCGAGTCGGTCCTGCGGTTCTGGTTCGACCGGGGCGTCGCGGGGATCCGGATCGACTCGGCGGCGCTGCTGGTCAAGGACGCGTCGCTGCCGGAGGTGCCCGCGCACCCCGGCCCCGGCGAGCACCCGCACGTCGACCGCGACGAGCTGCACGACGTCTACCGGGGATGGCGGGCCGTCGCCGACTCGTACGAGGGCACCCGCGTGCTCGTCGGCGAGGTCTGGCTCCAGGACAAGGCGCGGTTCGCGCAGTACCTGCGCCCCGACGAGATGCACACCGCCTTCAACTTCGACTTCATGGCGCGGCCGTGGGACGCCAAGCAGCTGCGGGAGTCGATCGACATCACGCTGGCCGCCCACGGGCCTGTCGGCGCGCCGGCCACCTGGGTGCTCTCCAACCACGACGTCACGCGCCCGGTGACGCGGTACGGGCGCGACGACACGTCGTTCGCCTTCACGGCCAAGCGCTTCGGCACGCCGACCGACCTCACGGTCGGCCTGCGCCGGGCGCGCGCGGCGGCCCTGCTCACGGCCGCCCTGCCGGGCTCCCTGTACATCTACCAGGGCGACGAGCTCGGGCTGCCCGAGGTCGAGGACCTGCCGCTGGACGTGCTGCAGGACCCGATGCACTTCCGCTCCGAGGGTGTCGACCCCGGCCGGGACGGCTGCCGCGTGCCGCTGCCGTGGTCGGGCTCGACGTCGCCCTACGGGTTCAGCCCGGACGGCGCCACGGCGCAGCCGTGGCTCCCGCAGCCGGCCGTCTGGGCCGACCTGACCGTCACGGCGCAGGAGGGCGACCCCACGTCGACCCTGCACCTGTACCGCGACCTGCTGGCGATCCGCCGGTCCGAGCCCGCCCTGGGCGACGGTCCGATGACGTGGATCGACTCGGCCGACGACGTGCTCGCGTTCGCCCGTGGCGGGCTCGTGTGCGTCGTGAACCTGGGCGACGAACCCGCCGCCCTGCCCGCCCACACCGATGTCCTGCTCTCGAGCGCCCCGCTCGAGGCAGGTCTGCTGCCGCGCGACACCGCCGCGTGGCTGCGCACCCCCGCCTGACCCGACCGCACCATCCCCCGCACGACCCGTAGTGATCCGACCGCAGAAAACGATCGCGACCTGGCACCCTGTCAGGGGCGTTCCCTCACGAAGGAGTGACGATGAGGTCCTCACGCACCACCGCGCTCACCATGGCCGGTGTGCTCTCGATCGGCCTGCTGGCCGCGTGCAGCGACGACACGCCCTCGGGCGACTCGTCGTCCGCCGACGGCGACCAGGTCACCATCACGGTCGCCGGCCTGCAGCCCGGCGCCGAGCAGACGGCTGTGGACGCGCTGAACGAGCGCGTCCAGCAGTTCGAGGAGAAGTACCCGGACATCAAGATCGAGACGCAGGAGTACAACTGGCTGGCGTCGACCTTCGCGGCCGACCTCGCCGGTGGCACCCTGCCCGACGTCTTCGAGGTGCCGGCCACCGACACCAAGGTGCTGATCCAGAACGGCCAGATCGCCGACATCGACGAGCAGGTCAAGCAGCTCCCGTACGCGAACGACTTCAACAAGGAGGTCCTGGCCGCCGGGCTCAGTGACGACGGGAAGGTGTACGCGGTCCCCGCCAAGTCCATCTACGCCGTCGCGCTGCACTACAACCGGAAGCTGTTCACGGACGCCGGGCTCGACCCCGACAAGCCGCCGACGTCGTGGGACGAGATCCGCGAGGACGCGAAGATCATCCACGACAAGACCGGCATCCCGGGCTACGCCATGATGGCGCTGGACAACGCGGGCGGCTGGCAGCTCACCGCTGCGGCCTACTCCCGCGGCGGCCGCACCCAGGTGCTCGACGGTGAGCAGTACAAGGCCACGCTGACGGACCCGGCCGTCAAGGAGTCGCTGCAGTTCCTCGGCGACCTCAAGACGGACGGCTCGCTGCTGGAGAACACCCAGCTCGGCTGGGGCGACATCAACGGGGCCTTCGCGGCCGGCCAGTTCGCCATGTACACGTCGGGCTCGGACATCTACACCGCCCTGGTGCAGAACAACGGCGTCACGTCCGACAACCTGGACTACGGGCTGACCGCGCTGCCCAACGAGGGTGACGACTCCGGCACGCTCGGCGGCGGCACCTACGCCGCCGTCGCGCCGCAGGCGACGGACGAGGAGAAGGACGCCGCGGTCAAGTGGATCGACTTCTGGTACCTGTCCAAGCTGGTCGACCAGGACCAGGCTGTGGCGGACGCCAAGATCCTCGCGGAGCAGGACCCGCCGCAGGCGGTGGGCACCCCGACGCTCCCGATCTTCAGCAAGGACCAGTACGAGAAGTCGCTGGGCTGGATCAAGGACTACGTCAACGTCCCGCTGGACCACATGACGGGCTACACCGACGTCATGTTCACCCAGCCGGTCATCCCTGAGGCCGCTCGGGCCACGCAGGAGACCTACGGGCTGCTCTTCCCGATCGTGCAGGCGGTCATGACCGACCCCTCCGTCGACCTGGACAAGCTGCTCGCGGACGCCAACGAGCAGTCGCAGGAACTGATCGACCAGGCCGGCTGACGTGCGGCGAGGTGCCCGGCCCGGGTCCGTCCCCGGGCCGGGCACCGTCGCCGTCCCGTCCCCGTCGTCGTCGACCCCCGTGACGACACGCACCGAGAGAAGGACCGCATGAGCTCCCAGACCCTCGTCGACAAGCCCGCCGCCAGACGCACCCCGGCGACGTGGGTGCGTGGCGGTGGCCTGTCCACCCTGATCTTCGCCCTGCCGATGCTGGTGATCTTCGGAATCTTCTCGTGGGCGCCCATCGTCAAGGCCGTCATCATGAGCTTCCAGAAGACGAACCTCATCGTGACGTCGTGGGTCGGGCTGGAGAACTTCCAGCGGGTGTTCGCCGACCCTGTGCTGCCGATGGCCATCCGCAACACCGCGTACTTCGCGCTGCTCGCGCTGATCTTCGGGTACCCGGTGCCGCTCGTCGCAGCCGTGCTCATGAGCGAGGTCCGGCGCGCCAAGGGGCTGTACTCGGCCCTCGCCTACCTGCCCGTCGTCGTGCCGCCCGTGGTCGCCGTCCTGCTGTGGAAGTTCTTCTACGATCCGCGGCCCGAGGGCGTGTTCAACACGATCATCGGCTACGTCGGGATACCACCCCAACCCTGGCTGCAGAGCGCGACGTCGGCGATGCCGTCGCTCGTGCTCGAGGCCACGTGGGCCGCGGCCGGCGGCACCGTGATCATCTACCTCGCCGCGCTGACCGCCGTGCCCACCGAGCTCTACGACGCCGCCGAGGTCGACGGCGCCTCCGTCTGGGGCAAGATCTGGCACGTCACGATGCCCCAGCTGCGCGGGGTCCTGCTCATCACCTTCATCCTGCAGATCATCGGGACCGCTCAGGTGTTCCTCGAGCCGTACCTGTTCACCGGCGGTGGACCCGCGAACGCGACGATCTCCGTGCTCCTGCTGGTGTACCGCTACGCGTTCCAGAACAGCCTCGGTGGCAACTACGGCATGGCGACGGCGCTCAGCCTCATGCTCGCCGTGTTCCTCGCCGTGATGTCCCTGATCTACTTCCGCCTCACCCGCAGCTGGAGCACCTCGTGACGACCACGACCCCGTCCCTGCCGGAGGCGGTCCTGCCCACCGAGGTCCCGACCGGACCCGCCGAGGGTGTGCAGACGCCTCCGCCCGAGGAGGACCGCACCGCGGTCTCCACCGCCGACTGGCGACGCCCGCGCGTGCGGCACACCTGGAACACGATGCACGTGCTCCTGCTGATCCTGCTGATCGTGTGGTGCGTCGGGCCGCTGCTCCTGCTCGCCAAGTTCGCCATCACGCCGACGCAGGACATCCTGCGCACGCCGCTCGCGATCTTCCCGAACGGCGTCAAGTGGTCGAACCTGCACGACGCGTGGTTCGACATCGACATCAGCAAGTACTTCGTCAACACCGTCGTGCTGGCCGCGGGGTCGTGGGCCTCGCAGATGCTCGTCGCGACCACGGGCGGGTTCGTCCTGTCGGTGCTGCGGCCGCGGTGGGCCCGCTACGCCCAGGGTCTCGTCCTGGCGACCCTGTTCGTGCCGGCCGTCGTCCTGCTGGTGCCGCTCTACCTGATCATCCTGCACCCGCCGGTGATCGATCACTCGCTGGTCAACTCGTACTGGGCCGTGTGGCTGCCCGCGGGCGCGAGCGCGTTCAACGTGGTCCTGGTCGCGCGGTTCTTCGACAACCTGCCGCGCGAGATCTTCGAGGCGGCGCGCGTCGACGGCGCCGGACCGTTCCGGCTGTTCTGGTCGATCGTGCTGCCCATGAGCAAGCCGATCCTCGGCGTGGTGTCCGTGTTCGCGGTCATCGCGTCGTGGAAGGACTTCCTCTGGCCGCTGCTGGTCCTGCGCAACCCGGACCTGCAGCCGTTGTCCGTCCGGCTGCCCTCGCTGGAGGCGACCACCGACAAGGGGACGCTGATGGCGGCCTACGCGATCGCGACCGTCATCCCGATCCTCATGTTCCTGATCTTCCAGCGGATGTTCCTGCGTGGTGCCGGGCTCGGGGGTGCCGTCAAGGGCTGAGCGTCCGCAGCGTTCGCCCGTCCCGACGCCCGGTGGTGCAGGTCGCCGCCGGGCGTCGGAGCGCTTTCTGACAACGCGTCTCGACAATCTCACGGGCCGGTCCGGCCGCTCGCCGCGAGGGCGCCGCGCGGCCGGTGCGATGATCGGACGGTGGCCCCTGACACCGCCGTGAGCACCCGCACGCCCCCGTCCGAGACCAGCCCCGTCGCCCCGTACGACGCGCTGCTGCTCTTCTCGTTCGGCGGCCCGGACGGACCCGACGACGTGCTGCCGTTCCTGCGCAACGTCACGGCCGGCAAGGGCATCCCCGACGAGCGGCTGGCCGCGGTCGCCGAGCACTACCACCACTTCGGCGGGGCCAGCCCGATCAACGGGCAGAACCTGGCGCTGCAGAAGGCGCTCGTCGACGAGCTGGCGCGCCGCGGGATCGAGCTGCCCGTGCTGTGGGGCAACCGCAACTGGGAGCCGTACACCCGCGACGCCCTCGCGGCGGCCCACGCGGACGGCGCGCGGCGCATGGTCGCCCTGGTGACCAGCGCGTACTCGTCGTACTCGGGCTGCCGCCAGTACCGGGAGAACCTCTGGGCCTCGCTCGACGAGCTGGGCCTCGACGTCGGCCTCGGGGAGGGCGAGCACCCCCTGGTCGTGGACAAGGTCCGCTCCTACTTCAACCACCCCGGCTTCGTGCAGGCGAACGTCGACGCCGTGACTGAGGCGTTCGAGTCCCTCGGCCGCGACGCCCGCCTGGTGTTCGTCACGCACTCCATCCCGGACACGATGGAGGAGGCGTCGACGCTCAGCGGCGCGTCCTACAGCGCGCAGCACCTCGACGTCGCGGCCACGGTCGCCGCAGCGGTCGAGCAGCGGCTCGGTCGGCCCGTGACGTGGGACCTCACGTACTGCTCGCGCTCGGGGCCGCCCACCCAGCCGTGGCTCGAGCCCGACGTCAACGACCACCTGGCCGCGCTGGCGGCCGAGGGCGTGCAGGCCGTGGTCCTGTCGCCGATCGGGTTCATCTCGGACCACATGGAGGTCGCGTTCGACCTCGACACCGAGGCGCTGGCCACCGCCGCGGAGCTCGGTCTCGCCGCCGTCCGCGCCGACACCGTCGGCACGCGCGAGCCGTTCGTCCGCGGGCTCGTCGACCTCGTGCTCGAGCGCGCCGCGCTGGCCCGCCACGACGACGCGTCCGGCGCGGCGCCCGTGACGGATGACGTCGCGGCCGACGCCGCCGCCCGGCCCGTGGACGAGGCGACGGTCGGCGACCTGCCGCCGTGGCGGTCCGTCTGCCGCCCGGGCTGCTGCCAGATGCGCGCCGGCCAGCCCACGGGCATCCCCGCCGCCTGCTCGACCGACCCCTGGTCCTGAACCCTCACTCTGGAGCGCCCGAGATGACGCACGACCCCGAGATCCTCAACGCCACGGTCCGGTACACGATGTGGAGCGTCTTCGCGCTCGAGGAGGTGCTGCCCGAGGACGACGACGAGCGCGCCGAGCTGATCACCGCGGCGCTGGCCGCGGTCGCCGACGACGGCCTCGTGGTGCGCGGGTGGTACGACGTCGCCGGGCTGCGGGCGGACGCGGACCTCATGGTCTGGTGGCACGCGGAGACGATCGAGGAGGTGCAGGGCGCCTACCAGCGGCTGCGCGCGAGCGACCTCGGTCGGCACCTGCTGCCGGTGTGGTCGGTGGTCGGCCTGCACCGCCCCGCCGAGTTCAACCGGTCGCACGTCCCGGCGTTCCTGGCGGGCGAGCCGGCGGGCGACTACATGACCGTGTACCCGTTCGTGCGGTCGTACGACTGGTACGTGCTGCCCGAGGACGACCGCCGCCGGATGCTCGTCGAGCACGGCCAGGCGGCCCGCGGGTACGCCGACGTCCGCGCCAACACGGTCTCGGCGTTCGCGCTCGGCGACTACGAGTGGATCCTCGCGTTCGAGGCGCAGGAGCTGCACCGCATCGTCGACCTCATGCGCGACCTGCGCGCCACCGACGCGCGCCTGCACGTCCGCGAGGAGGTGCCCTTCTACACGGGCCCGCGCGTGACCTTGGAGACCTGGGCGGACCGCCAGCCTCGCGGGTGACATCATCGTCGGATGGTCGATCTGGCGGGTACCTGGCGGTTCACGGCGCTCGAGGGTGCCGAGGTCGAGGGGCCGCGCCGCGCGACCCCGTGGCTGACGTTCGACGGCGACGGCGTCGTGTTCGGCATGGCCGGCGTCAACCGGGTCCGCGGGACGTGGGAGCTGGACGGCGACACGCTGACGTTCGGCCCGGTCGTCTCGACCCTCATGGCCGGCCCGCCGGACGCGATGGCCTGCGAGCAGCGGGTGTTCCGCCTGCTCGGTGAGGCCGTCACCGCGTCGGCCCCCGACGCCGACACCCTCGTGCTCGACGGCGCCGGGTCCGCGCGGCTCGTCCGGGACCGGACGGCGGGCGACTCGCCGGTCTGACGACCCGTCAGGCGGCGACCGCGACCGCGGGCCAGCGGGCGGCGACCTGCTCGAGGGTGTGCACGCGGGTGGCCACGTCGTACGCGGTCCCGGTGATCATCAGCTCGTCGGCGCCGGTGCGCGCGACGAGGGCGGCCAGCTCGTCGACCGCGCGGTCGGCGGTCGTGGCCACCTGGGTACCGGGCACGCGGGCGAAGAACTCGGCGGCGGCCACCGGGTCCAGCGCACCGAGCTCGCGGGCGGCGTCCTCGGGGGACACGATCGGCCCGAGCGGCCGGCCGGTCCGCAGCGAGAGCGCCATGACCCGGCTCGGCCCGGAGAGGTAGGCGGCCTCGTCGTCGGAGTCGGCCACCAGCACCGAGGCGGACACCATGAGCCGGGGCGCGTCGAGCACGGGTGAGGGCCGGAAGGCGCGGCGGTAGGCGTCGGCGGCCTGCAGGGTGTGGCCCGTGTTGAAGTGGTGGGCGTAGGAGAACGGCAGGCCCAGCTCCCCGGCCAGCTCGGCGCTGAACGAGCTGGAGCCCAGCAGCCACACCTGGGGCGTCGACGTCGCGGCCGGCGTCGCGGACAGGCGCGTGGCGCGCAGGGACGGCGACCGGCCCGGCAGGTCCTGGCCGAGCAGGGCGAGGACGTCGATCACCTCGGCGGGGAAGTCGTCGGCACCCAGGCCCTCGACCGTGCGGCGCAGGGCAGCCGCGGTCATGGGGTCGGCGCCGGGCGCGCGGCCGATGCCGAGGTCGATGCGGCCCGGGTGCAGCGCCTCGAGCATCGCGAACTGCTCGGCGACCACGAGCGTCGGGTGGTTGGGCAGCATGACGCCGCCGGAGCCGACCCGGATGCGGTCGGTGGCCGCCGCGAGGTGCGCCAGCAGCACGCCGGGGGACGTGGACGCGACGGCGGGCATCGCGTGGTGCTCGGCGACCCAGAACCGCGCGTACCCGGCGGCGTCGGCGGTGCGGGCGAGGGTGGTGGTCGCGGCGAGGGCGTCGGACGACGACTGGCCGACGGCGACGGGCGACGTGTCGAGCACGGACAGGGGCACGGGGTTCGGACGAGTCACCTCGTCAGCAACACCCGCGCCCCCGTCCGTACTCCCGCGGGGTCCGTCAGGGGTAGAGGCCCCGGATCTGGTGCGCCTCGGCGACGCGCCGGACGCCGATGGTGAGGGCGGCGTCGCGCAGCGAGATGCCCTCCGCCCCGGCGAGGGCGGCGACCGCCCGGTGCGCCGAGATCATGCGGTGCTCGAGGCGGTCCTCGATCTCCTGCTCGGTCCACCAGTACGCCTGGTTGGCCTGCACCCACTCGAAGTACGACACGACGACGCCGCCGGCGTTGGCGAGGATGTCGGGCACGACGACGACGCCGCGCTCGGCGAGGATGCGGTCGCCCTCGTGGGTGGTGGGGCCGTTGGCCGCCTCGACCACCCAGCGCGCCTTGACCCGTCCGGCGGCCTCGCCGTCGAGCACGCCCTCGACGGCCGCGGGGATGAGCACGTCCACGTCGAGCGCCAGGAGCTCGGCGTTGTCGATGGGCGAACCGCCCTCGAACCCGGTGACGGTCCCCGTCGCGTCCACGTGCCGCACGAGGGCGATGATGTCGAGGCCGTCGCCGTTCATCACGCCGCCCTGCTCGTCGCTGACCGCGACCACGCGGGTACCGGCGTCGTGCAGGAACCGCGCCGCGTGCGAGCCGACCTTGCCGAAGCCCTGCACCGCCGCGCTCACCTCGTCGAGGCGCACGCCCGCGTCACCGAGGGCGGCCGAGGCCGAGTGCACGACGCCGCGGGACGTGGCCGTCGCGCGCCCGAGGGAGCCGCCGACCGCCAGCGGCTTGCCGGTGGTCACGGCGGGGATGGTGTAGCCGAGGTTCACCGAGTACGTGTCCATGACCCAGGCCATGGTCTGCTCGTTGGTGCCGATGTCCGGCGCCATGATGTCCCGCTCCGGCCCGATGATCGGCATGATCTCGCTGGTGTAGCGGCGCGTGACGCGCTCGAGCTCGGCCTGCGAGTACAGCCGGGGGTCGATGGTGACGCCGCCCTTGGCGCCACCGTAGGGCACGTCGACGACCGCGCACTTCCAGGTCATCCACATGGCGAGCGCCCGCACCTCGTCGACGTCGACGGAGGCCGAGTAGCGCAGCCCGCCCTTGCCCGGGCCACGGGAGATGTTGTGCTGCACGCGGTACCCGGTGAACAGCTCGATCTCGCCGTTGTCCCGACGCAGGGGGACAGCGACGTTCATCTCGCGCCGGGGTGTGGCGAGCATGCGGTGGAGCCCCTCGGGGTAGCCGAGGATCTCGACGGCCGAGGCGAGCTGTGCCTGGGCGGTGGCGAGGGGCGTGGTCTGCTGCGGGGTCTCCGCTGTGAGGTCCGTCACGTCCCCCACCTTGTCACCGCTTTCGGCCCGCGCCCGGCAGGCCCGAAGGGCGAGCCGGGAGTGTCCGAGGCGCGGGCACGATGATTTCGGACAAGGTGGGCGCGCGCACCCGACGTGGCTGGTCAGAGCCCACGGGCACGGACGGTCCTCGGCGCGAGTTTCACCCGGTGCGCGGCGCGGCTCAGCAGCCCTGCGCGTCGTCGTGGACGCGCACGGCGGGGACACGGTGAGGGCGACGCCGGCGAGGAGCGCACGGCGGGCAGGAGCGATCATGGTGGTCACGGGTGGGTCGACAGTGGTGTCGGCTCATCCGCACGATGCCGTCGTGAGCGGCCGGTCCCACCGCGGCGCGACACTGACCGGGCGACCGACCGGCATCCGGGCGAGGCGCGTCGCAGGACGGTCCTCGACGGCACAGACTTGGCACCGGGCCGAGACCCGGTCCACCCAGGAGGACGAGGAGCACCATGTCGACCACAGGCGACGTCACCGAGGACGCGATCCGGCTGGCCAGAAGCTGGCTCTCGGCGACGGCGGAGGGCCAGACGGCCACCGAACGGCGGACCACCGGTCGGCTGGCGGCGCTGGTCGCCGACCCCGCCGGGCTCGAGCTGGCGGTGCGCTTCGTCGACCGCGTCGCGCGGCCCCAGGACGTCCGCGTGGCGGCGCGGGAGCTGGCCGGCCTGACCTCGGGCGACGCGTCCGGCTTCCTCGGCACGCTGGACCGCGCGATGCTCGGCGCCGGGGCTCGCGTGGCGCCCGTGCTGCCCGGCGTTGTCGTGCCCGCCGCGCGGCAGCGCCTGCGCAGCCTCGTCGGTCACCTGGTCGCCGACGACGGCCCCGGCCTGGCCAAGCACCTCGCCGCGACGCGGGCGGAGGGCTTCCGGCTCAACCTCAACCTGCTGGGCGAGGCCGTGCTCGGCGAGCGCGAGGCCACCGCCCGCCTGGCCCGCGTGCAGGCCCTGGTCGAGCGGCCCGACGTCGACTACGTGTCCGTCAAGGTGTCCGCCGTCGCCAGCCAGCTGTCCACCTGGGACACCGAGGCCAGCGTCGCGCGGGTCGTCGAGCGCCTGCGGCCGCTCTACCTGACGGCGGCGCGTCACGGCACGTTCCTCAACCTCGACATGGAGGAGTACCGCGACCTCACGCTGACCCTGCGCGTGTTCGAGCGGTTGGTCTCCGACCCCGAGCTGCTCGCCGCGGAGGCGGGCATCGTGCTGCAGGCCTACCTGCCCGACGCCGCGGACGCGCTCGAGGAGCTCACCGCGATCGCCCAGGAGCGGCGCGAGGCCGGCGGTGCGCGCCTGAAGGTGCGGCTGGTCAAGGGCGCCAACCTGGCGATGGAGCAGGTCGAGTCCGAGCTGCACGGCTGGCCGCAGGCGCCGTACGGCTCGAAGGCCGAGGTCGACGCCGCGTACCTGCGGCTGGTCGACCGCGCGCTCGACCCGGCGCGCACGCAGGCCCTGCGCGTCGGGGTCGCCAGCCACAACCTCTTCCACGTCGCGGCCGCGCACCTGATCGCGCAGCAGCGCGGCGTCTCGGAGGCGCTCGACATCGAGATGCTGCAGGGCATGGCGCCCGCCCAGGCCCGCGCGGTCCGCGACGAGGTCGGCGCTGTTCTGCTCTACACGCCGGTGGTCGCGCGCCACGACTTCGACGTCGCGATCTCCTACCTGGTGCGGCGCCTGGAGGAGAACTCCGCCAGCCAGAACTTCCTGCACGCGCTCTTCGCTCCTGGTGAGGCGATGCACGGGCAGGAGGAGGCGTTCCGGGTCGCGTTCCGCGACCGCGACCTGCCCTCGACGGCCGCCCGCCGCGCCGCCCGGCCGTTCGCCGACGCGCCCGCGGCAGACGGCTTCGTCAACACCCCCGACACCGACCCTGCCGTGGGCGTCGCGCGCGCCTGGGCCCGAGGGATCGTGGCTCGCGACGTGCCGACCCCCGACGGGGCGGTCACCGTCGGGACGGTCGACGAGGTGGACGTCGTCGTCGCCCGGGCCGCCGCGGCCCTGCCCGCGTGGGCCGCCACGGCGCCCGCCGAGCGCGCCCGCGCCCTGCACGCGGTCGCCGCCGCCCTCGAGGACGCGCGCGCGGACCTGGTCGCGACGATGGTCCACGAGACCGGCAAGACCGTCGCGGAGGCCGACCCCGAGGTGAGCGAGGCCGTCGACTTCGCGCGCTACTACGCCGAGCGCGCCGCGGACCTGACCGATGGGGTGGTGGCGGGTGCCGTGCACCGGCCCGAGGGGCTGACCGTCGTCACGCCCCCGTGGAACTTCCCCGTCGCCATCCCGGTCGGCTCCGTGCTCGCGTCGCTGGCCGCCGGCAGCCCGGTGCTGGTCAAGCCCGCGCCCCAGGCACCGCGCTGCGGTCAGGTCGCCATGGCGGCGATCCAGCGCGGGCTCGACGCCGCCGGAGCACCCGCCGGCATCCTCACCGTCGTGCTCAGCCCGGAGGGCGACGTCGGGCGACGCCTGGTCACCCACCCCGACGTCGCCCGGGTGGTGCTGACAGGGTCGATCGAGACCGCGCAGCTGTTCGCGGGCTGGCGGCCCGACCTCGACGTCCTGGCCGAGACGTCCGGCAAGAACGCGCTGATCATCACGCCGTCGGCGGACGTGGACCTGGCGGTGGCCGACCTGGTCCGCAGCGCCTTCGGGCACGCCGGTCAGAAGTGCTCCGCCGCCTCGCTCGCGATCCTCGTCGGCACCGCGGGCCGGTCCGACCGGCTGCGCCGCCAGCTCGCCGACTCCGTCGCGTCGCTGCGGGTCGGGCCGGCGACCGACCTCGGCACCGCCGTGGGTCCCCTCACCGAGCCCGCGTCGGGCAAGCTGCTGCGGGCGCTGACCACGCTCGACGCGGGGGAGTCGTGGCTCGTCGCCCCCCGGAAGCTCGACGACGAGGGCCGCCAGTGGACCCCGGGCGTCAAGCACGGCGTCGCGCCCGGCTCGTGGTTCCACACCACCGAGTGCTTCGGGCCGGTTCTCGGCGTCATGCGCGTCGAGACCCTCGACGAGGCGATCGACCTGCAGAACGCGGTCGCGTTCGGCCTGACCGGCGGCCTCCACTCGCTCGACGAGGACGAGATCGAGCACTGGCTGAGCCGCGTGGAGGTGGGCAACGCGTACGTCAACCGGCACATCACGGGGGCGATCGTGCAGCGCCAGCCCTTCGGCGGCTGGAAGGCGTCCACCGTCGGACCCGGCGCGAAGGCCGGCGGCCCGCACTACGTCGCGCAGATCGGTCGGTGGCAGGACGCGCCCGACGTCCCGCAGGACGACGCCGGCTGGCTCGCGTGGGCCTCCCGCGACGACGACCGGGTGTGGGCGGACGACCTCGCGCGCGAGCACGACCCGTCCGGGCTGCGGGTCGAGGCCAACATCCTGCGCTACCGGCCGGTGCCCCACCTCGTGGTGCGCGTCGGCTCCGACGCCCGCGACCGCGACGTCGCGCGCGTGCGGCACGCGGCGTCCACCGCGGGTGTCCCGGTGACGGTGAGCGACGCGGCCACGGAGTCCGACGAGGCGTTCGCCCGCCGGGTGCGCGCCGGGCTCGTCAGCGGGCGGGTCCGGGTCATCGGCTCGGCGCCCGGCCTGCGCGAGGCGGCTGCCGTGCGCGTCGGCGAGGTCACCGTGCTCGACGGGCCCGTGCTGGCCAGCGGGGCGCGGGAGCTGCTCACGGTCGTCCGCGAGCAGGCCGTGAGCCGCACGCTGCACCGCTTCGGCCACGTGCCGCCCGCGGCCGACTGACGCCCGGACGAGGCGAGGGCCCGGTGGGAGATCCCACCGGGCCCTCGCGACCGTTCGGCGCGCTCCCGCTGCGCCGACGCCCTGACGAGCTAGGCCGACGCCCTGATGACGAGCTCCGGGGCGAAGATGAGCGGCGGCGACGGCGGCGCGCCGTTGAGCTGGTCCAGCAGGCGGGCGCCCGCCGCGCGCGCCATCGCGACGACCGGCTGGATGACGCTGGTCAGCGGGGGAGTGGTCGACGCGGCGACGCCGAGGTTGTCGTAGCCGACGACGGCGACGTCGCCGGGGACGTCCTTGCCGTGCTCCGCCAGCACCGTGAGCGCACCGGCGGCCATGAGGTCCGACGCGATGAAGATGGCGTCGACGTCGGGGTGCCGGGCCAGCAGCTCGCGCGCGGCGATGGTGCCCGACGCCATGGTGAAGTCCCCGTGCACGACGGCGTCGTCGCTCATCCCGGCGGACTGCATGGCGTTGCGCCAGCCCGTCAGGCGGTCGATGCCGGCGGACATGTCGGCCGGTCCGGCGATCGTCGCGATGCGCCGGCAGCCCCGGTCGATCAGGTGCTGGGTGGCCAGCCGGCCGCCCTCGACGTTGTCGGTGTCGACGTACTGCACGTCGCGCTCGTCGGCGGACAGCGGCCGTCCGACGAAGACGTTGGGCACGCGCGAGATCTGCAGCGCCCGGTCGAGCTCGTCGTTGGCGTGGTGGGACACCACGATCGCGCCGTCCACGTGCCCGTTGCGCAGGTAGCGGACGGTGCGCTCGCTCTCGCCGGGGCGCGCGATCACGAGGACGACCTGGATGTCGGAGTCGACGAGGGCCGTGCTCAGGCCGTTGAGCGTGCCGGCGAAGAACGGGTCCGACAGGACGCGCTCGTCGGGCTCGGGCACCACCAGGGCGATCGAGTCCGTGCGCTTGGTGACCAGCGAGCGGGCGGCGCGGTTCGGGGTGTAGCCGAGGTCGGAGACCGCGGCCTCGACCGAGGCGAGGGCCTCGGGAGACACGCGCAGGCCGCCGTTGATGGCGCGAGAGGCTGTCGAGCGCGAGACTCCTGCGCGCTCGGCAACCTGCTCGAGCGTCGGCGCGGGGGGCCGCGCAGGGTCCACGTGGACCGGGATGTTGTCGACCACCGTTGGTCTTCCCTCCTGTGGCTGCCGAAGCAGCGATGACGAGCTGGTGACGGGGTGGGCGGGGTGCTGGGGGATTACCCCGCCCAACCCGTCGGCCGGGCTGCCGGTCGGTGACGACGCGACGTCCGGGACGTGCCGTGAACAGTGTGCGGGGCTCAGCCCTTGACGGCACCCTGCATGATGCCGGCCACGAGCTGTCGACCGGCGACGAAGAACAGGATGATGAGCGGGATCGTGGAGACGGTGACGCCCGCCATGATCAGCGACATGTCCTTGAAGTACGACGCCTGCAGCAGCTGGATGGCCACCGGCAGGGTCGGGTTCTGCGGTCCGAGCACGATGAACGGCCAGAAGAAGTTCGTCCACGAGGCGACGAACGTGAAGAGGCCGAGCATGACGGCCGCCGGGCGCGCCGCCGGGAGGGCGATGTGCCAGAACGTCCGGATCATCGACGCGCCGTCCACGCGGGCGGCCTCGACGAGCTCGTAGGGCAGCGCCGACTCCAGGTACTGCGTCATCCAGAAGACGCCGAACGCCGTGACCAGGCCCGGCACGATGACGGCGACGAGCTTGCCGGTCCAGCCGAGCTGCGACATCACGATGAAGAGCGGCACGATGCCCAGCTGCGTCGGCACGGCCGTGGTGGCGATGACGAACACGAGCAGTCCGCTGCGGCCGCGGAAGCGGAGCTTCGAGAACGAGAACCCGGCGAGCGTCGAGAAGAGCACCACGGAGAGCGCGGTGATCGTGCCGACGATGATCGAGTTGCCGAGCGCCTTCCAGAACTGGATGTCGCCGTTGAGAACCTTGCCGACGTTGTCGAAGAACTCGCCCTGCGGGATCAGCGACGGGATCGGGTGCTGCGCGATGTACGCCGAGTTCGACGACGCGAGCAGGAACGCGTAGTACAGCGGCGCGATCGCCAGGACGATGGCCACCGCGAGCAGGGTGTACGTGACCCAGCCCGGACGACGCTCGGACCCGGCGGCTGTGGAGCGGCTCCGCCCGGCGGCACGCGCGGCGCCGCGGCCGGCCGTCTGCCGGATGACCGGGAGCGAGGGGGCGCTCATCGGGAGACCTTCTTCCGCTTGGTCGACGAGGTGTCGGACGAGATCCGTCGGGTGATCGAGAAGTTGATGATGCCGATCAGCACGATGATCAGGAACAGGATCCAGGCGACCGCGGACGCGCGTCCGAAGCTCTTCTGGTTGCCCCAGCCCAGCTCGTAGATGTACATGGTCGTCGTCATCCACTGACGGCTCGGGCCACCCTGGCCGGTCTGGTCGAACAGGCGCGGCTCGTCGAAGATCTGCAGGCCACCGATGGTCGAGGTGATGACGACGAAGATGATCGTCGGCCGCAGCATCGGCACGGTGACGGAGAAGAACTGGCGCACGCGCGTGGCACCGTCGAGGACGGCCGCCTCGTAGAGGTCGCGCGGGATCGCCTGCATCGCGGCCAGCAGGATGAGGGTGTTGTACCCGGTCCAGCGGAAGTCGACCATCGTCGCGATCGCGATGTGGCTGGGCAGGATCTGGGCGTGCCAGCCGATCGGGTCGATGCCGATGTAGCCGAGCACCGTGTTGATGAGGCCGGACTTGTCGGCGAACAGCTTGCCGAAGATGAGGCTGACCGCGACCGGCGCCACGACGTACGGCAGCAGCACACCCATGCGCCAGAACGTCCGGGCACGCAGGTTCGCGTCGAGGAGGGCCGCGAGCACGATCGCGATGATCAGCTGGGGGATCGTCGACAGGAAGAAGATGCTGAAGGTGTTGCGGATGCTCTTCCAGAAGTTGGGCTCCTGGAGCACGAAGAGATAGTTCTGCAGCCCGACGAAGTCACCCTTGCCGCCGATGAGGTTCCAGTCGTGCAACGACACCACGGCCGTGTACGCGAGGGGGAACAGGCCCGTGAGCGCGAAGAGCAGGAAGAACGGGGAGATGTAGAGGTAGGGGGAGACCTTGACGTCCCAGCGACCGAGGGTCTGGCTGAACCCGACCCGGCGCGGCAGGCGCTCGGGGTCAGGCTGCGGACCGCGGTCCAGCTGAGGCGGGGTGGTGGAGGTGACCATCAGGAGTCCTTCGTGCTGGTGGGCAGGAGCCTACGCTGGCGGGGCCGGGCCGATGGGTGACCCACCGGCCCGGCCCCTGGCTAGGGTCAGCCGAGTGCGTTGACCGCGCTCACGAAGGTGTCCCACTGAGCAGCGGGGTCACCACCGTTGACGTCGACCTCGGTCAGAGCCGACTGCATCGCGTCGTTGACGGCGAAGTAGTTCGGGCCCTTGAAAGGGGCGACGATGCCCACGGCGCGGTTGGCCAGGATCTGGCCGGCCGGAGCGTTGTTGAAGAACGCGTTCGTGGAGCTGAGCAGCTCGTCCGAGGACAGCGCCTCGGTCTGGCTCGGGAACGTGCCCTTGTTCTTGTAGGCCTGGAGCTGCTGCTCCGGAGCCGTCAGCCAGGCGGCGAACTTCTTCGCCTCCTCGGTGTGCTTGCCCTGGGCGGGGACCGTCATGAACGAGCCGCCCCAGTTGCCGGCGCCGCCGGGGAAGACGTCCGCGATGTCCCAGCCGGTCACGCCGGCCGAGTTGCCCTCGATGACACCGAGCATCCAGCCCGGGGCCAGCATGGTCGCGAAGCCGTCGTTCTGGAACGAGGCGGTCCAGTCGTCGCTCCACTGGCCCAGGTGCGCCGACAGGTTGTCGGTGACCGAGGCCTTGGTGACGGCGTCGTAGATGTCCTTCACGTCGGGGTTCGTGGCGGCGATGATCGTGCCGTCGTTGTCCTCGTACGCGTTCTCGACCTGGTTGATCATGCCCTGGTAGATGGCACCGGCGGCGTCGAAGAAGGGCTTGCCCGTGGCGGTCTGGTACTGCTTGCCGACCTCGAAGTACTTGTCCCACGTGGCGTCCTTGCCACCGAGCAGCTCGGCGACGGCCTCGCGGTCCGTCGGCAGGCCGGCAGCGGCGAACAGGTCGGAGCGGTACGCGATGGCCTCGGGGCCGATGTCGGTGCCGTAGCCCAGCAGGACGCCGTCGGGCGTCGTGGCCTGCGCGACCTTCCAGTCGAGCCAGCGGCCGTCGAGGGCCGGGTCCGTCAGGTCGACGAACTTGTCCGGGTACTGCATGAGCTCGGGGAGCCAGTCGATCTCGATCATCTCGACGTCAGAGGCACCGGAACCCGACGCGAGGCGCGTGTTCAGGTTGTCGCGGGCCTCGTTCGAGGTCGCGGCCTTCTTGTTCTCGATCGTGATGCCCGGGTTGGCGTCCTCGTAAGCCTTGAACATCTCGTCCGTGTAGCCGGGCTCGTTGAAGGTGCCGAGCGTCAGCGTGATGTTCTCGGCTGCACCGCCGTCGGAGCCCTCGTCGCTGGGCGTGTCCGAGCTGCCGGAGCAGGCGGTGGCGAGGAGGGCGATGCCCGTGACCCCCGCCGCGGCCGCCCACATCTTGCTAGTGGTCTTGCGCACTGTGACTCCCTTGTCAGTCGGACGGCGTCCTCGCCGTACCCCTAGGGCACCCGCCGACCGCTCGCCGCAGGGGGCGCGGACGGACGTCGGGTTGGGCCGTGTGGACCCGGCGTGGACACGTTCCCATCCGCAGTGATGCGGGAGCGTTCCCACGCGCTGCGGATACTGTCGTCGGCGGCCCCGCAGGTGTCAAGGAGCGCGGGTGCGTGTTGCGGCGTGGTAGCGATCCCACACCAACGTTTGCGCAGGTCAGAGCGATATGGACACCGGTCCGTGTTACCGAATCGTTACGGCTGCGGCGCCTGTCCGTGACCCGCGATCCAACGCCGCGCCACATCCTGCTCGACCTCGAGGGCGGACCGGATCGCCCCGGCCGTCGCCTGCTCGATCGCGGAGCCGAAGAGGGGCACCGTCGCGCGCAGCTCGCCGTCGTACGTGACGGTGGTGGACCCCGCGGCCGCCGGCGCGAGCGCGGTCCGCCCGCTGAGCCGCACGGGTGCCCCCGCGATCTCCACGACGACGCTGCCGACCCGCGACCCGTCCGGCCCGGGTGCCTCCCACGCCTCGACCTGGCGCACGTCGATCCGGGTGCCGACGAAGCTGCGCAGGTGCGCAGGGATCTGGTCCGTGGGCAGCGCGCGGCGCGTGGTCACGGTGAACGCGTCGTCGGGCGAGCCGGTGATGTCCACGTGCTGCTCGAGCGCGCCGCTGGCGCGAACCTTCTCGTGCACGTAGTCGGGGTCGGCGAGCAGTCGCGCCGCCGCATGGGCGTCGGTCGGCAGGTCGAGCGTCACGCTCAGTCGCACGGCGGGTCCTTCAGGGGTCGGGGTGTGGTCCGAGGCTATCTGCCCACGACCTGGCCGTCCTGCCCGCCGCCGCTGCGCAGACACCTACCCTGGTCCCCGTGTCCACGCTGAGCACCCTCGCCGCTCGTCATGCCGCGCTCGACGCCCATGACCTCGAGTGGCTGCACCTGCTCGTCGGCGACTGGCAGGTGCTGTCCGACCTCGCGTTCGCCGACCTGGTGCTCTGGCTGCCGACGGCGGACGGCGACTTCGTCGCGATCGCGCAGTGCCGCCCGTCGACCGGCGCGACCGTGCACTACGACGACGTCGTCGGCTCGAGCGCCCCGGAGGGTCAGCGGCCGCAGCTGCAGCGCTCGCTCGACGAGCGTGCCGCGCAGCGCTCGCGCGAGCCGCGCTGGTTCGGGTCCTACGCCGTGCGCGAGGAGGCCGTCCCCGTGGTCCGCCGCGGCCGCGCCATCGCGGTGCTCGCGCGCCAGACCAACCTGGGCGGCGCCCGGACGCCCAGCCGGCTCGAGCTCAACTACGTCGAGGCTGCCGACGACATCTTCGCGATGGTCGGGCGCGGCGAGTTCCCCGCGCCCGACGCGCCGACGGGTCCGCGGCGTGGCGCGCCTCGTGTCGGCGACGGGCTCGTGCGCCTCAACTCCGAGGGCGAGGTGCTGTACGCCAGCCCCAACGCCCTGTCCTGCTTCCACCGGCTCGGGGTGGTGGGCGACCTCGTCGGCCGGTCCCTGGTCGAGGTGACGGCCGAGCTCATCGAGCAGCACGACACCGTGGACGAGTCGATGCCGCTGGTGCTCATGGGCCGGGCACCGTGGCGCGTGGACGTCGAGGCGCGCGGCGTGGCGCTCTCGCTGCGGGCCGTGCCCCTCACCGAGCACGGCCAGCGCGTCGGCGCGGTGCTCCTGTGCCGCGACGTGTCCGAGCTGCGACGACGCGAGCGCGAGCTCATCACGAAGGACGCGACGATCCGCGAGATCCACCACCGCGTGAAGAACAACCTGCAGACCGTGGCCGCGCTGCTGCGGCTCCAGTCCCGCCGGGTCGACTCGCCGGAGGCCAAGGAGGCCCTCGGCGAGGCCATGCGGCGGGTGGCGACGATCGCGCTCGTCCACGAGACGCTGTCGCAGACGCTCGACGAGAGCGTGCCCTTCGACGACCTCGTCGGTCGGAGCCTGCGGCTCGCCGCCGACGTCGCGACCGAGGGAGCCCACGTCCGCACGCTGGTGCGCGGGTCGTTCGGGTCGATCCCGGCCGAGGACGCCACCGCGCTGGCCCTGATCCTCACGGAGCTGGTCACCAACGCCGTCGAGCACGGGTTCGAGGGGCGGGAGTCCGGGACGGTCGAGGTGATCGTCGACCGTCAGGACGACCAGCTGCGGGTGGAGGTGGCCGACGACGGGTCGGGCCTGCCCACCGAGCGCGGCGCGGGCACCGGGCTCGGGACGCAGATCGTCTCGACCCTGGTCACCAACGAGATGCGCGGGACCATCGAGTGGACCGGCCGCGAGGGCGGCGGGACGTCCGTGGTCATCGAGGCGCGGCTCCGTGCACCGCGCGACGCCGCCTCGCTCATCTGACGCGCCCGGACGTGGCTCGGCCCCGCCACGCGGAGCGTGACGGGGCCGGTGGAGCCAGAGATCAGCTGGCGCGGCGCTGGCGCGCGGTGCGGCGCTTGAGGGCTCGGCGCTCGTCCTCGGAGAGGCCGCCCCAGACGCCCGCGTCCTGACCGGTCTCGATGGCCCACTTCAGGCACGTGTCGACGACGGGGCAGCGGCGGCAGACGGCCTTCGCCTCGTCGATCTGGAGCAGCGCGGGGCCGGTGTTCCCGATGGGGAAGAACAGCTCCGGGTCCTCGTCGAGACACGCTGCGCGGTGGCGCCAATCCATGGTTGCTCTCCTAGGCACACGCCGAGCCGGCGCCCGGGGTCAGGGCGCGCGTGTCTGAACGTGAGATCGGGGGTGGGTTCCTTGCTGCAACAAGGCTCGCACCGGTATGGGGACTGCACAAGGGGTTACGGGAAGGTTTCATCTCCGTAACGACTGAGGCGTTCGTCACACCTGTGATTCACCCGTGTGCGCCCTGAGCCCGCGTGTTGCTGCAGGTGAGGGGCATTCTTGGACATATGTCCAGGTCAACGCGCCGATCGGACGGGGTGATCGGCGTCACGTCGTGGCGTGAGACACCTTCACGGCGTGGTATCAGCGCAGCCGAGCCCGGAGCGGATCGACCCAGGTCAGGACGGGTGCCTACGCTCCTGCGTGTGACCGACCGACGCCCCGCCCTCCTGCTGCTCGTGTGCCTCCTGGTGATCCTTGAGGCCGCCGCCTTCCTCGGGCTCGGCATCGCCTGGACCGCGGACGTGGTGCGCGGCGCGGCGACGATGCCGGGCGCCAGCCTGTTCCTCGCCGCATTCGGCATCGGCATCGCACTCCTCCTCCTGCTCGCCGCGCGGGGGCTCTGGCGCGGGCGTCGCTGGGCCCGGTCGCCGGTGATCATGTGGCAGATCCTCCTGGTCGTGCTCGCGCTGGGCTGGCTCGGGGCGCAGCCGTCCGCCTGGGCGGTCGTGGTCCTGGTCGTCGCGACCCTGGTCGGCGTCGGCCTGCTGCTGCCGTCGGTCGTCGCCGTCACGACCTCGCCCCGGGACGCCCCGGAGTAGGGGACCAGACCTGCACGACGAGCGCGTCGCGCCCGCGCAGCAGCACACCGCGGCCCGGCGGGCGGCGGCGTGGGTCCACGCTCCAGGGAGCGCGCGGGCCGACGAGCTCGGCCGACGCCGGGTCGTGCACGTCCAGCACGAGGGCGCGCCGGCGTCGCAGGAGGGTCGGGACAGCTCCCCGCAGCGCGTGGACCGCCGACGCCGAGGTGACCGCGGCGACAATGCTCGCGGCCCCGACGGAGGCGAGGAGGTCGCCGAGCGACGGGTGGACCCGTTCGAGGTCGTCGAGGTCGTCGGCCAGGACCACGGGCGGTCCGCTCGTCGCCCGGCACGCGTCGAGCAGGTCCGCGGGTCCGACGTCCCGCACCCCGGGGATCGCCGGGGCATCGGCGACGGACGGATCGACCAGCCGCAGCGGGTGCCGCGCGGATCGGACGAGCGTCCGCGCCACCAGCTCGAGGGCGGTGCTGCGGCCGGATCCCGGCGGTCCTGCCACGAGCAGCCCGTGCGTCAGGTCCACCCAGACGACCCGGGCATCGTCGCCGCCCGGGCCGAGCGGGACCTCGAGCGTCGCCGACGGAGCAGGCAACCTCTCGGGCAGGTCGGCGCGGTCGGGCAGGGTGCGGACGAGGACGGGGCCGGCCCGATGCTCGGCGTGGTCCGCGGGCGTGGCGTGGACCGGGCTGCCCGGTCCGGTCTGCCCGAGCCTCGTCGCCCAGGGTGAGCCGGCGACCCTCGCGTCCGCGTCGAACGCGGGTCCCACGATCGCGGGACCGGCGACCCTCTTCTCCGCGTCGAACGCGGGTCCCACGATCACGGCACCGTCGAACCGCTCGTCCGCGTGCCGTGAGCGCCGCGGGCCCGCCTCCTGGTCCGGGTGGCGGGGCAGCGCGACCTGGCAGAGCTCCGCGCCGGCCGCGTGCAGGTGGACCGCCCGGCCCGGCGTCGACCGCCGGCCGGCCAGGGCCGCGGGCACGCCCGCGAGGGCGTCGAGCGTCGCGTCCGGCAGCGGCAGGACGAGACGCTGGGCGAACGCGCCGGCGTGGTGCATCGCGGACGCGCACGCGTCGGCACCGGCGGCGACGGCGGTCCCTCGCGCGGCCCCGCGCCAGAGGGCTGTCAGCCGGTCCGCGCCGGCGCCGCGAGCGAGCCCGCCGAGGGACTCGAGGACCAGGTCCAGGCGGTCGACGAGGAGCACGGACGGCGCGGCGGCGTCGGCGAGCAGCTCGAGCAGCCGAGCGGTCGCGCGCGCGTCGTCCGGCTCCAGGACGCTGCCGAGACCGCCGTACCGGTCGCGGCCGCGGAGCTGACCGATCGCCTCGGCGGGCAGCCCGACGGCGTGCACGTGCCAGCCGCGCTCGAGCGCACCGACCCCCGCGGTGACCAGGGTCGTCGTCCGGCCCGACCGGGGGCCGCCGAGCACCAGCAGGTGTCCGGCGCCCGGGTCCCAGCGCACGGCGCCGCGGCGCAGCTCGTCGGGGTGGTCCGCGACCGCGATCGGGAACCCCGGACCGTGGGGGACGTCGGCCACCCCTACCTCGGCGGGCAGCGCGGGCAACCAGGGGGGTCGGCCTGCGCTCGGCCGCCCACGAGCGGCGCGCGCCGCAGCGTCCACCCACCTCGCGACGTCGTCAACGGTGTGGCGCGGCGCTTTCGCGGCGGCGTCCTGTGCCGCGTCGACGGCGGTCTGCCGGGTGGCGGACGTCATCGGTGGCGGCTCCGGCGCGAAGGCAGGTGTCTCGAGGCCCGTCGCGCCGGGTTCGACGGCCCCGGGTGTCCAGGCGCCGCCGCTGGACCACGCCCGGGCCGGGCGGACGGCCGGCTCCGCGCTCGCCGCGACCGCCCGGGCCACCTGGACCGGCTCGAGCGACCGCGTGCCCCGGCGCACCCAGGCGCGTCCCGGGGTGGCCGGGTCGATCCGAGCGGCGTCGGGGGCGTCGAGGACGTCCGTGGAGTCGGCCGTGTCGGTGACGCGCAGGGCGACCCGGAGCGCGACGTTGGCGCGCAGGTCCGCTCCGATCGCCCCGGCCGGCCGCTGCGTGGCCAGGACGAGGTGGACGCCCAGCGCGCGGCCCTGGGCGGCGATCCGGGTGAGCGTCGCGGACGCGTCCGGGACGTCCTCGGTGAGCGCGCGGAGCTCGTCGACGACGACCAGCAGCCGCGGGGGCGACCCCGGGGCGTCCAGGTCGCGCACATCGCGGGCGCCGGCCCCGGAGAGGATGGACTCGCGTCGGCGGAGCTCGGCGCGCAGCGCGGTGAGGACCCGTCGCGCGTGCGCCGGGTCGAGGTCGGTCACGTGCTCCAGCACGTGCGGGAGCCCGGCCACCGGGCCCAGGCCCGTGCCGCCCTTGAAGTCGACGAGGAGGATCGCCAGGCGGTCCGGCGGGTGCGTGACCGCGAGCGCGAGGACGAGCGTCACGAGCAGCTCGGACTTGCCCGCGCCGGTGGTCCCCGCCACGAGGACGTGCGGCCCGTCCGCGACGAGGTCGACGGCGAACGTGCGCCGGCCCGTGCCGACACCGAGCGCCGCGACGAGGCCCGGCCGGCGCGACGACCACGCCTCGGCCACCCGCTCGGGAGCGGGGATGCCGTCGAGCGCGCCGAGCGCCACCTGCTCCGGGACGTCACCGCTGCCGTGCCCACTGGCGCCCGCGCGAGCGGCGGCCGCGGCGCGGACCTGGGCGAGCGCGTGCGCCGCCGAGACGGCGTGCCGGGGCAGCTCGCGCACCGGGCCCGAGCCGTCGTCGAGCCGCACCGATCGCGGTCCCACCGCCAGGTGTGCGCGGCACCATGCCGGCACGTCGGCGGCGCTGCCTGCCAGCACGAGCAGGCGCTGCGTCGCCGATGCCGACGATCGCCACCGGGCCAGCGCGGCCGGGTCGGGCGGGTCGTCGGCCACGACGAGGGCATCGAGACCGTCGCCGTCGGCCGCCCAGGCGCACCAGGCCCAGTCCTCGGAGCGTCGCGTGCGCACCGTGAGCGTCGCGGACAGGTGGGTGCCGAGCGTCCCGACCACGACCGCGCGTGCGACCGGCATGGCGAGGTCGCGGGGTCCGACGACGGCCAGCGACCCGCCCGGGTCCCACGGCGGCTCGACGATCGCGGGGCGCGCGCCGGTGCCGCGCGCCCGCAGCGTCGCCACGGCGAGCTCCGCAGGGTCCCGCAGCGTCGCGACGGCGCGCCCCGGGAGCCGCGACGCCGGCCCGGTGGCCGCGACATCCAGCCGCGGCGGGTCTCCCATGGAGGCCGACCCGGGGCCGCGGACGCCAAGCAGCGGGGGACCCGCCGCCGACCCCGCCCCGGGGTCGACGGCGCCGAGCGGCGCGTGCCGGTGGTCGGACGCGCGTTCGGTGCGGCCGGTGGCGAGCTCAACGGCGCGGGTGGGTCCGCGAGCCGAGGGCGGTCCGCCGGCGGAACGGCGTCGCAGCCTCGTCACGATGGCGGTGCCCAGCGTGACGAGCGGCGCCGCGAGGCCCACGAGGGCGAGCACGGGTTGCCGGAGAGCCAGGGCGAGCGCGACGGAGCCGGCGAGCGGCGTGAGCCAGGTGGCGGGACGGGCGAGGAGCCCTGGTTCGGCGGGCTCGTGCGGCTCGGGAGCGCGCGTGCCCCGGAGGACCAGCGTGGAGGCGCCGCAGCGCCGCGGACGGTCCGGCCGCCACCGCCGCCATCGGACCCGGCCGTCGTGCCGCACCTGCACCCGGTCGCCGCGTCGGCGGACCTGGAGGTGCCCGATCGTCGGGTCCTCGACCACCAGAACGTCGTCGCGCCACGGCGGGTCGCCGTCGTGGCGTGGTCTGCGGCCCGGTGCTCCGGTCGGCGGTCGGATGCTCACTGTGCACCCGTCGGGAACCGCGAGCAGCCCGCCGCAGTCGGGTCCGGCGACGACCGCCACGTGCCACGGCGCGTGCGCGGCCACGAGAGCCGCCGGTCGCCGGCCGACGCCGGCGCGCAGTACGCAGCCGTCGACCAGCGGCGGTTGCCCCAGGAGGTGGTGGTCGTCCAGGACGACCCCGTCGACGGACACCGGCACCCGTGCGTCCGCCCAGCCGCCGTAGCCGCTCAGGCGCGCCAGGGCCGGCCGCAGTGCGGTCAGCGCCGTGCCTGGGTCCGCCTCGACGTCGGTCGGGTACAGGCCGCCGCCGCGGG
Organism: Cellulomonas sp. P4_D11; assembly: GCF_056401915.1. NCBI lineage: Bacteria > Bacillati > Actinomycetota > Actinomycetes > Micrococcales > Cellulomonadaceae > Cellulomonas > Cellulomonas sp. P4_D11. Next base: position 140 of record NZ_JBFUIK010000029.1, on the reverse strand, counting down.
CGGGGTCGGGGTGGAGCAGGGTGAACCGCACCGCCCGACCCTGCCGCGCGGTGCCCCGCGAGCGCGGACGGGTCGCGCGGCCCGGGGACACGGAGCCCCGCCCACAGGCCCGCCGGTCGGTTCGGCGGGCGGTGCGGACG